>NZ_RAWB01000297.1 GCF_003612055.1 Corallococcus llansteffanensis
CACCGTGCCCGCGTGAGGACCGCCCGGGGGGAGTGTTCAGCCGGTGGGGACGGGTATGCGGCGAACGGGCACCCCCGTGCGGCGAACGGGCCGCCAGTCCGCGCAGGTGTGTGTGGGCGCGCCCAGGGTGCTGGTGAAGCGCTCGCCCATCACCCCGGCGGACATCGAGGCCGCGCGGCAGCACGTCGACGCGATGGCTTCTTTCACGGGGCCGTGGAGCGGGACGCGCGAGCCCGTGCGAGCCGCCAGGCGAGGGACGTGAGCCCCCCGCCAATGGCGGCCTTGAGCACCCCTCCTGGAACGAAGGGGAGGAATCCCTTGTGAAAAGCGGTGCTGGCGTCGAGTGAGGCCGCCACCCGGAGCCAGGCCATGCCGATGCCCAGGACGACGAGCTGGCCCCCGAGGAAGACGGGCACCGCCGTCCACGGCCGCCGGTCGAGGCCGTGGCGCGCCGCGAGGCCCACGAGCCAGGCCACGGGCAGGAAGGCCACCAGGTAGCCCCCGGTCGGCCCGACAAGCGAACCCCAGCCGCTGGCCGCCTTCGCATAGAACGGCAGTCCCACCGCTCCCAGCAGGAGATAGACGAGCTGCCCGGCCATGCCCCGTCCAGGCCCGAGCGCGGCGGCAGTGAGGACGACCGCGAGCGTCTGTCCCGTGATGGGCACCGGTGAGCCCGGCACAGCGATGGCGACCTGCGCGAGCAGTGCGGTGCAGAGCGCCGCGCCGAGCACGAGCGCAACTTCGTGAGCGCGTGTGCGCACGAAGAGGTCGGCCAGGACGCGGCGCGGTGGAGGACTGGCGCCCGCGCTCAACGCGAACCCACCAGCGAGGAGTGCGAGCCGCGTGACGACGCGAAGGGGCGTGGAGACACGGACCGATGCTCAGCGAGGACGGGCTCCGATGCAAGGCGCGCGGCTGGGGTGCGAGCTTCAGCAGCAGCCCGCCGGTGGCACCCTGGGACGCGTTGACCGTTCCCTCCACCTGGGCGATCCGCTCCAGAAGGACGGCAGCAAGCTCACCGTGCCCTGGGCCACCATCTCCCGCTTCGAGGGCGGCAAGCTGGCCGAGTACAACGCGTACGTCGACGCCTCGAAGCTCTTCAACCCGTAGTCCCAGTGGGCTCGGTGGGCTCGGTGGGCTCGGTGGACGCGAAGCGCGTGTCGATGTGCAGCGCGCGTGACAGCGTCAGCGTGACGGGCGTCTTCGCGGCGATTTCGAGCAGCCGGGCACGCTGATCCGCCGTCACCGTGTCAGCGCAGTCGAGGACCCGCTCGACGCGCTCCCCTGCGGGCTCGCGAATCAGCTTGAGGCGCACGACGAGCTTGCCCAGGTCCCACTTCTTTCGCTCCGCGTACATCTTGAGCGTGATGGCCGTGCACGCGCCGAGCGAGCCCATGAGGAGCTGGTACGGCGCGGGGCCCAGATCCCCGCCACCGCGCGCCGCCGGTTCATCGGCGATGAACTGGTGGTGTCCGGTGCGGATGTGCTGAGCAAGTCCTTCACCGCTCTCCACCGTGGCGGAGGAGAGCAGCACGCTGTCGGGGGCATGGGCCATGGCCCGTTCTACGTCAGGTCGAAGCGCGGCGTCTCGAAGGTCACGCGGCAGGCATGCCGGGCGCTCGGGCACTTGTGCCCACGACCCCAGGTCGCACGGTAGCCGCGAGGGGGACTGGCACTCTCCTTTCGGGAGACACAAGTCTCAGCCATGGCAACCATCGAAATCGGCAAAGGCAACTTCAAGGACATCGTGTCGAAGGAAGGGATCGTGCTCCTGGACTGGTGGGCGACCTGGTGCGCGCCCTGTCGCACCTTTGCTCCCGTCTTCGAGCAGGCCAGCGAGAAGCACCCGGACATCACCTTCGGGAAGATCGACACCGACCGGGAAGCGGAGCTCTCCGGCGTGTTCGCGATCCGCTCCATCCCCACGCTGATGGTCTTCCGCGACGGCATCAGGCTCTTCGAGCAGGCCGGGGCGCTGCCAGCGGCGGCGCTCGAGGATCTCCTGCGCCAGGTCCGCGCGCTGGACATGAACGACGTGCGCAAGCAGCTCGTGGATCGCGAGGCCCAGCAGCAGCCTGGCGGCTCACCCCAGGCCTGACGCCGAAGGAGGGCTTCCCGCCTCCTGGCGGCGCTTGTCAGCCTCGGGATGAAGCGTTAGGGACCCGCGAAGAGATACGAGATGTGCATGTAGTTGAAGAGCTGCTCGTAGTTCGCCGCGTAGTTCACCGACGCCGGAGCGGAGTCCTCGGAGTAGACGATGGTGCCGGGAGAGCCGTCGGCCGGCCGCCTGACGACGACGTCGACGAACACCTTGTCCCGCCGTGAGGACTCGACGTGGAGGGCTCCCGCGGAGTCCAGCACCCCGTACCCACCGCCGTAGACGTTCTCAGGGAACGCACCGTACGTCCCCTCCAGCGTCGCAACGCCCTCCTGGTCGATGTGCCACAGCTGCTGGACGTCGGTGGACCGGAAGAGGGCCAGCCGGAAGCCCGTCGGGCGCGCGCGCGCGTCGATGAAAGTCCGGTCGACCGGCAGCCCCGTGACGGGGACGACCGTCCGCGTGGGGGTCAGCACCACCAGGTCGGAGGAGGTCTCGCTGGCGAGCAGGTGGTCCGAGGCGTTCCACGCGATCAGCCGGTGCCCGGACGCCACGACTCCGCCCTGGAGGTTGTAATACGTGTTGCCACCCCCGACACCGCCGCAGTTGTAGGCAATGGCGCCGGTGCCCGCCTGCATGACGAAACTCGCGACGTCCTGGGTGGCGCTGCATCCCGGCGTCGGAAGCTGGGTGTCGTTCGCAGCTCCATCCGAAGGGTACGAGCGGGTCCTCCCCTCGACCTTGAAGGCGTCCGGGACGAAGACCTTCAGCCGTGCCGGGTCCTTTTCCCCGTCGATGTAGTGGACGCGGCCGCTGGGCGAGACCACCGCATTGTCATCCACGGAGGAGTAGCAGCCGAAGCCCACCTGTGCGCGCGTGGGCGTCAGGACGCTGGAGATCGCGTCGGCGTAGCAGGCGCCCTCCGAGAGCGTGCCCCAGATGAGCACGTCGTTCCCGGCCACCGGCACGGACTGGCACTGGTTGTCCTGCGCGCACGTCGCCGCCCAGAGGGACCCGCCGGCACAGTCGTCGGAGGTGTTGCACCGGCCCGGCTGGAGGTCGCATTTCCGCGTTGCTTCGTTGCAGACCTCGTGGGCCTTGCAGTCCGCCGCCGACAGGCATGAGCCCTCAGCGAGCTCGCAGGTGTTGCCGGCTCCGCAGACCTCCCACGCCTGGCATTGCGTGTTGCTACTGCACATCCCCTCGCGCGGCTCGCACCGCCGGTTCGCCGAGCAGGCCTCCCAGGCCTGGCAATCGCCATCGCCGCCGCACCCGGCGCAGATCCCTTCCTGGCAGCGCAGGCCCGGCAGGCAGCCCGAGTCGTTCTCGCACAGCCCCTCGGGCGTACTCGTACACGCGAGGAACAGCACCGCACCCCACACCACGAACGAACGCATCACCAGCGCCCTCTCACGTAGACGTTTCCGCCGCCCTGGCCATCCGAATCGAAGGACACCGTGGACAGGCCCCAGAAGGTGAGCCCCGTGAGCGCGACGACGCCGCCACCAATCATCAGGGTGTTCGCCAGCGTGTTGTAGGTCTTCACCTGGTCGTACTTCGGCCGGTCCGCCGGCACGAGGCGGCCCTCGGTGTAGCGGCTGGAGAGGTCATTGTTCAGGCTGCGGCTGCGCAGCCCGAAGAACCCGCCGGTGCCGAGCACGAGCGCGCCGCCAATCGATGCGTAGATGCCCGTCTTCCGCATCCACCCGGACGAGCTGGGCCTGGGCTGGTCGTAGAGCGACTCGGAGGCGCGTGACGCGGAGCCCGCCTCATACAGCGGGTCGACTTCTCCGGTGGACTGCGGCGCGTCCGCGACGGCCTGCGGCGGAGGCACGGGACGGACCTCGGCCTGGGGCTCGGCGGGTGCCGCCCCATCCGCGACCGGGGTGGACCTCAGCTCGGTGGCGGCCTTCTCGAGCTGCTCGACCGCGTAGTGCGCCGGCCGCAGGTCCAGGAACCCGGGGCTGAAGCGGAAGTTGACGGGCTTCGTCCGCTGCTGCTGGGCAGTGATGAGCGACAGGGTGACGGAGACCAGCCCGTCGTCCATCGCCGCCTCGGCGTAGATGATGGCGCCCCCGCGCCCGAGCCCGGCCAGGCACTCCGTCGTCGCCTTGGGCGCGCACGACGCCTTCAGCGGCACGGGGCCGCGCAGGACGAACGTTCCCCACCGCCGGTCACTTGAACGGACCCCGGACTCGATGAGTCCCTCCGCGTCAGCACGGATCTTGGGGTCGAGCTTTCCCTGGACCGGATAAAGGCTGACCACGATCTGCGCGCGGGCAATTCCAGGCACCGCGAGGATCGCCGCCAGCACGAACAATCGAACGACTCGCGCACGCAGCATTTCGCGGGAGGCTAAATCAAGGCTGCTCCCCCTGCAAACGTCCCCAGGGGAGGGTCTGGCCGCACTCTATGTGTTCGAATAACGGGGTGAGTTGGTATTGAATTGATTCCTGGTTTTTCTGGCCGCGAATGCTCGGCGGGGAGACCCCGCGTCAGGGCAGACGGCTGCGATAGCGGTCGCCCCAGTCGCGCAGGCCGAGGAGGATGGGCTGGAGGCTCTTGCCGAAGGGCGTGAGCTCGTACTCGACGCGCGGCGGGACTTCCGCGAAGACCGTGCGCTTGACGAGGCCGTCCTGCTCCAACTCGCGCAGTTGCAGCGTCAGCATGCGCTGCGTGCAGTTGGGCAGCAGCTTTCGCAGCTCTCCGAACCGGAGCGTCCGCGTCGAAAGCCAATACAGCACAACGCCCTTCCAGCGTCCGCCAATCACCGCGAGCGCCGACTCCACGGAGCAGCCGCTCTTCCCTTCAACCCGCCGCCGTGCGCCCATTGGTTCTCCTTTTGATACTACCTACCAAACATGTGCGTACTTGTACCGATAGCATGAAGAGCGCACGTTTGCCTCCAGCCTGACTCCATGCCGGCCGGAGAACCATGAACGTCCTCATCGTCTACGCGCACCCCGAACCGCGATCCCTCAACGGTTCGCTCAAGAACTTCACTGTCGACCGGCTCACCCAGCGCGGACACGACGTCCGCGTCTCCGACCTGTACGCGATGCGCTGGAAGCCCGCGGCCGATGGAGACGACTTCCTGGAGCGTGATCGCAGCCGTCGGCTCGACCTCATCGCCGACTCGCAACAGGCCTACACCACCGGCACGCAGGCGCCGGACATCGCCGCGCAGCAGGCCGACCTCCGCTGGGCCGACGCCGTGCTCTTCCAGTTCCCGCTGTGGTGGTTTTCGATGCCCGCGATCCTCAAGGGCTGGGTGGAGCGCGTCTACGCCTATGGCTTTGCGTATGGCGTCGGTGAGCATTCCGAAACCCATTGGGGCGACCGCTACGGCGAAGGCGTCTTCCAGGGCAAGCGCGCCATGCTTATCGTGACCGCCGGAGGCTGGGAGTCGCACTACGCCGAGCGCGGCATCAACGGGCCGATAGGGGACCTGCTCTTCCCCATCACGCACGGCATCCTGCACTACCCTGGGTTCGACGTGCTGCCGCCGTTCGTCCTCTACAAGGTCGAGAGGATGGATGAAGCGCGCTTCGCGCGCGTCCAGCAGGAGCTGGGCAGGCGGCTCGACGACCTGTGGACGGATGCGCCGATCGCCTATCGCAAGCAGAACGGTGGGGACTACGACATCCCCGCGCTCACGCTGAAGCCAGGGCTCGAAGAGGCCAGTCTGGGCGATGGCGCCGCTCGCGCAAGCGGGCTCCGGCTCCACGTCCGGCGCTGAGGCGGATGGCTCCGGGCGCAGTTCGCGTTGACGGACCGATGGACGGTCGTTAGGATAGTGACCAGTCAATAACCGACCATGGCCCGACCCGTCACCATCCAGGACGAAGACATCCTCAAGGCCGCGCGCGAGGTGTTCCTCGAGCGCGGCATGCGGGCGACGAGCGTGGAGATCGCCGCGCGAGCGCGGGTCTCCCCGGGCATCCTCTTCAAGCGCTTCAAGACCAAGGAGGCGCTCTTCCGCGCGGCGATGACGCCCCAGGGAGACCCCGAGCACCTGCTGCCCATCGACCTGGATGCGCGCGTGGGGAAGGGCAGCGTCGAGGACACGCTGGTGGAGCTGGGCACGCACCTGATGGACGGGTTCTCCCGCTTCATTCCCACGACGATGATGGCCTGGAGCAACCGCCAGGAGCCCGAGCCCGCCGCCCGCGCGCAGCACCCCATCGTTGGCGCCTCGGAGCGTGCCGCGAAGCGGACCCGGAAGGTGGCGGACTACCTGGCCGCCGAGGCCCGACTCGGACGGGTTCGCGAGGGCGACTTCGACATCGTCGCGCAGGCCTTCATCGGTGCCCTGTGGCACCACACGTTCCTCCAGGTGATGCTCGACAAGGCGCGCAAGCAGCCCGCTTCGCAGCAGGCGTATGTCCGCGGCGTCGTCCACGCCCTCTGGAGCGGACTGGCGCCCGAGCGCCCCTCCAAGCGTTGAGACCCGATGTGCCAGGGCTGGAGCCCCTGTCGCGTCTGGTTAATGAGTGAGCAGTCAATTATGAGGTCCCACGCAGGACACACAGCAGGGAGCGCGAGATGATCCTCATCACTGGAGCGACGGGAAACATTGGCAAGGAGCTGGTCACGTGGCTGTCGCCGGAGGGGGTGCCCCTTCGCATCGTCACCCGTGACGAGCGGAAGGCCGCGCACCTGGATGCGCGCATCGAGCGGATCATCGGCAACCTGGGAGACCGCGCCACCGTGCAGCGCGCGGTTCAGGGCGTCGAGCGCCTGTTCATGGTCTCGCTGCTGACCGGGGAGGGCGACGCGGCGGACCCGATGCTCATCGAGGAGGCACGGCGGGCCGGTGTCCAACAGGTGGTGAAGGTCTCGTCGTTGGGCACCAACGGCAACAGCGCCATGGGCCGGCGTCACCGCGAGAAGGAGCGCCTCATCGAGGCGTCGGGCATGGCCTGGACGTTCCTGCGGCCCGGCTCGTTCATGTCCAACGCGCTGCAATGGAGCACGCCCATCCGCACGCAGGGGACGGTCTTCACCCCGACGGCGGACGGCAAGGTGGCCCCCATCGCTCCCAAGGACATCGCGGCGGTTGCCGCCGTGGCGCTCACCACGCCCGGCCATGAGGGCCAGATCTACGAGCTGACCGGCCCGGAGTTGCTGAGCGCGCATGACCAGGTGCGCATCCTGGCCGGCGTCCTCGGCAGGCCCATCAAGTGCACGGACGTGCCCGTCACGGCGGCGGGGGAGAACGTCCGCAAGTCCGGCGCCCCCGAGTGGATGGTCGAAGGCTTGATGGAGCTGTGGACCGCGGTCCGGTCCGGAAATGGAACGACCCGGACCGCGGAGGTCGAGCGCATCACCGGCCGGCCCGCACAGACCTTCGAGGCGTGGTGCCAGGAGCACCGGGCCGCGTTCGCTTGAGCGGGCTGCTCGCGCCTACTTGCCGCCCTTGGCCTTCTTCATGACGGCGGGCTTCGCGGCGGTCGGCTTCGCGGAGGTCGACTTCGCGAGGACGGTGTTGCGCCGGGCGGCCAGCTCCGGAATCAACAGCAGCTCGATGCGACGGTTGCGGGCGCGACCCTGCGGCGAGGCATTGGCCGCCAGGGGCCGCGTGTCGCCGTAGCCGGCCGCGAGCATGCGCTTCGCGGGCACGCCGCCCTTGTCCTGGAGGAAGCGCACCACATTGACGGCGCGCGCGACGGACAGTTCCCAGTTGGTGGGGAAGGTGGCCTGGAGCTTCTGCGAGGGAGGGGAGTCGTCGGTGTGTCCCGACACCTGGATGAGCTTGTCGTCCACCTTGGACAGCACGCCGCCCAGGCGGGTGAGGACCTCCTGGCCGCGCGCGCTGATGCTGGCGTCACCCGAATCGAAGATGACCTTGTCGACGAGGTCCACCTGGAGGCGGCCCCCGTTCTGCGTCAGGCGGATGGCGCCCTCGGCGATCTCCTTCTTCATCTTGTCCTGGAGGTCCTCGAAGGTGGCCTTGAGCCGGGCCAGCTCCGCCTCCTGCTCCTGCACCGTCTGGCTGAGCTGCTCCTTTTCGGTGTTGAGCTGGTCCTTCTCCGTGGACAGCTTCGCGCGCTCGGCCTCCAGCGCGGCGAGCTTCGTCTCAAGCAATTGTTTCGCGGCCTCGGCGTCGCTGGCCCGGGTGGCCGCCGCCGTGGCCGCCGCATCAGCGAGGCTCGTGCTGCGATGCGACAGATACAGCACGAAGCCCGCGAGCACCGCCACCAGCGCCGTCACCAACCAGGGCACCCAGGCCCTTCCGCGTTCCGTTTCCATGTCGCGACCTCCGGTGGGGAATGGAAGGAGGCCACGCTAGTGACATCCCCCGGGTGCACCGCAAGGCGACCCGGGTGCGTGTAGGTATCTGGAGGTGCATTGTTGCACCCAGGGCGCATCTACACGCCGACCGGACCGAAGCCCGCGGTGCTGCGACCCATCTACGCCGTCTATCCGCGCGCTTGACAACCAATAAGTGGCGACTTATTTGTCGTGAATGCAGAGAGCGGTCGTGGCCGAAGACAAGATCTTCCAGGCGCTGGCGGACCCCAGCCGCCGGGCAATCTTCGAGTCGCTCACGCGTGGCGAAGCGGCGGTGAAGGACCTCACGGCGCGCTTCGCCATCTCCCAGCCGGCGGTCTCGCAGCACCTCGCCGCATTGAAGGACGCTGGCCTGGTGAACGGCCGGCGCGAAGGGCGCTGTGTCTACTACCGGGTGGAGCCGCGCGGGATGAAGCCGCTCATCGACTGGATCGCGCACTACCGCGCCTTCTGGACGGAGCGCGTCGACCGCCTTGAAGAACTGCTGGAGAAAATGGACGAATGAAGCCCCTCGACAAGACCGCCCCATCGCAAACCGAGTCCATTGCATTCGAATTCGATCTGCATCATTCGCCGAAGACGGTGGCGTAGGATGGCCAGCTCTGGAGGCCGCATGACGAAGGCCACGTCGCAAGCAAGCAAGCCACGCAAGGTGGCCAAGAAATCCCAGCCAAAGACAGGCACCAAGGCCCGGTCCGGTGCGAGCAAGGACAAGCCGATGGAGTCCGCTTCCCGGCTCATCGACCAGCGCATCCTCGACCTGGGGGATTGGCGCGGGGAGACCCTGGCCCGCATGCGGGCGCTGATCCTGGAGGCCGATCCCGAGATGACCGAGGAGTGGAAGTGGATGGGCACTCCGGTCTGGTCGCACCACGGGATTGTCTGCACCGGAGAGTCCTACAAGACGGTCGTGAAGCTCACGTTCCTCAAAGGCGCCAAGCTCCCGGATCCATCGGGCCTCTTCAATTCCAGCCTGGAAGGCAACGCGCGAAGGGCCATCGACATCCACGAAGGGGAGAAGGTCGACGCGCGCGCGTTCAAGGCGCTCGTGAAGGCCGCGGTGGCCCTGAATGGGCCGTCGGCGAAGGCCCGGCCCGCTGCGAGCAAGGCGAAGCCGGTGAAGCTCCTCTCCGGCGGCAATCCGCGGATCGCAAAGGCCGACGGCGACGCCCCGGTGCAGGCGTACATCGACGCGTTGCCGGGCTGGAAGCGCGACGTCGGGAGCTGGCTCGACGCGCTCATCGTGCGGAACGTGCCTGGGGTGCGGAAGGCCGTGAAGTGGAACACGCCGTTCTACGGCATTGAAGGCCAGGGCTGGTTCATGGGGATGCACGCCTTCACGAACTACGTGAAGGTGACCTTCTTCCGCGGCACGTCGCTGCGACCGGTCCCTCCCGGCCCCAGCAAGACCCAGGACACGCGTTACTACGACATCCGCGAAGACGACCCGCTCGACGAGGCGCAGATGGCGAAGTGGGTGAAGCAGGCGGCCGCGTTGCCCGGCTGGGTCCCGTAGGGCGGCGGTCAGGTCGTCTCGCGACGCTGGCGCGCCCAGGCCTCGAAGCTCATGGGCGAGAGGCCGTAGGACCGCGCGAGCTCGGGCCGCGCCAGGACCGGGGCGACGTTCATGTACGTCAGGCCTCGCGCCACGCCGGGATGCAGGCCGGCCGCGACGGCCTCCTCGACCGTACCGGACTGGACTGTGTACTCCTTGCCGTCGAGGCGCGAGAGGATCTCCGCGACCTGGGGAAGCGTGAGCAGGTCACCCGCGAGCTGCAGCGTCACCCCGTGGAACGTCGCGGGGTCATTGATGGCCGCCGCGGCCGCCTTGCCAATGTCCTCCGGCGCGATCAGCGCGATGGGCCGGTCGGTCCTTATCACCGTGAGCAACCGGTGCCCTTCGACGAAGCCGGCGGGATCCAACATCGGCTGATCCATGAAGGTGGCGGGCAGGAGGAGGGTCCAGTGCTTGAAGCCCGCGCTGCGGACGAGGTCGCAGGTGGCGAGCTTGTTCTCCCAGTACTCCTCATGCGACTTCCAGCGCCCCTCCGCCCAGCCCTCGACAGTGCGGTGGTCGCCGACGCCGGACGTCGCGGTGTGCACGAACGTCCCGACGCCCTCGGCAAGCGCGGCCTCGACGAGGTTCCTCCCTTGCTGGCGCTCCTTGCTGAAGTCGACACCGGTCTCGGAGAGGATCGGTGACTGCATCGAGAAGACCGCCCGCGCCCCGGCGCAGGCGGCGCGCAACGACGCCGGATCGTCGAGGTCCCCGACGACCACCTCGGCGCCAGCCGCCGCGAGGGCCCTGGCGTTTGGCGCCTCCGGATTGCGCACCATCACGCGCACCGATGTGCTGCCTTCGGCCAGCAGCGCCCGGGCGGTGGCGCCGCCCTGGCGCCCTGTAGCGGCCGTGACGAGAACGGAATCGGTGCTGCTCATGGGGCGCTCCTCTTATAAGTGGTGGACCCCACCGTTTAGTTTCGTGATGAGATACGGAGGGGGACCCCGTTTGTCAAGGAAGGTTCTGGTGAGTAGAAGAGCGCCGTGGATCATGTGAAGCCATTGCGAGCGGACGGGCGACGCAACCGGGAGCAGATTGTCGCGGCCGCCGCGGAGCTGGTCGGCAGGGATGGCGCGCAGGCGTCGCTCGAGGAGATCGCGCGGCGGGCGGGGGTCGGCTCGGCGACCCTGCACCGGCACTTCCCGTCGCGGCAGGCGCTGTTGGAGGCGGTCTTCCGAGAGGGCGTCGCGCAGCTCTGTGCGAGGGCCGCCGCGCAACCGGGCAAGGATCCCGCCGCAGAGCTGTCGGCCTGGCTCGAGGAAGTGACGGTCTACACCGCGACCCACCGCGGGCTTGCCGCTGCGCTGCTGACGGGCCCGGATGGCCTCTCGGCCGAAGAGCTCTGCTGCACCGACATGCTGCTCGACGTGTTGAACGTTCTGGTGGCACGGGCGTCATCGGTGGGCGCGATTCACGCCAGCGCCACGACGAAGGACCTGATGATGCTGGCGAACGCGATCGCCGTCGCGAACGAAGACGATCCGCTCACCGCGCGCCGGGTGCTGCGCCTCGCGCTCACCGGCTTGCGGCCGTGAACGCGGCGAGAGTGCCTCCTCTTGGCCTCCGCTGGGCGCGGATCAAGTCTTCCCGTAGCGGCGGAGGGCCTCCTCGAATTCGATTCGGCGTGCGCGCAGCAGCCCTCCCGCCAGGGGCTCTGCTCCGTCAACGTCCACGTAGTCGAGCCTCCAGGCGAAGCCGAGCGCCGGGTCGAGCCGGTCGACGATGAGGTCGAAGGTGTAGGCGGGGCCCTTCGTGGCCACCAGCCAATGCACGTTGTCGTGCGGGTCCGAGATGCTCGAGAGATCTCCAGGCCCGGACACGCGGTCGATGCTCGGACGCAGCACCAGGTGCTCGGGCTGGCTCTCGACCCGTTCGAAGTGGCGCAGGTGGAACTCTCCGGCGAGCACGACGTGCATGGACACCATGTTTTGATGCCCGTGAGGCACGACAGCCCGGCCTTGTGCCAGTCCGAAGAGCTTCGTGCCAAACACGCGCGGTAGCCCCTCGATTCTGGGCAACGGCGCGGGCATCGCTCCGGCTCGGTCATCCGGCAACTCGAGGCCCGGCTTCAGCCGGTCGGCGTCGATGGCCCGGAGCAGCTCGGAGAGTGGGACCCGGTGAAAGAGTGCCTCGACCTGCCGCTGCCATTCCCGTGGTGCGAGCTTCCGGTCCCGCACGTCCGCACAGAGTTGATGGGTGCGGGAGAGCCACGCCTGGGCCTCCTGCTTCACCGGGCCGGCGAGCGCGTCCTGCCACAGGAGCGTTCGGACCAGGGCATAGCCCGTCAGTGCTTGGAGGAGGACCTCTCGTCGTGTCGCACCTTGAGACATGCTGCTTTCCTTGAGATGGGTGACGTGCCCGGTGAGGGGAGGGCAGGGT
>NZ_RAWB01000298.1 GCF_003612055.1 Corallococcus llansteffanensis
GTGCAGCCGAAGGAAGTGCCGCAGCAGAAGCCGGAAGAGGCCGAGGCCGAGGCCGAGCCCGAGGAAGAGGCCAGCGAGGCGGAGGTCGAGGGCGGCGTGGAAGGCGGCGTCGCGGGCGGCGTGGTGGGAGGCGTGGTCGGCGGAGTGATCGGCGGCGTGGTGGGCGGTCAGCTGGGCGGGACGGGCACGGACGTGCTGTCGTTCGGTCAGGGCATGACGCGTCCGGAGCAGATTTCAGGTCCCCAGGTGTCCTACACGCGTGAGGCCATCGAGGCGCGCGTCCAGGGCCTGATGATCGTGAAGTGCGTCATCACGACCGAGGGAAAGGTCGAGCGCTGCCGCGTCATCAAGCCGCTCCCCCACATGGAGCAGGCCGTGATGGACGTGTTGGCCGCCTCACGCTACAAGCCGGTCACGTTCCAGGGCCGGCCGGTCGAGGTCCAGTACACCTTCAACTTCAACCTGAAGCTGCCGCGCTGATCGAGCGCACCTGCTGAGCAGTCCGCCGAATCCAACCCCGCGCTCGTGAGGAGGAGCGCTCCACAGCCATGCAATTCACTCTTGCTGATATCTGGCACCACACGGGCCTCTTTGCCCGCATGATCATCTTCACCCTCGCCATCATGTCGGTGGCGTCGCTGGTCGTCATGGCGGAGCGGATCATCGTCTTCCGCAAGACGCGCGCGGACAGCCGCAATTTCGCCGCCAAGATGGGCGCCATCCTCGCGAAGGGCGACCTGACCACCGCCGCGAACACCAACCTGGGCAAGGACGTGGGCCACCTGGGCCGCGTCATCAACTCGGGCCTGACGGCGTACCGGATCAGCCCCGGGAACAAGGACCTCGCGGTGGAATCCGTGGCGCGGGCGCTGGAGCGCCAGGCGCAGCGCGAAGTGCAGAGCCTCAAGCGCGGCCTGGGCCTGCTGGCCACGGTCGGTTCGACGGCGCCGTTCGTGGGCCTCCTGGGCACCACGATGGGCATCGTGAACGCCTTCCAGCTGATGGCGGCGGCCGGCTCCGGCGGTCTGGGCACCATCTCGGCGGGTATCGCCGAGGCGCTCATCACCACCGCGTTCGGCCTCCTGGTGGCCATCCCCGCCGTGATGGCCTACAACTTCCTGCAGGGCTGGGTGGATGCCCGCTCCGTGGACATCTCCGAGTCCTCCAACGAGTTCCTGGACGTGGTTGCGCGGCACGTGGGCGGCGGCGCCCACTCCTCGCACGCGGCTTAGTTCAAGCCCACCCCTGGGACATCCCTGCCCTCGTGGGCGGCCCGGCTGCATCCAGCCGAGCTGCCCCGGGGTGGGAACCCCTTCCCGGACACAGGTGCACGCATGGGAATGTCAGCAGGCCCCAAAGGGGGCATCAAGAGCGAGATCAACGTCACGCCCCTCGTGGACGTGGTGTTGGTGCTCCTCATCATCTTCATGGTCGTGACGCCCATGCTCCAGCGCGGCAAGTCGGTGGAGCTGCCCAAGGCCACGGAGATTGAAAAGGAAGGCGGCAAGGACGCCGACCCGCTCGTCCTCTCCATCACCCCGGACAAGAAGGTGTTCGTGGAGAATGACGAGGTCAACGAGCAGGGCCTGCAGGACAAGATCGCCGCGGAGCTCCAGAAGGATCCGGGCAAGAAGATCCTGCTGAAGGGTGACAACACCCTGAACGTGGGCGACGTGCGCAAGGTCTTGGACACGGCCCGCAAGGCGAAGGCGAAGCAGATCGCCCTGGGTGTCGAGGAGAAGAAGTAATGTCCCAAGGAAGAACCAAGCAGCGTCAGTGGGTCAAGCCCGCGTCCGCGCCGAACTCAGAGATCAACGTCACGCCCCTCGTGGACGTGGTGCTGGTGCTCCTCATCATCTTCATGGTCGTGACCCCGCTCCTGGAGAAGGACATCCTCGTCCGCGTCCCGGAGACGGAGGTGGAGAATGAGCCGCCGCCGGAGCCCGACGCCCAGCAGATCATCGTGCAGGTGGACAAGGACGGCACCTACTCCATCAATACGGAGCAGATCGCCGCCTCCGACTACGTCACCCGCCTCAAGCGGATGCTGAACGCCAAGAAGGCGGACGAGAAGGTCGTCTTCTTCATGGCGGACGACGCGGCCAACTACGGCAAGCTCGTCGTGGCGCTCGACGGCGCCCGCGCCGCGGGAGCGAAGATCCTGGGCATGGCCACCGAGCTGCCCCCGAACGCGGTCATCCAGGGCACGCAGGCGACGCCCGAAGGCGCGCCTCCCGCGCCCCCGCCGACGCCCTGATCCGCTCCTCCGGACAGGGCTGACGCACACCTCAGCGGTCGCAGGGTTCAAAGAGAAGCTCGCTGGCGGGGAGCCTTCCCCAATGCCAGCGGGCTTCTTGCTTTTTGGAGCCCACGTCCTCGCCCGGGACGGAACGTCTGACGCGGTGGATGGGCGCTCCTGGGCGTCGTGAGGCAGGGGGCCCGGTACGGGCGTTGCTCTTGCCTCCCCCGGCGCAGGTGGCGAGGGGGTAGACGATGCTGGCTCGGGTGCGGTCGGGGGCGTTGATGGGCATCGACGCGGTGGTGGTGGAGTGCGAGGTCGACATGGCGCTCGGGCTGCCCTACTTCAATGTCGTGGGGTTGCCGGAAGGGGCGGCCCGGGAGTCGAAGGTCCGGGTCGTCTCCGCGCTGAAGAACAGCGGCTTCGACCTTCCGCAGAAGCGGATCACCGTCAACCTGGCCCCCGCGGACATCCGCAAGGAGGGAGCGGCGTTCGAGCTGCCCATCGCGCTGGGAGTGCTTGCCGCGGCCCGGCTGATGGAAGAGGAGCCGCTGGCGCACTATCTCTTTGGCGGAGAGCTGTCGCTGGATGGCTCCATCAAGCCCATCCGGGGCGTGCTCCCGCTGGCCGTGGCGGCCCGGAATGGCGGCTTCCGCGGGGTCATGGTCCCTGCCGCCAATGCGACGGAGGCAGCGCTCGTGGAGGGGCTCCAGGTGGTGCCGGTGGCCCACCTGCGCGAAGCCGTGGGTCACCTCACCGGCAGCGCCCCGCTGACGCCCTTGCTGCGCGCGGCGACGCCGGGCGTCGGTCCGCGAAAAGCGAACGCGGACATGGCCGACGTGCGGGGCCAGCCGGAGCTGAAGCTGGCCCTGGAGCTCGCGGCGGCCGGAGGACACAACATCCTCATGGCCGGCCCTCCCGGCTCGGGCAAGACGATGCTGGCGCGACGGCTGCCGGGCATCCTGCCGGAGATGACCTTCGACGAGGCCCTGGAGGTGACGAAGGTCTACTCCATCCAGGGCCTGCTGGGAGACGAGCAGGCGCTGATGCGAGAGCGCCCGTTCCGCGCGCCCCATCACACGCTGTCCGACGCGGGGCTCGTGGGCGGGGGCCCCGCGGCGCGACCGGGTGAGCTGTCCCTGGCCCATCACGGCGTGCTGTTTCTCGATGAGCTCCCGGAGTTCCGCAAGAACGTGCTGGAGGTGCTGCGCCAGCCCCTGGAGGAGGGCGCCATCCATCTGGCGCGGGCGAACCAGCACATCACCTATCCCTGCCGGGTGATGTTGGTGGCGGCGATGAACCCCTGCCCCTGCGGCTACTTCAACGTGCCGGAGCGCACGTGCACCTGCCCGGAGCACCGCGTGTTCGACTACCACGCACGCGTCAGCGGTCCCCTGCTGGACCGGATCGACATCACCGTGCAGACGCGGCCCGTCGAGTACCACCAGCTCGCGGCGAAGAGCCAGGAGCTGCCCAGCCATTATTACCGGCAGCGGGTGGAAGCCGCGCGCGAGCGGCAGCGTGCCCGCTTCCAGGACGCGCCGGGCGTGCACTGCAATGCCCAGATGCCTTCCCACCTGCTGCGCCGCTACTGCGTGCTGTCACCCCGCGCGGAGCAGATGCTGGAGCTCGCGGTCCGCCACCATGGCCTGTCCGCCCGCGCGCATGACCGCATCCTCAAGCTGGCCCTGACGCGCGCGGACCTGGAAGGGCATGGGCGCATCGAGGACGTGGACATGCAACTCGCCGTCGACTGCCGGATGCTGGACCGCCGAGGCTGGCTGCACGCCAACACCCAGGGGCTGGCAGGCGCCTCACGCCCTCCTGCTCCTTCCTGGCGAGCGGATCCGGTGGACAGCAACGGACGCCGGCTTCCGAGCGACAAGGACTGATGCCCGGAGCCGGGGACTTCAGGACGGCACGCGCACGGGGGCAGCGGCATCACGCGCGGAAGGGGGCGCCGTGACGACCGAAGGAGCCTCTCCGGGCAGTCGCTCCGCGACGCGGGCATCGGGGCGCGACACGGGGCCGGTGATGATGCGCGCCGAGCTGCCGAAGGTCAGGTACGCGTAGGCCCAGTTGAGCAGCACGGCCAGCTTGCTGCGGAAGCCCACGAGGAAGGTGATGTGGATGAAGAGCCAGGCCAGCCAGGCGACGAGGCCGGATTGCTGGACGCGGCGGAAGGCCACGCCCACGGCATGGCCCCGGCCGATGACGGCGTAGGTGCCCCGGTCCCAGTAGCGGAAGGGCTGCATCGGCTGGCCCGCCAGTTGGCGGCGGAGGTTGAGGACCGCGTGCTTCCCCTCCTGCATCGCCGCAGGCGCCACTCCCGGGACGGCGCTTCCGTCCGCCTGTTTGACGAGCGCCAAGTCCCCCACGACGAAGATGCTTGGGTGCCCGGGCACGGTCAGCTCGGGCGTCACGGGAACGCGTCCCGCACGGTCCAGCTCCACGCCCAACGAGCGGGCCACCGGAGAGGCCTCCACCCCCGCGGCCCAGAGCACGGTGCGGGCGGCCAGACGCTCGGCGCCCATGTCCAGGCCCGTGGCGTCGATGTTCGTCACGCGGGTCCCTGTGCGGACCTCGACCCCGAGGTTCTCCAGCACCTTGCGTGCGTCGCGGGAGAGGTTCTCGGGGTAGGTGGGGAGCACGCGGTCCATCCCCTCGATGAGGATGACGCGTGCGTCCCGCGGGTCGATGTTCTGGAAGTCGCCCGTCAATGAGCGACGACTGATCTCCGCCAGGGCTCCGGCCAGCTCCACGCCCGTGGGGCCTCCACCGATGATGGCGAAGGTGAGCAACGCGCGGCGACGCTCGGGGTCCGGTTCGCGCTCCGCCCATTCGAAGGCGAGCAGCACCCGCCGACGGATCTCCACCGCGTCCTCGACCGTCTTCAACCCCATCGCGTGCCGCGACCAGGCATCGTTGCCGAAGTACGAGTGCGTGGCCCCGGTGGCGACGATGAGGAAGTCGTAGCCCAGCTCCCCGTCGGACAGGAGGACGCGCTTGTTCGCGGTGTCGATGCCGGTCACCTCCGCGAGCAACACCTGGACCTGATCACGTCCGAGCATCGCCCGCAGCGGCGCGGCGATGTCGCTCGGGCTGAGCGTGGCCGTGGCCACCTGGTACAGCAGCGGCTGGAAGAGGTGGTGGTTGTGACGGTCCACCATCGTGACGCGAACCCCTGCCTTTCGCAGGTACCGGGCCGCGTAGAGGCCGCCGAAGCCGCCTCCCAGGATGACCACATGGGGAAGGTTCTCACGGGTCGTTTTCACGCTGGAAGAAGTCACGCGGGCACCCCGGGGATTCAATGCAATGCATTCTGCCTCCCCAAGCCAGGCTGTCGTGTCCCCCCGTGCCTGCTTATGCGGACACGCCCTTCCTTGCGTCTTCTCAGGCGCCGGGAGACAGCCGTGCCGCTCCACCGCGCCGGACGGACATGACGGACCTGGACGCACCTGGAACGACCTTCGCCGGGGAGCTCGCCCGGCATGTCCGTTGCTGTCTCCACGTCCGAGGCATCGAGCCCGCGGGGCGGCGAGGGAGTCAGACGAGATGAGCAGGCTGACGGAGAAGCTGAAGGCAGTGGCGGCGGCGGTGGCGTCCATCGAGAAGCAGTTCGGCCGGGGCGCGGTGATGACGCTCGGGGCGGACGCGCCGGAGCAGAAGGTGGCGGTCATTCCCACGGGTTCGGTGGGGTTGGACCGTGCGCTGGGCGTGGGGGGCTATCCGCGAGGACGCGTGGTGGAGCTGTTCGGCAATGAGTCCTCCGGGAAGACGACCCTGACCCTGCACGCCATCGCCCAGGTCCAGGCCGTGGGGGGCGTGGCGGCCTTCATCGACGCGGAGCATGCGCTGGACCTGTCCTATGCACGCAAGCTGGGGGTGCGCGCGGAGGAGTTGCTGGTGGCCCAGCCCGACACCGGAGAGCAGGCGCTGGAGATCACCGAGCAGCTCGTGCGCTCGGGCGCCGTGGACCTCATCGTCGTGGACTCGGTGGCGGCGCTGGTGCCCCGCGCGGAAATCGAAGGGGAGATGGGGGATGCGCACATGGGCGTCCAGGCGCGGCTCATGAGCCAGGCCCTGCGCAAGCTCACCGGCGCGGTGAGCCGCTCCGGCACGTGCATCATCTTCATCAACCAGATCCGCATGAAGATTGGCGTGATGTTCGGCAACCCGGAGACGACGACGGGTGGCAACGCGCTGAAGTTCTACGCGTCGGTGCGGATGGAGATCCGCCGCATGGGCAACCTCAAGGAGGGCGATGCGGTGGTGGGCTCACGGGCCCGCGTGAAGGTGGTGAAGAACAAGCTGGCGCCCCCGTTCCAGGAGGCCGAGTTCGACGTGCTGTATGGCACGGGCATCCACCGCACCGCCGAGGTGCTGGACCTCGCCGTGAGCGCGGGCGTGGTGGAGAAGTCCGGCAGCCACTTCAGCCTGCGTGGAGAGCGCATCGGACAGGGGCGGGAGCGGGCCTGCGAGTGGCTGCGCGAGCATCCAGACGTCCTCGCCTCCCTCGCCCGTGAGCTGGTGGGCGCCGCGGCGCCGCCCGTGTCCGCGGCTTCCGTCGAGGCGGCCTAGGAGGCCGGTTGAAGCGCATCCAGCGAGAGGGGGACCTCCAGACGGCGCTGTCCGGCCCGCAGCACCAGGTGGCCCTCCGGGGCCTCCTCCAGCAGCTCGCCGAACTGGTACTGCGCATCACGGGAGAAGCGAGCCTTCGCCCTCCCCTGCTTCACGCGGCAGGTGAGGACGCCTTCCGGCGTGAGCTGGAGCGAGGCTGGATCCAACGCTTCCGCCGTCCGGTCGCTCAGGCGCAGGGACACACGCTCGTCCGGCGTGATGTCCACGGTGCGGACCTCATAGGCCGCGTCCTCCACCTGGACGTAGCACCAGTCCGGGGCGATGCGCAGCTGATAGCGCCCATCATCGTCCAGGAACAGGGAGGCATTGAAGAGCTCGATGATCTTCAGGTGCTCGATGGGCTCGTCGTCATGCCACCAGCGCAACGCGGCATCGAGGCGGATGCCGCTGTCCTCACGGGTGTGCCAACGCTTGCCAGGAGGGGGCTGACCGGTGGGAGGTTGCATGTCGCCCTTTATGTGCGCGTGGGGCTCGGCGAATTCAAGCCGCCGGGTCCCGCCCGCCTACCAGTTCCGGACGAACTCCGTGTAGCCGCGAAAGGCCACGGCGCCCCAGAAGTTCACCAGCACGCCAAGCGCCAGCACGGCCACCACCGCGCGGTTGCGCAGGGACCAGCCGCCCACGGCGAAGAGCAGCAGCAGGTAGGGCGTGTAGTCCAGGCTGAACCGGAAGCCGAACTGCATGTAGCCGGTGTTCTGGTAGACGAGCCCCGGCAGCGCGCACGCCGCCACGGTCAGCCACAGGGGCCAGTGCAGGCGAGGACGCGTGCGGGGAACCAGCAGGAACACCAGCAGGGGCAGCGTGAGCAGCAGCGTCAGCCCGTGCGGGTCGTACGACAGCCGCGGCGGGGACAGGGACACCTGGGGCAGCTTGAAGAACGCGGCCTGGAGGTTGCGCGACAGGTACTCGAGGTTGAAGAGGCCGAAGCGGTCGATGTCCGCGTTCACCCGGTTGTTGAAGAAGTACGAGTGGCCGAACTCTCCCGGCTTGCCGAAGCGGTAGACGTTGTAGGCGGCGGCGAGCAGCGCCAGCGGCCCGGCCCCCAGCCCGAAGAGCCCGAGCTTGCGGAGGGCAGGCTTCCACGTGGTCGGAAGCGCCTTGAGCTGGGCCAGCCGATCCGGTCCCGGGCAGAGCGCCTCCAGGACGAAGAAGAGGCCCGCGAACACGAGCGGCGTGCGGGTGAGCACGGCCATGGAGAAGAAGAGACCCGCGAGCAGGGGGCGCCGGGCCTTCACGGCGTTGCGCACGTACAGACACGTGAGCGCCACGCCCATCACCTGCGCGCTGAACCAGACCTCGCCCCGGATGGCGCAGTAGAAGAACAGCGTGCCGAAGGCGAGCACGAGCGACATCACCACGTTGTCGTCGCGGTTGCGCGCGGTCTCCCCTTCCTGCGCCAGGAAGCGCAGCAGCGAATAGAAGAGCGCCACCGCGAGCGCGCCCACGAAGACACCGAAGGACGTGTCGTTGAATTGGTAGCCGTGCAACGCCACGAAGGGGAGCATCACCACCGCGGGGAAGGATGGGAAGCTGACGAACCAGCGGTCATCCCGGAGCGGGCGGCCTTCGCACCGCGCCTTCTGTCCATCCACGAGCCGCACACAGGCCCAGTCCTCCAGGTTGGGCAGCACCTGCGGATCCACGTCGAGCCGCCCGTCCAGCCAGGACTGGGCCTGGTAGATGAAGTGCGGCGCGGCGCTCTGCCGGAGGAAGCGCTGCGAGCTGAAGCTGGACAGCACCGCGAACGCCACCAGGAACAGCACGACCTCCACGCGATAGGCCGACAGCCACAGGCGCACCGCGCTCAGCACCGGATGCGCGCCCTTCACCGCGGAGGCCCCGGGCGGGGCGGCGGCTTCCAGCGGCAGGGGGCTGCCGGAGGCAGGCTCCGGCGGGGCGGAGGACACGGAGGCTTCCAGGGCTGGTGGGGCGCCGGAGAGCGGGGCCTGGGGCGCCGTGGACGGAGCTTCCGGAGCGGAAGGACGGGGACGCTTTGACTTGGAGCGACTCATGAAGACACGGGGGCGGCGAGCAGGTGCAACCTCAACATTTCCAGCACGTGGGCCGCGGCGAACAGGCGCACACGGTCGCGGTCACCCGCGAGCGAGATCCGTTCGCAGCGGGGCTCCAGGTCGGGACCAGCCAGCGCGCAGTAGACGGTTCCCACGGGATCCTCGGGCGTCCCGCCTCCGGGACCGGCGTAGCCCGTCACCGACAGGCCGAACGTCGCACCGCAGGCCTTGCGAACGCCCTCGGCCATCGCGAGGGCCGTCTGCCGGGATACGGCGCTGTGCACCGCCAGGACCTCCGGCGGGACGCCGACCCAGGCAGACTTCATCTTCTCCGAGTAGACGACCGCGCCCCCCACGAACACCTGGCTCGCGCCCGGGACGGCCGTGAGGTCCTGCGCGATGAGGCCCCCCGTGCAGCTCTCCGCCACGGCCAGCGTGTGCCCGGCACGCGCCAGCAGGTCCAGGAGGACCGGGGCGTATTCGCCGCCATCCGCGCCGTACACGTGCGTGCCCAGCACCGCCCGACATGCGGCCTCCGCGGCGGCGAGCGCGGCGTCGGCCTCCGCCTGGGTGGGCGCTTCGGCCATCAGCTTCAGGTGGTTCTCGGGGGCGTGCGTGCGGAAGCCGAACACCACCCGGGGATGGCTGGGGGCGAGCGGCATCACCTGCTGGTTCAGCACCGATTCGGGCAGTCGCACCGTGCGCAGCAGACGGAAGGCCCGGAAGGTGCGGTGGGGCTCGGAGGCGAGCCAGCCGCGCACGCGCGGCAGCACCTCTCCGTCCACGAGCGCGCGGTACTCGCGCGGGACACCCGGCAGGAAGAACAGCTGCGCGCGGCCGAGCTTCTGGATGACCAGCGGGGCCGAGCCCTGAGGGTTGCGCACCGGCTCGGCGCCCCTGGGGATCCTCGCCATGCGCAGGGCGCCCGGGTTCATGTCCATGCCTCGCGCGGCGTAGCGCTCCTTGAGCCAGCCCAGCACCCTCGCGTCCTCCTCGAGGGGCACGCCCGCGGCGGCGGCGGCGCACTCCAGCGTGAAGTCGTCCGCGGTGGGGCCCAGGCCGCCCGACACGATGACCACGTCCGCGCGCGCCGAGGCCTCCAGCAGCGCGCCCGTGATGTCCGGGCGCACGTCACCGACCACGGTCACCCGTTCGACCTTCACGCCCAGGTCGAAGAGGCGGCCTTCCAGGTAGGTGCTGTTGGTGTCCGTGATGAGGCCGGTGACGAGCTCGTCACCGGTGCACAGCAGCTCGACGCGCATGGGCCGGGCATCCTAGCGGTCCCGGGCCGGGAGGGCACGGTCCGCGTCCTCCGTCATGCGCCTGGCGGCTCAGAGGTACGCGGGACCGTCGTCCGGGGCGGCGTTGGCCTCGGAGTCCTCGTCATCGTCCTCATCCAGCTCGGTGGCCACGGCCACCGCCGCGACAGCGCCCGCGCCGACCTTGCGCGAGACCAGCCGGCTGCGCACCGAGACCGCCGACTCCACGAGGCCCATCACGAGGTACGCGAAGAAGTACGTCACCAGCACCCAGGCCGGATGGAACTGCTGGGCAATGAACCCGCCCGTGAGCGCCATGGCCATGAAGACGAGCGCCGTCTTCCGGCCGGGCCGCGCGTCCTTGAAGGTGCGGTAGCGCACCGTGGACACCATCAGCAGGGACAGCGCGCCGACCGCCACCGCCACCGGCATGCGGGCGCCGTCACCCAGCGCTTCGCCCTGCGAAGCCACATGGTGGGAGATGATGAGCGAGACGAGCACGCCCGCGGCCAGCGGGATGGGCAGCCCCACGAAGAAGCTGCCACCGCCGCCGTGCGGGTTGCGCATGGCGAGCACGTTGAAGCGCGCCAGCCGCATGGCGCCGCACGCCATGAACGCGAAGGAGATGAAGAGGCCCCAGAAGCCCATGGGCGCCAGCGCCCACTTGTAGACCAGCAGCGCCGGGGCCGCGCCGAAGGACATGACGTCCGCCAGGCTGTCGAGCTGCATGCCGAAGTCGCTCTGCGTCTTCGTCAGCCGGGCCACCCGTCCATCAAACCCGTCGAAGAACATGGCGAAGAGGATGGCCAGGGCCGCCTGGTACAGCTGCACCGGCGTCGCTTCACCCGAACACAAGGTGATGGCGTAAAAGCCACAGAAGATGGAGGTGACGGTGAAGAGGTTCGGGAGCACGAACATCAGTTTCCGCAGCTTCATCGTTCCCTCGACTTCCCCAGGTGGTCGGCTGCCCATGCGGCAGAAACGGCGAGGGAACGGACCTTAGCAGGGTTTTATTCGCGCCGGAGTCAGTCCCCGGTCGCATGGAGGAGAAATGCCGTTCGGGCGTTGGGCCCTGTGGGGATTGGAGGCGGCGGTCGTCCTCCTCCTGGTCAATGTCGTGTGGGTCCTGCTGGTGCGGCACTGGTACCGCCTGAGGGGACCGCATCCCGTGATGCTGCGGGCGCGCTGCGCCGACGGCTGGGAGCTGGCCGTGCACGCCCGGCGAGCGGCCGTGCGCCGCTTCGCCGAGCCGGTGCTGCTGTGCCACGGGCTGGCGGCCAACCGCTACACCTTCGACTTCGAGCCCCCCTATTCCGTGGCGCACTACCTCAACGACGCCGGCTTCGACTGCTTCACCGTGGAGTGGCGTGGCACCGGGCACTCACGGCGTCCGCCCCCGGGCAGGCGCCCCACGGACTTCACCATCGACGACCACATCACCCAGGACGGGCCGGCCCTGTTGGAGCTGGCCCTGAAGGAGACCGGAGCGAAGCAGGCCTTCTGGCTCGGTCACTCGCTGGGAGGGCTGGTGGGCTATGGCGTGGCCCAGGGCGCCGAGGGGGAAAAGCTCGCTGGCCTGCTGGAGCTGGGGGCGCCGGTGCACCTCAAGTCGGAGCCGTTCCTGCACACGCTCATCTCGCTCGGCGTACGCGCCGCGTGGCCCGGCAGCATCCGGCAGGAGTGGATGAGCGCGAGCATGGCCCCCTTCCTGGGCTACATCGCCCTGCCCCTGTCCGACCTCGTGGTGAACCCGCGGCACATGCCGCCACGCATCCTGCGGCAGGTCTCCGCCAACATGATGTCGGCGATGAGCCGCAAGGTGCTGCTCCAGTTCCAGGACTGGATCTCCCACGACGCGTTCCGCTCCTATGACCGCAAGACGGACTGGCGCGCGGGCATCGCGAAGCTCCAGCAGCCCGTGCTGGTGATGGGCGGCAGCGCGGACCGGTTGGCGACCGCCGCCAACGTGGAGGCGCAGTACGCGCTGCTCACATCCCCCGACCGGACCCTGCACGTCTTCGGTCGGGACCGCGGCGACAAGATGGACTACGGCCACGGCGACCTCATCTTCGGCACCGGTGCGCCAACGGAGGTCTACCCCGTCATCCGCGAGTGGCTGGAGCAGCGCGCCACGCCCCTGCCC
>NZ_RAWB01000299.1 GCF_003612055.1 Corallococcus llansteffanensis
CGAAGCCCGGCCGCACCACCACCACCGCCGTTGCGTCCAGGTGCGCCAGTGTTACCGAAGGCGCGCGCCCTCCGGCCCGCCCCCAGTCATGCACCGCCGACAGAGCCAGCGTGTAGCGGCCCGGCTCGCGGGGCTGGCCGAAGAGGACGTGCTGCACGTCCAGGGCGACCTCCGCCCCCATGAGACGCGCGCCCAGCACGTCCGAGGCGAAGGCCTGCGTGTAGAGGGGTCCCAGCGTGCCGGTGAGGAAGCCGCCCGCCGGATGGTAGTCGGGATTGCTTCGGTTGGAGTAGCGCCGCACCAGGTGCCCCGACAACAAGTTGAAGCTGTCCAGGCCGCCAAACCAGACGGCCAGCGGCGCATGGTCCGAGCCCAGCTTGAGAGCGCGCACCACCTGCCCCCAGTCAGAGACGCTGTCCCAGTCCTCCCGCCTCACGAGGCCCGTGCCTTCACCACCACCCCACAGACGCAGCCGCACTGGAGCGCCCAGGTTGACGCCGAACTCCGCGCCTCCATCGAGGATGAGGGGCGGCTCCACCTGCACGAAACCTTCATCCGTGCCCACGCCCGCGCGCGGCTGAAACGTCAGCGTCGTCGCGTCCAAGCGCGTCAGGTAGTGCCATGCACTGGATGACGCATGCTCCGCCGCCGTGGACTCCGGAACGTCCTCTGCCCATGCGGCAACCGGCCACGCCAGCCACAGCCAGACCGCCCCACTTCGCGTCATTCGCATACACGCCTCCTGTGAGTGCCCCGGCGAAGGGAGCAAAGGACACACGTCTGACGTTCAGCCCGGCACGGGCTGGCTGCGCGTCGCTGCACAGGGTTGAGGGGAAAGAGGTGCCGGCCGCATCTGCGCGCGGGCCAACTCCTTCTCCAACACGTTGGCAGAGAGGGATGTCGCCGAGGAAAAAGCCGCTGCTGCGATTCGCTCGCTACTGCGGGAAGCAGGCCGCGCGTCCTGCGTGAGGTTTCTTGTCGCCCTGGCGAAGGTGACGCATTGCTTCGCCGCACCGGAGTTTCAATTTTCCTCCGGCGCGCGAGCGTGGAACCCCGCCCCTGGCATTGTCAGAGGCGAGCCCTACAGTTCGCCCCGCAGCACGAACACCTACAGGGAGAAGACACCATGCAGGCTCGCAAGCACGTCCGTCACGTCGCCTTCATCGCCGCTGTCGTCGCCACCGTGATGGGCGTGGGCATCGCCGTCGCGCCGTCGTCCGCCACCGCGCAGGACTGCACGCCCACCTGTTTCAAGAACCCCATCACCGGGCAGATCACCTGTACGTACCCCTGCCCGTAGGCACTCGCGGGCAGCGACCGTGACGTCCGGGCCCCACCCGCTCCTGCCGGGTCGGGGCCTTCTTCAGGCGGGAGGGCGCGGGGGACTTCCGAGGACTACTCGGAGCGCATCGCGTCCACCGGGTCCAGCTTCGCGGCGCGCGCGGCCGGGTAGATGCCGAACACCAGCCCCACCCCGCAGCTCATCGCCAGCGACACCACCACGGACCAGAGCGGCACCTCCGTGGGCAGCTTCACCATCCACCGCGCCAGGAGCGACAGGCCCACGCCCAGCGCCACGCCCAGCGCGCCGCCCACCAGCGACAGCACCACGGCCTCCAGCGCGAACTGCGCGAGGATGCGGTAGCGCTTCGCGCCCAGCGCCTTGCGGATGCCAATCTCCCGCGTCCGCTCCGTCACCGCGACGAGCATGATGTTCAGGATGCCGATGCCGCCCACCAGGAGCGACAGCAGGCACACGCCGAAGCTGGCCGCGGAGATGGCCGCGGAGATGTTGTTGAACATCTCCGTGGTGCTCGCATTGGAGAAGATGAAGAAGTCGTCCGGCTCCTCCGGCTTGAGCCCGTGGCGGCGGCGCATGAGGAGCGTCACCTCGTCCTGGGCCCGCTGGAGCACCTCCGCCGAGCGCGCCTGGATGCTCACCCGGAAGTCCCGGATGCCGAACATGCCCGCGTACGTGGAGAGGGGAATCATGGCCTGGTTGTCCTGGCTGCCCCCGCCCATGATGCCGCCCCGGCGCTTGAGCGTGCCCACCACCAGGAAGGTGCGCCCCAGCAGCCGGAACTCGCGCCCCAGCGGCTCCATGCCGGGATAGAGCGTGTCCGCCAGGTCCGCGCCAATCACCGCCACGTTGCGTGCATCCACGAACTCCGCGTCCGTGAAGGGCCGCCCGGTGGCGATGCTCACCGAGTTCGTGTCGAAGTACTCCGGCGTGCCCGCCCAGACGTGCACGTTGGGCCGGGACTCGCGCTCCGCCGTGGAGGCCTTCTGGCCGCCCTTGGAGTCCTCCGCCGCGGCCACCAGGATGGACGGCTGCCCCCGGATGGCGTCCAGGTCCGCGTAGCCCAGGCGCGGCCTGCGCGCGAGCTCCGCCGCCGTCAGGTCGCCCTGGCCGAAGGGCAGCCGCTGCACCTGGAAGCAGTTGGTGCCCAGCTCCGACAGCTGGTTGTTCACCTGGTTCTTCAGGCCCTCGATGATGGACATCATCGCCACCACCGTGGTGACGCCGATGACGATGCCCAGGAGCGTGAGGAACGAGCGCAGCGGGTTGGAGCGGAACGTCCCGAACGCCAGCCGCACCGTGTCCCAGAATGCCATCCACATCGCCGGTGTCTCCCTGCTTCAGTCGTGGCGGAGTGCTTCCACCGGATCCAGGTTCGCCGCGCGCGCCGCCGGCCAGATGCCGAACAGCAGCCCCACCACCGCCGAGAAGCCCACGCCCGCCACCACCGTCACGAGCTGCACGGACGCCGCCAGCGGCGTGAGGTACGCGACGAGCCACGCGAGCCCCATGCCCACCGCGGTGCCCAGCGCGCCTCCCACGGCGGACACGCTGGCCGCCTCCATCAGGAACTGGAGGATGATGGTGTGCTTGCGCGCGCCCAGCGCCCGCCGCACGCCGATCTCCCGCGTCCGCTCGCGCACCGACACCAGCATGATGTTCATGATGCCGATGCCGCCCACCAGCAGCGTGATGAGCCCCACGCCCGTGGCCGCGCCGTAGAGCGCGCCGGTGAGCTTCGCGTACATGCTGGCCAGCTGATCCGGCCGGTTGATGGCGAAGTCGTCCGGCGCGCCGGGCCTGGTGTTGCGCTCGCGGCGCAGCGTCTCCGTGAGCCGGTCCTGCACGACGGGCACGCTCTCCTGCTTGTCCACCGCGACGACGATGTGCACGTCGCGCTTGGTGCCGAAGTGCCCCGTGAACGCGGTGAAGGGCAGCATCACCACCATGTCCACGTTCTCCCCCAGCACCGTGCCGCGCTCCACGATGGTGCCGACGACGCGGTAGGGCCGCTTGTCCACCAGGACGCGGTGGCCCACCGGGTTGATGCCCGGAAAGAGCACCTTCACCACCTCCGCGCCCAGCACCGCCACCGCGGAGCGGTTGTCCACGTCCGCGTCGGTGAGGAAGCGTCCCGTCGCCATCTCCACGCTGGACGCCATGGAGTAGTCGGGGCTGGTGCCCATGGTCTGCACGGAGGCGAGCCTGCGCTGCAGGAACGACACCTCCGCCTGTTCGAAGAACATGGGCGCCACCGCCACCACGTGCTCGGAGCTGGCCCGCAGGGGGTCCACCAGGTCCACCGACAGCCGCTTGCGGTTGCGGTACTCCCACCAGTCCCCGCCCATCACCCAGGGGAACTTGGACACCTGGAGCGTGTTGGAGCCAATCTTCCCCAGCTGCTCCGCGAACGAGCTGTTCAGGCCCTGGATGATGCCGACGATGGCCAGCAGCGTGCACACGCCCACGCCGATGCCCACCGTCGTGAGCACCGTCCGCAGCCGGTTGGAGCGCAGCGAGGACAGCGCGATGCGCGCTCCCTCCCACACGTCGACCCGGAAATTCACGAAAACCACCCCTTTGCGCGCGCTGGAGGCCGCGTCAGGCACTCTACGCCGCGAACGGCCGCCCATTGCACGCGGCCTTCACGGCAGGTCGCTCGCCCCGGGGGTTTCCCTGGGGATTTCCCCGGGTTTCAGGGGAGCACGGTCACCGAGTCGCCCGTGAGGCGCACCCTGACGGTGACCTGGTTGGGCAGCACGTCGGCCTCGTCCACGATGTGGTTCTCGTCCACGCCCACGCGCACCGTGTACTCGCCGTCCGGGGTGTCGGTGACGTCCAGCCACTGGCAGGGGAGCTCGGCCGTGTAGACGTCCGACCAGCCGGGAGAGATGCCCGTGCCGGGGTCGTACCAGCCGTAGGGGCTGCCATCCGCGCAGTACTGGGTGAAGTCCACCATGTAGAAGCCCTGCTTGCGGCCCACCGTGGTGCTGGTGCCCGCCGCGTCTTGCAGCGCATAGCCCGCGAAGTTCGTCAGGTGATGGTGCTCGTGGCACTCGTCATAGACGAACAGGTCCGGCCGCTCCTCAGGTGAGGGCACCACCAGCGGGCCCGTGCCCATGTTCATGATGGACGTGCTGAAGCGCAGCAGGCGCCGCTCACCGCCCGCGGGCACGCAGCCCTCGCGCACCTCGCACGCGTCCTGCGCGAAGGTGCGGCGCTCCACGTAGAGCGAGCGCGCCAGCACGTCGCGGTCCACCGTCAGGTCCGGCTTGCCGTTGACCGGATCCACCGGGAGGTTGCACGTCTTCGTGGGGGCCAGCGCGGGCGGGGGCTCCGAGGAGTCCGGCACCGCGCCACCGCCGTACACCGCCACCCGGCCCGGGAAGCGGGTGCCGTCGTTCTCCGGCGGCAGGCCCACCACCAGGTCGCCATGGCCGTCGCCGTCCAGGTCGCCCGCGGCCGCCACTGACAGGTAGCTGGTGCCCATTCCCAGCTGGGGCTGGAGATGGTTGGCGCGCGGCCAGGCCCACACCGGCTCCAGCGGGCCGGACACGTTCTGCGTGGGCCGGAAGAGGTACACACGCCCGATGGCGGTGATGACGAAGTCATGGCCCGTGCTGCCCGCCACCATGGACCCCACGGGGAGGATGGACGGGCCGAACACGAAGTAGTTCAGACCGAGGAGCGGGAAGACCGCGTCGTCCATCAGCTGCCAGGTGGCCCGCGGTGCGTAGCCCTGGAGCGCGGCGTCGGACAGGTGCAGGCGCTGGCTGCCATTCAGGAGCATGAACCCCTCCGGGCGTCCGTCCCCGCTCAGGTCGGGCAGCGCGTGGAAGAGCTCGGCCTGCCCCGTCCACACCGGTGCGGTCGTCAGCGGCCCGGTGCAGGCGCGCGGGCTCCCTGGCTTGCACCCCAGGAAGAGCTCCGCCGTGAAGTCTTCGTGGGTGACCAGCAGGTCCTGGGCCCCGTCCCCGTCCGTATCGCCCGCGGGCTTCGGGATGCCGGACAGCGTGCGGACAGGGGCGAAGGCCGCCCCGGGCGCCGCCTGGTACACGGTGAGCTCCCTGGCGACGGTGGCGACGGCGAGCTCGTCCTTCCCGTCACCATCCAGGTCCAGCAGCTGCGCGCCGGCAAAACGCGTGGTGGAGGAGTCCGGCACGCGGAACAGCGGCTCGGCCAGCACCTGGGACAGGTCCGGCCCGCCCCTGAACACGCTGACGCCGTAGTAGCCCTGCACGAGCACGTCCGCGTAGGGGTCCCCGTCCAGGTTGCCGGTGGACACGGTGAGCTTGTAGCCCGACGTGCGCGGGCTGGGATGCACCCACGTCATCGTGGTGGTGACCGGTGTCTGGGAAAAGAAGGACGCCTCCCCCGCGTACAGCGCCACGCGCCCCGGAATCGTCAGCACACTCTGGCAGGGCCCCGACGCCACCAGCAGGTCCTTGCGCCCATCTCCGTTGACGTCGCCCAGCGCCACGGAGCGGCCGAAGCACTCCTGCGGGACGAGGCCGTCTCCCGCGACCTGCCAGCGGGGCGTCTCGGAGAGGGTGGGGGTGGCGGTGCCGCCACCATCCGGGGTGCCCGCGTCCTCGGGCAGGCCCGCGTCGTCGGGCACACCCGCGTCCGACGGGGGCTTCGGGTCGTCCTTGCAGCCCGTCATGGACAGCAGCAGCACCACCGCGCAGCCCCACGCGCCTCGCATCCGCATTCGTCAGCTCCAGGGAAAGCACCTGCCGACCTTCCGGCGTGCAAGCCCTGGAGCCCCCTCGCGGGCAAACGATGCAATCCAAGACAGCGTCAGGGCAGCACGGTCACCGTGTCGCCCGTGAGGCGCACCTTGACGGTGACCTCGTTGGGCAGCACGTCGTTCTCCTCCACGATGTGGTTCTCATCCACGCCCACGCGCACCGTGTACTCGCCGTCCGGGGTATCCGTGACATCCAGCCACTGGCACGCGGTGTTCGCGGTGTAGACGTCCGACCAGCCGGGAGAGATGCCCGTGCCCGGGTCGTACCAGGTGAACGGGCCGCCATCCGCGCAATACTGCGTGTAGTCCACCATGTAGAAGCCCTGCTTGCGGCCCACCGCGGTGGTGGTGCCCGACGCGTCCTTCAGCGCATAGCCCGCGAAGTCCACCAGGTGGTGGTGCAGGTGGCACGCGTCATAGACAAACAGATCCGGCCGCTCCTCCGGCGACGGCACCACGAGCGGGCCCGTGCCCATGTTCATGATGGACGTGGTGAAGCGCAGCAGGCGCCGCTCGCCCCCCGCCGGCACGCAGCCTTCCATCACCTCGCACGAGTCCTCCGCGAAGCTGCGCCGCTCCACGTAGAGCGACCGCGCGAGCACGTCCCGGTCCACCGTCAGGTCTGGTTTGCCATTGACCGGATCCACCGGGAGGTTGCACGTCTTCGTCGGGACCAGCGCGGGCGCGGGCTCCGTCAGGTCGGGCACCGCGCCGCCGCCGTACACCCGCACCCGGCCCGGGAAGTGGGTGCCGTCCGATTCCGGCGGGATGCCCACCACCAGGTCGTCATGGCCGTCGCCGTTCAGGTCGCCCGCGCTCGCCACGCTCGGGGAGACGAAGCCCAGCGCCTTTCCGGGCTGGAGGCGGTTGGCGCGCGGCCACGCCCAGACCGGCTCCAGCGGGCCCGACACGTCCTGCGTGGGGCGGAAGAGGTACACGCGCCCGATGGCGTTGATGACGAAGTCGTGGCCCGTGCTGCCCTCCACCATGGACCCCGCCGGCAGGACGGCGTAGCCGAAGGCGGGGAAGGTCGCGTCATCCATCATCTGCCACACCGGCGTGGGCGAATACCCCTGGAGCGCGGCGTCGGACAGGTGCAGGCGCTGACTGCCATTGAAGCCCATGAGCAGCTCCGGACGCCCATCCCCGCTCAGGTCCGGCAGCGCCTTCATTCCCTCCGCCTTGCCCGTCCACACCGGCTGGAGCGTCAGCAGGCCGTCACAGTCACGAGGGCCGCCCTGCTTGCAGCCCAGGAAGAGTCCTATCTCCAAGGCCTCCCCACCGGTCGCCCTCAGCACGTCCTGGGCGCCGTCCCCGTCGGTGTCCCCCGCGGGCGTCGGGTAGCCGGAGAACACCTGCACGTTGGTGAAGGGGCCCTCCGCACCGCCGGGCGTCGAGCGATAGACGGTGGTGCGGCCGCTGGTGGTGGTGACGAGGAGCTCATCCTTCCCGTCGCCATCCAGGTCCAGCAGCTGCGCGCTGCTGAAGCGCGTGGTGGAGGAGTCCGGCGCGCGGAACAGGGGCTGCGCCAGCACCTGGGACAGGTCCGGCCCGCCCTTGAACACGCTGACGCCGTAGTAGCCCCGCACGAGCACGTCCGCGTAGGCATCCCCGTCGAGGTCGCCCGTGGACACGGTGAGCTGGTAGCCCGAGGTGCGGGGGCTGGGATGCACCCACGTCATCGTGGTGGTGAGCGGCGTCTGGGAGAAGTCGCGCGCTTCGCCCGCGTACAGCGACACGCGGCCTGGATCCGTCGGCCCGCTCGTGCACGGCGGTGACGCCACCAGCAGGTCCTGTCGGCCATCGCCGTTGAGGTCGCCCAACGCCACGCTCCGGCCAAAGCAGGCCGTGGCCGGCGTGGCGTCTCCAGACACCTGCCAGCGCGGCGTCTCGGAGAGGGTGGGCCCTGCGTCGGGCGTGCCGCCGTCATCCTCCGGGCCCGCGTCAGGGATGCCCGCATCCGGGATGCCCGCATCCGGGGTGCCCGCATCCGGGGTGCCCGCGTCCGCAGGTAGGCCCGCATCGGGTCGGGACTTCGGGTCTTCCTTGCAGCCCGACACCATCGTCAACATCACGGCGCAGGCCAGCGCTCCACGGATCCGCATTCGTCACATCCTCGGAGACGCGACCGCCGACCCGGCGCGCCCGACAAGCAAAGTCCCGGAGGATAGGACCACGGCCCGGCGTCCCGGAAATGACACTTGTCCCATGAGGGTCTTCCTCGCGCTGGCAGGGGAGCAGCCGGGCAGGCGTCCATGGCCGTCCCACCCCGCCGTCCCCAGGTTTGCGCAGGCGCGCGCGAGCGCGTGCCCGCCCGCCATGGCCGACACCGCCGCCCATCCCGCCGTCCCTGGCTCCGTCGACGTCGCCGCGCCCGCGTCGGAGCGGTTCAGCCGCTCGCAGAAGGCCTTCACGCTGTCGGGTGCGCTGCTGGGGCTGCTGCTGGCGGCGCTGGACCAGACCATCGTGGCCACCGCGGGCCCAGCCATCCAGGCGGACCTGCACATCGCGCCCGAGCACTACCCGTGGCTCACCACCGCATACCTCGTGGCCTCCACGATGATGGTGCCCGTGTGGGGCAAGCTGTCGGACCTGCTGGGACGGCGCGCGGTGCTGGTGGCGGGCATCCTCGTGTTCCTCACTGGCAGCTTCCTGTGCGGCGTGTGCCGCTCCACGCTCACGCTCATCCTCTGCCGCGCGGTGCAGGGCCTGGGCAGCGCGGCCCTCTTCACGGGTTCGCTGGCGGTGGTGGCGGACCTGTTCCCGCCGCGCGACCGGGGCAAGTACCAGGGCCTGTTCGGCGCGGTGTTCGGCCTGTCCAGCGTCATCGGCCCGCTGGCCGGCGGCTTCATCACCGACGCGCTGGGCTGGCACTGGGTGTTCTTCATCAACCTGCCGGTGGGCGCGCTCGCGCTCGGGCTCATCATCCTGCGCATGCCTCCGCTCAAGCCCGAGGGCGTGCACGGCAGCCGGCTGGACCTGTTGGGCGCGGCGGCGCTGGCCGTGGCGGTGGTGCCGCTGCTGCTCGCGCTCAGCCTGGGCCACGGGGCGGCGACGCCCCGGCCGGGCGGGTTCGCGTGGGGGTCCGCTCCCATCCTCGGGCTGTTCACGCTGGCGGCGGTGGGCCTGGGGCTCTTCGTCTGGCGGGAGCGCCACACGAAGGAGCCGCTGCTGGAGCCGTCGCTGTTCCGCATCCGCGCGTTCACGGCGGGCAACGCGGCGGTGTTCATCATCGGCGCGGTGTTCCTCGCGTCCGTCACCTTCCTGCCGCTGTTCATGGTGAACGTGGTGGGGCTGTCCGCGACGCACTCGGGGCTGACGCTCACGCCGCTGACGCTGGGCGTGGTGGCGGGCAACGTGCTGTCCGGGCAGCTGGTGTCGCGGCTGGGGCGCTACAAGGCGGTGATGCTGGGCTCGCTGCTGCTGCTGGGCGTGGGCTTCGCGGTGATGGCCTTCACGCTGACGCCCGACTCCGGCCAGGCGGAGGTGACGGTGAAGATGGTGCTCGTGGGCCTGGGGCTGGGCCCGTCCATCCCGCTCTACACCGTGGCCGTGCAGAACGCGGTGCCGCCCCAGCGCATCGGCGTGGCCACGTCCGCCACGACCTTCTTCCGGCAGCTGGGGATGACGGTGGGCGTGGCCCTGCTGGGCACCGTGTTCGCGAGCACGCTGGGCCGGGAGATGACGACGCGCACCGAGCAGGCCACGCAAGGGCTGCCCCGGGACGTGCGGCAGGAGCTGCGCGCCTCGGCTCCTGGAGTCCTGGGCGGCGAGAGCGCTCCCGCGGGCGAGCGGTTCCAGCCCGACGCCGTGAAGGCGAGGCTGCGTCAGGGGTTCGCCGAGGAGCGGCAGGCCTCCCAGGCCCTGCCGGGGCCCGCGGGCGTCCAGGCCCGGGCTCGGGTGGACGCGGACGAGGCCCATGCGCTGTCCACCGTGGACCGCGTGGAGCGCGCGCTCAAGGAGTCCTTCACCCGCGCGACGACGGCGGTGTACCGCTTCTCCCTCTTCGTCGCGCTGGCCGCCCTGCTCGTCACGCTGCTGCTGCCGGAGCTGCCCCTGCGGCGCGGCCCCGGCAGGCCCGTGCCCGAGTAGCCCGGGCAGCCCGCTACTTCTTCGGGGGCGGGTTGTCCGACTCCGGCCCGGTGGGACGCGCGAGCAGGGCCGGCGCCTCCGCCAGCGCGTACGCCATCCACGCCACCGCCGCGGTGCTGCGCGACAGGTCCCGGGGGTCCACCTTGTCCAGCGTGTCCGCCATGGAGTGGTGCACGTCGAAGTAGCGGCTGCTGTCCACGCGCACGCCCACGAAGGGCACGTGCGCGGGCTCCATCGGGCTCAGGTCCGCGCCCGTCGCATGCCCCACCATGAACCGGCCCGCGCCCAGCCCGTCCAGCGGGGCGAGCCACGGCCGCAGCAGCGCCTCACCGCCCGGCCCCGCGTGCAGGCTGACGCCCAGGGGCGGCCCGCCGCCCGCGTCCATCTCCACCGCGGCCACGTGCTTCGGCAGCTCCTTCGCGTGCGCCTCCGCGTACGCCCGGCCGCCGCGCAGGCCGTTCTCCTCGTTCATGAACAGCACCACGCGCACCGTGCGCCGGGGCGCCTGGGGCAGCTTCGCGATGAGGCGCGCCGCCTCCATCACCATCACCACGCCCGCGCCGTCGTCGTGCGCGCCCGTGCCCACGTCCCACGAGTCCAGGTGCGCGCCCAGCAGCACCACCTCGTCCGGCTTCTCCCGGCCGCGCACCTCCGCCACCACGTTGGACGAGTCCGCGTCCGGCAGCTCCGAGCACCCCAGCACCAGCCGCACCTTCACCGGCCCGCCCTGGAGCATCCGGTGCAGCGTCAGCGCGTCCTCCACCGACACCGCCGCCGCGGGCAGGCGCGCGCCGCCCTCGTCGAAGCGCGTGGCCCCGGTGTGCGGGCTGCGCAGCGACGCCGTGGCCAGCGAGCGCACCAGCGCGGCCACCGCGCCCTGCTTCGCCGCCAGCGCCGGCCCCCGGCTGCGCATCCCAGCGAAGCGGCCGTAGTCCGCCGCCTCCGACATGTCGTGGTTGAAGAAGACGATGCGGCCCTTCACCTGGTCCCCCAGCGCGGCCAGGTCCTCCAGCGAGCCCACCTCCACCACCTCCGCGGTGAGCCCCTCCGGCGGCGTGGGCGCGCTGCCGCCCAGCGCCATCAGCGACAGCGGCAGGCCCCGGGTGCGCTCGGAGGTGACGATCTCACCGTGCTCCTCGCCGCGCACCCAGTGCGGCACCTTCACCGGCTCCTTCCACGCCTTCACCCCGTCCGCCTTGAAGGAGCGCAGCGCCCACTGCACCGCGGCCTCCGCGGACTCGGAGCCGGACAGGCGCGGACCCACGCCGTCCGTCAGCTCCGCCAGCCGCGCGTAGGAATGGCCTTCCGTGAGCGCCGGGCCCACCAGCCGCCCCGCCGCGTCCAGCTGCGCGGCGGTCAGCCCCTTCACGGCGGAGGCCGGGGGCGGCTTCACCGGAGCGGTGGCGGGTGACGGGGATGCGGGCGCCGCCGAGGTGAGCAGGTGCAGGGCCAACGAGACAGGCAGGGCAAAGACAGAGGTGGACACGCAAATCCTCGAAGTTGCTGGGATGAGCAGGGCGGAGGCGGAAGTCCCAGGGGCCACCGCGCGCCGAGAGGGGGAACGCGGCGCGCGGGGCTCAACTGGGACGTCACGCACCGGTTCCGCGGTTGGGGAACGCGAGGACCGGTACATACGCCACCTTCAATGAAGAAGAGGACGTGCGTGCATTCTTTAAAGAAATTCTTCGCAGCGTCAAGGCATGAAGTGCGCATTACGACCGCGGGCCGATGGGATTGTTCGAGAGTCCCCGCTACGCGGAAGGTCTCTTCAGACCACATTGACCAACGCAACCGCACACGTCCTGCCGCGGCACGAGGCCCGCAGGCCCCGTGATTCCGGCGGGTTGTGCGCGTTCGAGCGGCCCGTGACGCGGGCCCGGGGCCTGTCGAAGGGACACGGGGAAGATCCTTCACGGGAGGAGGAATGAAGCGCCCGGAAATCTCCGTTGCCCACCTCTGAGGACCCGGTCCACAGTTCCGCCGCCGAAGGTCGCCCCCCGCCCCGGCC
>NZ_RAWB01000029.1 GCF_003612055.1 Corallococcus llansteffanensis
GGACGGTGGGCCGTGGCGTCCGCCGGAAGGGCTGCGCGAGCCCGAGGACGTGGGGCACGCGGAGTTCATCCTCGACGACCTGGAGCACCTGCTGCCGGAGCTGCCGAAGCACGGGGTGCTGCTGGCCGCGCCGCGCTGGATGGCGGTGGGGCAGACGGTGGATTCACCCGCGCTGCGGAGGGCCGGAATCACGCAGGAGGAGGCCGGAGGGTTTGGCCTGTTCAACGCGGCCGCGCACGACATGGACGAAGAGGATGATTGAGGGCAGCCCCTCAGGTGCGTCCAAGATGAATTCGTCTGACTCTTCTCCGACCACGTCTCCATCGAGCCGCGCCATGGGCGCAATCACAAAGCACCCTGCCAGGGCCGCCCGAATTGCCGCGGGTCGCGCGCTCTGACAGTCTTCACGCGCCGTCAACACTGCTCATGCTCCGAGGCGCATCATGTCCAGACACGAGAAGGACGCTCCTCCCGACAGCTTCGACTGTGAAGGACAGCCCACCGAACGCCTCGTCGAGATGTTCGTGCGCATGACCCAGGAGAATCGCATCCGCCTGGGTCAGACTCCCGCCGAGCGCGCCGTGTTCCGCAAGCTGCACGGCGTGGCGCATGGCCACTTCGAAATCCTCCCCGGCGTGGACCGCAAGCTTCGGACGGGCATCTTCGCGCAGGACCGGCTGGAGGCCTGGGTGCGGTTCTCCAGCGACACGTCCCCCACCCTGCCGGACCTGGGCAGCACGCTGGGCGTGGGCATCAAGCTGTTCGGAGTCGCTGGCTCGAACGGGCTGGGCGAGTCGGGCACCACCGCGGACTTCATCCTGCAGAACTTCCCGCGCTTCTTCGTGCAGGACGCGAAGGCGATGTGTGAGTTCACCTATGCGGGCGTTGTCCTGAAGGACTATCCCGGCTATCTCAAACAGCATCCCGCCACCCAGGCCGTGCTGGACGCGATGACGGCGCCGCAGGGCAGCGTCCTCACCAGCACCTACTGGGCCATCCTGCCGTTCAAGCTGGGCAAGGAGGTCGTCAAATACAGACTGGAGCCGGAGACCGCGCCCCAGAACGTGCCGGATGACGCTGATGACTACCTGGCCACGGACCTGGCCACCCGGCTGGCGAGGGACGGCTATCGCTTCCGGTTCATGATCCAGCGCCGCACCCACCCGTCCACCATGCCCCTGGACCGGGCCATGGACGACTGGTCGGAGAAGCAGAGCCCGTTCGTGCAGATCGCCACCCTGGTGCTGCCCCGCCAGGACATCGGTGAGCGCGGGCAGGCCGACTATGGCCAGTCGCTGTCCTTCAACATCTGGCGCACCCCTCCGGAGAACGCACCGTCCGAGGCGTCCTCCATCGCGGTGGTGCGCAAGGCGGTCTACGCCGCGGGTGCCGCGGCCCGACACCGCGCCAACGGTCAGCCCCTGAAGGACCTCCCAGAGCCCCGTCCGGTCGCGCCCAAGCCCAAGGCGCCGGACGAGGGCATCGTGAAGGCGGTCATCTACCCGCCCATCGGCATCGCTCGCGTCGGCAGCAGCCCGGACGGGTACTTCATCGGACCCGAGGTGACCGAGCCTCCCGCCCAGGACAAGGGCTTCTACCGGGATGCGCAGGGGCGGCTGAAGCGGCAGGCGGCGCGCTTCCGCATCTACGGCGTCAACGCGGAGGGGCACATCATTCGGGAGCTGTCGGTGCCGAAGTCGGGCGCGAAGGTGCGCTGGACCGTGCAGTTGGCGAACACCAAGGCCGCCTGGTACGGCTTCCAGCTGGCGCTCGACATTCCCGAGGCCTCGTCCGCCCCACCCACCACGCTGCGCAACGCGGCCGTGGCGGACCGCTCGCGGCTGGCCATCACGCCTGCCACGCAGTCCGTGCAGGGCGCGAAGGCCCGCCCCAAGCGCTTCGACGGCACCTTCATGGACCTGGAGGTCCACCTGGGGGAGATCCGCACCGACGAGTGCGGGCGGCTGGTGGTGCTGGGCGGTCACGGCGTCTCCCGCTCGTGCGACGGCACGTATGCCATCACCTTCGCGAACAACGAGGGCTGGCACGACGACGTGTCGGACGGCCCGGTGACCGCCGAGGTGGTGCTGGATGGCAAGCCGCTGGAGGTCGTCCCCGCCTGGGTGGTCGTGGCGCCCCCGAACTACGGGCCCCAGCGGAAGTCGGTCCGCACGATGTGGGACCTGATGCGCGACGTGGCCATCCGCGCGGGGACGCTGGCCGCGCCGGCCCGGCCGTCCTTCACCCACGACATCCTTCCCCTCTTCCAGCGCCTGGCGGGGCTGCAATGGGTCAACGCGGGCTTCGCCGCAGGTTTCGGCTGGAAGGGGATGTTCGACTTCACGGATCCGGAGGTGCTGGCGCGCCTGGGGGACAGCGGCCCGGCGGAGCGGGAGTACCGGCATGCGGTGGCGAACCAGTTCCGGAACTTCGCCAGGGACTCCTGGTCACCCACGCCGTGGCCCTGGCTGTACGGCGACGCCATGAACATCCCGCCCGCGCAGACGCCCCGGCAGTACACCGCGCTGACGGACACCCAGCTGGCCATGCTCCAGCAGTGGGCCCTGGGCGAGTTCGTGGCCGACCATGATCCGAACCGCAAGCCGCCAGCCACGCTCGCCGAGGTGCCGCTGCCGGAACAGGGGGACATGCTCACCCGCGCGGCGCTGGAGTTCTGCCTGGCCGACGCGTTCCACCCCGGCTGCGAGATGACCTGGCCCATGCGTCAGGCCACGATGTACCTGCAGCCCTTCCGCCTGGCGCACCAGCTCCCCGGCTGGAAGGAGCCGAACCTGGGCGAGGTGATCACGCTGGACAGCATCACCCTCGCCAACGGCCCGCTCACCGGCCAGCCGCCCGGTGGCCTCACGCGGTGGATGGCCGTCCCCTGGCAGGCGGACTCGGCCAGCTGCCGCTCCGGTTACGACACGACCTACGACCCCTATGTCCCGTCCTTCTGGCCCGCGCGGGTCCCCAACGAGGTCCTGACGGAGGAGAACTACAGGATCGTCATGGACACGAAGAAGCCGCTGGCCGAGCGCCGTGCCGCCTTCGCCAACCGCGCCGCCTGGATCAACCCGCTGGGGTCGACGAGCTACACCGACCAGATCAACAACATGATCCAGCACTTCGACCACCTGGGCGTCGTCGAGGCGAGGAAGGGCCCGACGGACACCGACGCCTTCCCGGCGGTGATCGAGGTCGAGGACCAGCACAAGCCCATCCAGGACGTCATCCCTCCCGAGGCCCGGGTGAGGCGGCGAGGGACCGCGACGGGGAGCTCGGTGGGGGTGCATCACCGCGAAGCGCCCTCCGCGGCGAAGGTCGACGTGCGCGGCATCGAGAAGGTGCGCCGCTTCCCGGGCGGCCTGCGGCGCTAGAGCCCCGGATGCTGCCCGCAGACGTCGTCATCGTGGGCGCTGGCCCCGCCGGTGCCACTGCCGCGCTGAACCTCGCGCCGTTCCGGCGGGTGTTGCTGGTGGACCGGAGGCCAGAGCCCACCGACCGCATCGGTGAGTCCCTGGCCCCGGCCGCCCGGCGCCTCTTGAGCGACATGGGGCTGTGGGCGGACTTCCTCGCGGACGGGCACAGCCCCTGTCACGTCGCGCGCAGCCGCTGGGGGACGGAGGTTCCCGGTGAGCAGGACGCGCTCGCCAACCTGGATGGACCGGGCTGGCACCTGGACCGTCGCCGGTTCGAGGAGCGCTTGCGACGCACGGCCGTGGCACGGGGAGCGGCGTTGCTCGCACCCGCCTCACCCGTGGGACTGGAGCGCGCGGGTGACGGCTGGTGTCTGCGATTGGAGCACGGCGGACGGGTGCTGGACGTGGCCACACGGTGGATCATCGATGCTGGAGGCCGGGCGTCGGGACTGCTCAAGCCCTTCGGCGCCGAGCGACGGGCCCGGGACCGGTTGATCTGTGGATGGCTTCACGGCACGAGGACGGAGGGCAGCACCGGGGGCGGCCTGACGTACACGGAGTCCGCGCCCGACGGCTGGTGGTACACCGCGCCCTTGCCGGACGGCCGACGGGTGCTCGCATGGCACACCGATGCGGATCTTCCCGCGGCCGAGGCCCTGCGCACGGCGCCCGGCTTGCTGGGCCAGGCAGCGCGCTCCCCCACCCTGGGCGCGCAGCTCGCGGATACCTGTTTCGATGACACGATCGCGCCCGGAGTCATCACGGCCCACGGCTCGGTCCTGGCGTCACCCGTGGGCGATAACTGGCTTGCCGTGGGGGATGCGGCGCTGAGCTTCGATCCCCTCTCCTCCCAGGGCCTGTTCAACGCCCTGTTCACCGGCCTCGCCGCTGCGGAGGCCACGGACCGCGCACTCTCCGGCGACCCGTCCGCGACGAGCGACTACGCCGGGACCCTGGCCGACATCGACGCCGCGTACCGGCGCAACGTGACGGCCTGGTACGCGCTGGAGCGCCGCTGGCCGGAGCAGGAGTTCTGGCGTCGCCGCCTCACAGGGATGCCCCCCGTGTAGGTCCACTTGAGACAGCTCGCGGATCAGCCTCAGAGGATTTTTCTCGCGCGTTGCCCGGGCACCCGACCCGCTGGTAAGCCGCTGCCCGGTTGTTCACGGCGGGCGGACGCACTTGCGTCCGTGCCAGCCTCGCGGATCGGAGTTCGTTCGATGCGGTCACAGCACGCTGTCTGGAGCAGGATCCTGGTGTTGGTGGCGGGCGTGAGCCTTCTGGCGTGCAGTTCGAAGGAGCACCCGACCCCGGGCGATGGCGCCCCCTCGTCCGCGAAGACGCCTCTGGCCGCCGCGCCGGGCTGGGCCCCCACCGTGTCCATGGCCCGCACGCGCGCGCAACACGGCGCCGTCCTGCTTCCCTCCGGCGAGCTCCTGGTCATCAACGGCGTCAACCGGACCGGGTTCGTGCGCGAGGCGGAGCTCTACAACCCCGCCACCGGCACCTGGCGCGATGCCGGCGACTCCGGCATCCAGGGCAACGTCACCGAGGCCGTGCTGCTTCCCAACGGCAAGGTGCTCGCGCTGACCGACGGCTCCACTTCGGGACGGCTCTACGATCCCGCGACGGGCACGTGGACCGCCACGGGCAACATGGCGCAGACCCGCGGGCTCCCCACCATCACACTGCTGAACTCAGGGCAGGTGCTGGTCGCGGGTGGCACCGGCAGCGGCGGCGTCCGGCTCACCTCCGCGGAGCTGTACGACCCCGCGAGCAACACGTTCCTCCCCACCGGCGCCATGACCCTGGGCCGGGGCGCGCACTCCGCCACGCTGCTGCGGAACGGGCAGGTGCTCGCGGTGAGCGGCTTCAACCAGGCGGGTGAGGTCCCCGGCGCCGACCGCTATGACCCCACGACTGGCACCTGGTCCGCCACCGCGCCTGTCCTGGTGCCCCGGCACTACTCCACCAGCACGCTGCTCCCAGATGGCCGCGTGCTCGTCGCGGGCGGGTTCACCGCGGGGGGTGTGACCACCGCCTCGGAAATCTATGACCCGGCGACCAACACCTGGACCGCCACCGGCAGCCTCGCGTTCGCGCGGTCAGGTCATTCAGCCACGCTGCTGCCCGATGGCAGGGTCCTGGCCTCAGGCGGCTCCGATTCCGCGAGGAATCCGCAGGTCGTCTCGGAGGTCTACAACCCCGCGACCGGCCAGTGGACCCCCGCGGGTTCGATGAACATCGGGCGCGAGAACCACACCGCGACCCTGCTGCCCTCCGGCAAGGTGCTGGTGGCGGGCGGGTACAGCAGCGCGCCCAGCCTCACCTTCTACGCGGAGACGGAGCTCTACGATCCCGCCGTCAGCCGGTGGTCTCCCGCCGGGGCCCTGGGCACGCCCCGGACCGACCCCGTGGTGGCGCTGTTGCCCACGGGCAAGGTGCTCGTCGCGGGTGGCCGTACGGGGAGCGGCGCCTCGTCGACGGCCGTGGAGCTGTATGACCGGACGACGAACGCCTGGGCCTCCGCACTGGCCCTCGCCACGCCGCGCGAGCGCGCCACCGCGACCGTCCTGCCTTCGGGTCAGGTGCTGGTCGCGGGCGGGCGCAACGGCAGCACGTCGGTGACCGCCGCCGAGCGCTACGACGCGGCCTCCAACACCTGGACCCCCGTTGCGTCGCTCACCACCCCGCGACACGTCCACACCGCCACGCTCCTTCCCGATGGGACGGTGCTGGTGGTCGGAGGTCAGCGCAACCTGACCGTGCTCAGCGCCGTGGAGCGCTACACGCCCGGCAACAACACCTGGACCCCGGTGGCCTCCGCCGCCATCCCCCGCGCCGCACATGCCACCGTGCTGCTCCCCGATGGTCGCGTGCTCATCGTGGGCGGCCATGACAACACCGGCGCGCCACTTGCTTCGGCGGAGCTGTACGACCCCGCGACCAACACCTGGGCCCCCGCGGCGGGCCTCGCCCAGGCCCGGGAGGAGCTGACGTTGACGCTCCTGCCCTCGGGCCAGGTCCTCGCGACCGGCGGGCTCGCGGGCGTCACGGAGCTTGCGTCCGCGGAGCTCTATGACCCCGGCACGAACACCTGGACCGGCGTCGGACCGCTCGCGCAGGAGCGCTGGCACCACACCGCCACGCTGATGCCCTCCGGCAAGGTCCTGGTCGCGGGAGGCCTGACCTTCGCGAGCGCGTTCAGCGACGTGGCGGAGGTCTACGACCCCATCACCCGCGTCTGGAGCACCGTCAACGCCCCGGCCTCGCGCGGTGGACTCGTCTCCGTCGCCCTGCCCTCGGGCGAGGTGCTCCTCGCGGGTGGCGACGACACCCGCAACTCCGAGCTGTTCGACGACACCGGCGCCCTCCCCGCGTGGAGGCCCGTGGTGACCCGTCCGGCCACCCTCGTCCCCGCCTGCCCGACCGTGCTCGAGGGCCTGCTGTTCCGGGGCATCTCCGGCGCGAGCGGAGGCACCTCCACCGGCGACTCCCCCACCGACTTCCCCCTCGTGCGCCTCCAGGCTGCGGAGGGCGGGCGTCTGCTGACGCTCCCCAGCTCCGACACGTCGTCCACGCGCGCGACGGTGACCGTCCCCGTCAGCGTTCCGCTGGGGACCTATGCGCTCACCGTCTTCGCCAACGCCATCCCTGGCGGGCGCATGGTGCAGGTGGTCGCGAACCAGACGCCCACGGCGATCAACCAGGACGTCGCCGCCGGTCTGGACACGCCCCTGGCCGTCACCCTCACCGCGACCGACCCGGATGTGGGGCAGGTGTTGACCTGGACCGTGGTCCGCCAGCCGCTGCATGGGACTTTGAGCGGCACGCCGCCCAACCTCACGTACACGCCCGCGCCGGGCTATGTCGGAGCGGACAGCTTCGACTTCCGCGTCCGGGACTGCGTCCAGGACAGCAACCTGGGCACGGTGAACATCACCGTCACGGCCGGGCCGCCTCCGACCCTCACGTGCCCCGCGGACGTCACCGCCGAAGCGACGGGCCCGGATGGCGCCGTGGTCACCTACGATCCCGCGGTGCCTGGCCAGGTGGGCACGCCGGTCAGCTACTCGGTGCCCTCGGGCTCCCGGTTCCCGCTCGGCGCGACGACCGTGACCGCCACCACCGCGGGCGGCGTCCCGGCGTCGTGCTCATTCGTCGTCACGGTGCGGGACACCACCCCGCCCTCCGTGACGTGCCCGTCGGACCAGACGGCGACCACGGACGGCGCGGGCGCGCAGGTGTCGTTCGAGCCCACGGCCACGGACGCCGTCACCGCGACGCCGACCGTCACGTCCTCGCCCGCGTCGGGCAGCGTCTTCGCGCCGGGCTCCACGCGGGTCACCGTTACCGCCACGGATGAGGCCGGCAACTCCGCGCAGTGCACGTTCCAGGTCGCGGTCCAGGCGGCGGTGGTGTCCATCGCCGGCGGCGGTTGCCAGAGCGCCGGCGGTGATGCGACCTCCGCACTGGCGCTCCTCGCGGGACTGGCGTCGTGGGCCGGTCTGCGTCGCCGTCGCACCAGCCCCGGGGTTCGCTGAACCATGCGCTCCGGATCTGAACGTCTCGCACGCTCCTTCCTTTCCCGAATGGACCTCCCCTTGCGTACACAGGCACAGAGATGGGCGCTGGCCGCGCTGCTGGCCATCGCCGTCGCACCCGCGGCCTTTGGCCAGACCCTCGCGAGTCCCCTCCGCCCGTTGGACCTGGAGCGCCTGCGCTTCAATCCCGCGGCCACGGACTCGATGCTGGTGGACACCGGCAACGTGCTTCCCGAGGGCGGCTACCGCCTGCTCCTCATGGTCAACTACGAGCGCGGCATCCTGCTGTTGAAGGGCAGCGATGACGTGGAGCGCTCCATCCTGCACTACCGGACCGCGGGCTGGCTCGCCGGCGCGTGGTCTCCCGTGGACCGGTTGGAGTTGTCCGCGCGCGTCCCCGTCATCATCTCCCAGGGCGGACATGGCGCGGAGACGCTGGCCGGCGTGACGCCCCCGGACTCCTTCGGGCTGGGGACGCCCGAGCTGGGCGCCCGCTACGCGCTGCTGCGTCGTGAGGACGGAGACCCGGTGTTCCTCGGCCTGGGCCTGGACATCGGGCTGCCCGGAGGAAGCGCGGACGCGTTCGGCCGGCAGCAGGGCTGGGCCGGGTTCCAGGTAGCGCCCCGCGTGGCCGTGAGCCGCGAGGTGGGCCCGCTGGCCCTGGGCGCGAGCGCGGGCGTGCGGATCCGCTCCACGGAGGTCGAGCCCGGCCGCGACGTTGGCACGGAGCTGGAGCAGGGCCTGGTGGTGGCCACGCGCGGCGAAGGGCTGCGCGGCGAGATCGCGCTGGAGGCCGCCGAGTCCCTCGTGGAGTCGGACGTGGCGCTGGAGCTGCTCGGTGGGCTGCGGCTGCCGGTGGGCATGGGCTTCGAGGCGTTCGCGCTCGCGGGGCATGGCTTCACGGACATCCCGGGCACGCCGTCGTTCCGGCTGGCCGCGGGCATCGCGTGGGCGAACAAGCCGCCGCCGCGTGAGGACAAGTGCGCGAGCGGCCGAAGCCACACCCCGGAGGAGTGCCCGGATCAGGATGACGATGGGGACTCGGTGGCCAACGGGAAGGATCGCTGCCCGCTGGAGGCCGGCTCCGTGGACAACGCGGGCTGCCCGGACAAGGACTCGGACAACGACGGCGTGGTGGATCGCGAGGACCAGTGCGCCTCGGTCGCGGGGTCCGCTCGCTACCACGGTTGCCCGCCGCCCGACTCGGACGGAGACAGCGTCGCGGACGACGAGGACGGCTGCCCGAAGGAGGCAGGCCCCGCGTCGAACCGCGGCTGCCCCGTGCGCGAGGAGCCCAAGCCGGTCGAGCCGAAGCCCGAGGAGCCCAAGCCGGTCGAGCCGAAGCCCGAGGAGCCCAAGCCCACGGTGGAGGACACGAAGTCGCCGCTGGATCACCGCGTGCAGTTCCCGGTGGGCCAAGCCGAGTTCCAGGAAGAGGAGCGGCGGCAGCTGGACGCCATCGCGGACTACCTGAAGGCGAATCCGAAGCTCGAGATCCGGATTGAAGGCCACACGGACAACACCGGCCCCGAGGAGCTCAACCGCACCCTGAGCCAGCAGCGCGCGGACCGCGTGCGTGCGTACCTGATCCAGCGAGGCATCGCGGGTTCACGCCTGGAGGCGAAGGGCTACGGGCCGACGCGCCCGTTGATGTCCAACGACACGCCCGAAGGCCTGACCGCGAACCGCCGCGTGGAGTTCGTCGTGAAGGGCGGAGAGACGGGGCGCTGACTCCGGCGGCGAGGTGACGCCGCTTCGTGGACTGGAGGTTCCAGTCTCGCGAAGCGGCGCGCTCCCGGCTCAAGCCTCTTCGGGCTGTAGCTGCACGAGCGAAGGCAGCTCCGCCGCACGCTCGCGCAGCCGCGCCTTGGGCCGGATGGCCACGGGGACGCGTGACGCCGCGAGCATGTCCAGATCGAACACGTTGTCGCCGAAGGCGGCGCAGAGCGGCCGGCTCGTGCGCTGCCGGAGGCAGTTCACCTTGCCAGGGCCGTAAGGCACGGGCTCGAAGACCGACGTCTGCAGCCGTCCGCCCTCCTCCTTCGGCGTGCACGCCAGCACGAACTCGGCGGTCAGCCCCACCTCGCGCACCGCGGCCTCCACCACCGCGCGCGGAGACGCGCTGACGACGTAGCAGTCCACGCCCTGGCCGCGGGCCCACTCCACCACCCGGCGGGCCTCCGGATGGATGCGCTTGGCAACCCCCTTGCGAGCCACCACGTCGTGGGCGAAGCCGCGCACCTCCTCCACGTGCCAGCCCGCGAACACCCACGCCATCATCTCGTAGGTGTCCTTCTCCGGAAGCCGTCCGGCCTCGAACGCCGCGAACAGGGCGCGCGCCAGCGTCACCGTGTCCGCGTGCGCCTCCACGCCGTGCCGAGCACCCAGCCGCTCCAGGCCCACGCGCGCCTCGGGCCGCACGCCGCCGTGCTCCAGCAGGGCCAGGAACAGGTCGTCCCCCACGTCCCCGCTCCACAGCGTGCCGTCCCCGTCGAAGGCCAGCACGCCGTCCGGCGTCTGCGCGACCTCTCGACGGATGCGCTCCAGCGTCTCCTCGACCCGCTCCATCCTCATGCCCGTCATCCTCGCCGGCCCACCTGCCCGGTGTCACCCGCCTGAAAGCCGCGCCCCCATGGGCTGTTCAGCACCGTCCGCCAGGACGCCTGCGAGCCCGTGACAAGAAGCTCCGGCCACGCTGGAGGTTCAACACCGTCCGCCCGAACACCGAAGGGCCTGCGAGGCCGCATCCATCCGCACGCCTCAACACCGCCCGGGGCAGCCGCCCTGCAGCGCTACCCGCCCGCCGCATCCGTCCGCACGCCTGAACACCGCCCAACGGCGCTACCCGCCAGCAGCATCCTTCCGGACAGCTCGACACAACTCAGGGCCCATGCCCCGTGGCGCTACCCGCCCGCCGCATCCGTCGGCTCAGGCTCGGGACTGTCCGCCTCCACGCCACCCGGCCCTTCCACGGTGCGCTCCAGCGTCCGGGCCAACGCGGCCCGAGCCTCGCCCACTTCTTCGGACGCCTCGCCGCTCCCGGTACGCGCCGAGGCAGGCACCGTGCCCTCCAGTTCCTCCGGGTGCATGCGGAACCACTTCGCGATGAGCATCAGTTCCTGCGCCTCCTGGGCGCGGAGGCCAATCGCCTCGGGTTCCGGCAGCGAGAAGATGTCGCGCACGCGCGCCTCCAGAGCCGCCTGCTCCTCCGGCGTCTGGGGCGCTGGCACCTCCGCGCGGATCCGCCCCCGCCGCAGCACATAGGTGCGGTCCTCGCCTCCGCCCTGCCCCTGCACCGTGTAGACCAGGGACAGCCGCCGCAGCGTCCGCCCCAGCTCCACGATCCACGACTGCACGTGCTCCAGCCGCTCGGCGCGGTCGCGCAGCTCCGCCGCGTATTCGAACTGGAGCCGCCGCGCCGCCATCGCCATGCGCTCGCGCAGGATGACCAGCGGCCGGTCGGACTCGCCATTCAGGAACGCCCGCGCCAGCGCGACGCGCTCCAGGTACTCCGCCTGCGTGCACCCGCCCGCGCACGGCGAGATGCACCGCGCCGTCTGCCCGCGCATGCACCGCGGATCATCCTTCATGGGGAAGAGCTGGATCTGATCCGCCAGTCGCATCGGGGTATCGGACGGACAGTCGCGCAGCTCCAGCAGGTCGCTCACCGCGCGCACCACCTCCGCCATGGTGTGCCGACCGCGGAAGGGCCCGAAGTACTCCGCGCTCCCGGTGCCGCCGGGCTGGCCCACCACGCGCAACCGGGGCACCGCCTCCCGCGTGAGCTGCAGGAAGCAGTGCGAACGGTCCCGCTTGTGCTGCACGTTGTAGAGGGGCCGGTGGCTCTTGATGAGCCGGAACTCGTGCAGGAGGGCCGCGAACTCGCTGGCCGTGTACTCCCACTCCACCTGGTGCGCCTGGGAGATGATCTCCGCCGCCTTCTCGCCGTCGTCCGCGCGGAAGTACGACAGGAGCCGCGTGCGGACCCGCACCGACTTGCCCACGTAGAGCAGCTCGCCGGAGGGCCCGAGCATGCGGTACACGCCGGGCCGGTTCTCGGCGTGCGCGCGAACGTGGCTCAGGAGGGTGGTGACGCGGGGGTCCATGCGGCGAAGAGGTCGGGCAGTGCCCGGCCCCGCAGGCTAACCCGGCAGGTCGCGCTGTACCGCAGTCCCTCCCCCACCCCCTACAACCCGGCCGCTGGGCGGGCGACGAAACGCGCGCCCGCGGCCCCGCAGGCCTTTCAGCCCACGTCCTTGAGGGTGACCGCAGTGGCGGCGGCCTCGTCCTTCAGGTCCTTGGGCGTGGCCACGGCGGACTTCAGCTCGCGGTACGTCTGCGCATAGCCATTGCGCAGGATGCCCTCGCGGATGCGCTCCATCAGCTTCTGGTAGTGCCGCACGTTGTGCACGGACAGGAAGCGCGAGCCCAGGTGGTGCTTGCCGCGCATCAGGTGCTGCAGGTAGCCGCGCGTGTAGCGCTTGCACACGTAGCAGTCGCACTCCGGATCCAGCGGCCCGTCCTCCAGCCGGTACGCCGTGCGGGTGATGCGCACGAGCCCCTGGAAGGTGTACGCGTACCCCTGCTGCGCCATCTTGGTGGGGATGATGCAGTCGAACATGTCCACGCCGCGCAGCACGGCTTCCAGCAGGTCCGTGGGCGTGCCCACGCCCATCAGGTAGCGCGGCTTGTCCTGCGGCAGGGCCGCGGTGGCGCGCTCGGTCATCGTGTCGCGCTCCACCTTCGTCTCCCCCACCGCGAGCCCGCCGATGGCGAACCCGTCGAAGGGCAGCTTCGTGAGGAACTCCGCGCTCGCGTCGCGCAGAGCCGGATGCACGCCACCCTGGACGATGCCGAACAGTGCCTGGCCCGTGTTGCGAGCCTCCTTCGCCGCGAGGCTGCGCACGGCCCAGCGGTGGGTGCGCTCCATGGCCTCGCGCGTGCCCGCCTCGTCCGTGCGCGAGTCGATGCACACATCCAGCACCATCATGATCTCCGAGTTGATCGCCTGCTGCATGGCGATGCTGGACTCGGGGCTCAGGAGCTGGCGGCTGTTGTCATAGAAGCTGCGGAAGTGCGCGCCCTTCTCCGTGATGAGCCGGTCCTCCGGCAGGGAGAAGATCTGAAACCCGCCCGAGTCGGTCAGCACGGCGCCGTCCCACCCCATGAACGGGTGGATGCCCCCGAAGCGCTCGAACACCTCCGCGCCGGGGCGGAGCATCAGGTGGTAGGTGTTGGCGAGGAGGATCTTCGCGCCGGTCTCCTTCACCTCCTCCATCCCGAGGTGGCGGAAGCCGGCGTGGGTGGCCACCGGCATGAACATCGGCGTGGGGAAGGACCCCTTGCGGGTGTGCAGGATGCCCGTGCGGGCGCCGGTGGGGTCGGTGTTCAGGAGTTCGAAGCGGACGGCCATTGTCGTGCCTTATACCCGTGGCGCGCGTCGGGAGGCACCCGCTTCCTGGGGACGCCCGCCCGGCCTCCAGGTGGAGAAGCGCCGTTTTCCCTACCTGGGGGCGTGCTCGGGGGCTTGGAAGCCGGCATTTCCAGGGGCTGGCGGCGGTTACATTGGGCCTTCCGGTACGCCGCCGGGCCTCGATTCACCGCGCGTCTTTGGTCGCCGCGCCATTTCCGCTACAAGCCGCCGCCATGTTCAACGTCATCAACGTCTCCAAGGCCTATGGGCCCAAGAAGCTTTTCGAGGAGGTCAACGTCACCTTCTCGCCGGGCCGTCGCTACGGCCTGACCGGTCCGAACGGGGCCGGCAAGTCCACGTTCATGAAGATCCTCGCGGCTGACGAGGAGCAGGACATGGGCGAGATCATCCGCCCGCGCAAGCTGGGCATCCTGCGCCAGGACCACTTCCGCTACGAGAACGACCGCGTCCTGGACGTGGTGCTGATGGGCAACCGCCACTTGTGGGCGGCGATGGACGAGAAGAACAAGCTGCTCGCCAAGTCGGACATCACCGAGGAGGACGGCAACCGGCTGGGTGAGCTGGAAGGCGTCATCGCGGAAGAGGACGGCTACTCCGCGGAGAGCGACGCGGCCACGCTGCTGGCGGGCCTTGGCATCGAAGAGGCCTTCCACGAAGAGCCCATGCGCCAGCTCACCGGCGGTCTGAAGCTGCGCGTGTTGCTCGCGCAGGCGCTGTTCGGCAAGCCGGACGGGCTGCTGCTCGACGAGCCCACGAACAACCTGGACATCGATTCCATCCGCTGGCTGGAGAACTTCCTCCACATGTACGAGGGCGTGCTGATCACCATCAGCCACGACCGGCACTTCCTGAACTCCATCTGCACGCACATCGCGGACATCGATTACGAGACCATCATCCAGTACACGGGTGGTTACGACGACATGGTCCGGCAGAAGTCGCAGCTGCGGACCCGGGTGGAGTCGGAGACGGAAGAGAAGAAGAAGAAGATCGCCCAGCTGCAGGACTTCGTGGCGCGCTTCCACGCCGGCACGCGCGCCTCGCAGGTGCAGAGCCGCATCAAGCAGATCGACAAGCTGAAGACGGAGGACCTGAAGCGCTCGAACATCGCGCGGCCCTTCATCCGGTTTGATCAGAAGGTGGTCAGCGGCCGGCAGACGCTGATGTTCGAGGGCCTGAAGAAGTCCTACGACGGCGTGCAGGTCATCAAGCCGTTCACGGGCCTGGTCTGCAAGGGCGAGCGCATCTGCGTCATCGGCCGCAACGCCGTGGGCAAGTCCACGCTGGTGAAGATGCTGGCCGGGCAGACGGAGCCGGACGCGGGGACCATCACCTGGGGACACCAGGCGTCGGTGGGCTACCTGCCGCAGGACCACCACGGGGTCATCCACAAGGGCACGACCTGCTTCGGCTACCTGCGAGAGATCAGCGAGAAGCTGACGAACGAGGAGATCTCCGGCGTGCTGGGCCGGATGCTCTTCTCTGGTGAAGAGCGGATGAAGAACACGGACACGCTCTCCGGTGGTGAGACGGTGCGCGTGCTCCTGTCGAAGCTGATGATCACGCAGGACAACGTGCTCATCCTGGACGAGCCGACGAACCACCTGGACCTGGAGTCCATCGCGGCGCTGGCAGAAGGCCTGTCGAAGTTCGACGGCACGGTCATCTGCGTGACGCACGACCAGGAGCTCATCTCCGAGGTCGCCACACGCATCTGGAGCCTGGAAGCGGGCAAGGAAGTGCTCGACTTCAACGGCCCCTACTCCGAGTTCCGCGAGAAGCACGCGGACGCGGCGCAGAAGCGCCGCTAGGTTCGAATCCAGCCGTACCCCATCGCCGCCCGCGTCTGGACCGCTGAGTCCGGAAGCGAGGCGGCGATTTTCGTGGGGCGTGTCTCTGGTAGGGTTCGCCGCCGTTCTCATGAAAACCCTCGGCCCCCTCCTCTTCGCCCTGACGTTCGCGCTGCTCCTCCCGGCCTGTGGACCTTTGGAGTGCACCCCGGAGAACTGTTCGAACGGGTGCTGCACCGCGGAGAACGAGTGCATTCGCTACCGGGACGACACCACCTGTGGTCCCAATGGCGGCGCCTGTGAGGACTGCGCCGACGGCAACGTGTGCCACCTGGGCACGAAGCAATGCATCCCGGGCGTGATGCGGACGCGGGTGCAGCCGCTGGAGGCCTCGATCGTTTCGTTCGAACCGCCGGATGACGAGGAGTGGGACTCCGATGGCTCGCCTCCGGACGTCGTCGTCGAGATGCGCTGCCCCTCTGCACCCGAGCTCTCCCGCACGCCCGAGTCCACGAGCTTTCACCCCATCTGGTCCACCGGCGGCTGCGAGGTCATCACCTCCAACCTCCTCAAGAACCCCCTTGAGCTCGCGGTCATCGACGTCGACCCATTCACCCTCGATGACACCATCGGCACCATCAACTACCAGGTCACCCCCGAAGACCTGAACCTGGGGTGGGTCGAGCTCTCCATCCCGGAGACGGTGATCTCCCTCTACATCGACCTCTCCCACACGTACTCGGAGCAGTAACCGACACCGGGCCACCGGCGTAACGCAGGGAATGAACCCGCGCCCCCTGCTCCTGTCCCTGCTGCTCGCCACCGCCTGTGGCCCCTCCTCCTCCGTCGACGAGGGCCTCGGCGTCGTCCACGAGCTCGATACCTCCGAGCAGGGCATCACCGCCTTCGTGCGCGCGGGCCACTACAAGTCCTGGCTCGCCGAAACCACCGTCCACGACACCCGCGCGCCCCACGGCAGCAAGGTCCGTGTCTTCTTCAACGACCTCGTCGTGGGCTCACTGCGCGACGGCAATGCCACGCACCCGGTGGGCAGCATCCTCGTCAAGGAGCTGTTCGAGGACGATGGGAAGACGCTCCGGGGACACGCGCTGGACGTGAAGGTCACCGACGGTGCCGGCAAGGACACCTGGATCTTCTACGAGGGCTTCGGCCCGGACTACTCGAACAACTACTACGGCCGCGCCCACTCCACCTGTCACGGCTGCCACTCAGACGGGAAGGACTACGTCACCACGCCCCTGCCCTGAAACGACCACGGGCGGCCCCCCGAAGAGGACCGCCCGCCGTCGAACCGCCTCCAGCCCGTGCCTACCGCGCCGTGGACTTGCGGCGCATCAGGAACACGCCCAGGCCCACGCCCGCGGCCCACTTCGCCGCCGCCGCGAGAGGCGTCTTGCTCAGCGGCACCGGCTGCGTCGTGTACGGCGGCACGGGCGGCTTGGGACGGAAGTCGGTGGCCCCCGGCAGATCCGCGCCCATCTCCTCCGCCTCCGTCTTCGTCACGTTCGCGCCCGGCATGTCCGGATCGCGCTGGCCCGGTGACTTTCCGTCCGGCGACTTGTGCTCGAGGATGCCGTTGATCTCCGCGCCCAGCAGGATGACCTGCGCGGAGATCCACATCCACAGCAGGAGCACGATGACGCCACCGATGGCGCCATAGTTCACGTCGTACGAGCCGAAGTTCGCCACGTACATGGAGAACCCCCACGACGCGGCCACCCAGATGAGCACGCCCACCACCGAGCCCGGCGTGATGAACTTGAACTTCTGCTTCACGTCCGGCAGCACGTAATACAGCACCGCCCACAGGCACATCATCAGGAACCCCGCCACCGGCAGGCGCAGCCACAAGACGAGGGTTCCCACCGGCTCGCCCAGCTTGTTCGCCACCGCCGGCGTGACGACCGCGACGATGGCCGCCAGCACCGCCACCACCGCCGTGGCCAGCGTCGTCAGGAGCGCGATGCCCCGCTTCTTCCAGAACGGGCGCTTCTCCTCCACGCCATAGACCGTGTTGAGCGCCTCCATCAGCCCCACGATGCCGCCCGAGGCCGCCCAGATCGCGCCGACGCCGCCGATCGTCAGCAGCCCCACCGGGTTGCTGTTCGCCAGCGCCTCCAGGCGCTCACCGAGGATCTTCGTCACCTCCGCCGGTGCCACCTGCGACAACTGCTTGATCAGCTCCTGCGCCTGGTGCGGATCAATCAGAACACCCGCCAGGGACACGAGGAACAGCAGGAACGGGAACAGCGCGAGGATGCCCTGGAACGTCAGCGCCCCCGCCACATTGCCCACGTTGTCCCGCCCCCACTCGGCCTTGAGGGACTTGAAGAACTCCTTCCAACTCATTCCCTTGCCGGGCAAAACCATGCCGCCTCCTCCGAGGTGTGCCGCGACTGCTTCGGAGGAGATTGGGCATTCCATCCCCTGGCTGGCTTCCTCCCTGGAGTTGGTGCTCGCCTCCCTGCCTGCTGACCGCGCACACACCCGGGGATGGCAAGTCCCCATGCCACGCCTGCCCGGCTGCCCTGAAGTCAGAAAACAGGGAGCACGGGCGCGTCCTTCAGCCTCGGCGCCCGCTTGTCCTTCTCCGACAGCAGCGGCTCGCGCACCGGCCACGGGATGGCCAGGTCTGGATCATTCCAGAGCACGCTCCGCTCGGACTCCGGGGAGTACAGCGCCGTGCACTTGTAGAAGAAGTCCGCGGAGTCACTCAGCACACAGAAGCCATGCGCGAAGCCCGGGGGGATCCACAGCTGCCACTTGTTCCCCGACGACAGCTCCGCCCCCATCCACCGGCCGAACGTGGGCGACCCCTTGCGCACGTCCACCACCACGTCCCAGACGGAGCCCGCCAGCACCTGCACCAGCTTCCCCTGCCCGTTCGGCTCCTGGAAGTGCAGGCCCCGCAGCGTGCCCTTCACGGACCGCGACAGGTTGTCCTGCACGAAGGTGCCGGGGATGCCGGCCTCCGCGTAGCGCTGGGCGTGGAAGGTCTCCACGAAGAAGCCCCGCGAGTCCCCGAAGACACGGGGCTCCAGCAGGAGGACCTCTGGCAATTCCGTAGGCCGCACCTTCATGGCACCACTCCCCGGTTCGCGAGGAGGGCCATCAGGTACTGGCCGTATTCGTTCTTCAACATCGGCGCCGCGAGGGCCGTGAGCTGCTCCTCGTCGATGTAGCCCATCCGGAAGGCGATCTCCTCCGGACACGCGATCTTCAGGCCCTGACGGCGCTCGATGATCTCGATGAACGACGAGGCCTGCATCAGCGACTCGTGCGTCCCCGTGTCCAGCCACGCGTAGCCGCGCCCCATCAACTCCACCGTGAGCTGTCCCCGGCGCATGTACTCCGCGTTGACGTCGGTGATCTCCAGCTCTCCCCGCTTGCTGGGCTTCAGCGCCGCCGCGATGTCCAGCACCTGGTTGTCGTAGAAGTACAGCCCGGTGACGGCGTAGTTGGACCGGGGCGTCGCGGGCTTCTCCTCGATGCTCACCGCGCGGTTGCCCGGCGCCAGCTCCACCACGCCGTAGCGCTGCGGATCCTTCACGTAGTAGCCGAACACCGTCGCGCCCGACGTGCGCCGCGCCGCCCGCCGCACCAGCTCGCTCAGGCCGTCGCCGTGGAAGATGTTGTCCCCCAGGATGAGCGACACCGTGTCGCCCCCCACGAAGTCCCGGCCGATGACGAACGCCTGCGCCAGCCCCTCCGGCCTCGGCTGCTCCGCGTACTGGAGCGACATGCCCCACTGCGTGCCATCCCCCAAGAGGTCGCGGAAGCGCGGCAGGTCCTGCGGCGTGGAGATGATCAACACCTCCCGGATGCCCGCCAGCATCAGCGTGCTCAGCGGGTAGTAGATCATCGGCTTGTCGTAGACGGGCAAGAGCTGCTTGCTCACCACGAGCGTCAGCGGGTACAGCCGCGTGCCCGAACCTCCCGCGAGGATGATGCCCTTCATCTAGCCTCCCCGGCCCGACGCCACGTCGCATGGAAGCGCTTCAGGGACTCCTCCAGCGCCAGCGGCTTCTCCATCAGCAGCTCCCGCGCCTTGTCCGTCTTCAAGCCACTGCGCAGCGGCCGGGGCGCCGACAGCTTCAGGTCCGCCATCTTCGTGGGGACGATCAACCCCGCGTCGAAGCCGAACACCTCACACAGCGCCCGCCCGAAGGCCACGCGGTCCAACACCGTGGCGCCGCTCGTGTTCCACGTGCCGCCCAGCCGCCGCTCGCCCAGCTCCACCAGCATCGCCGCCACGTTCTCCGCGAAGCTTGGGGACACCACCTGGTCCTCGAAGAGCTTCACCGGCTGCCCGGCCCCCAGCGTCTTCACCAGCCACGCACCGAAGTTGAGCCGGCCCTCCACCGGCGGCCAGCCGTACACCACCGCCGTGCGGGCAATCGCGCACCCGGGTGCGAGCACGCGCGCGGCCTGCTCGCCCATGTGCTTCGTCACCGCGTACACGCCCCCCGGGTTCGGCACCGCGTCCTCGCCGTACGGGCCCGCCGCGCCGTCAAAGACGTAGTCGGTGGACACGTGCACCAGGTGCGCGCCGGCCTCGTGCGCCCCCCGGGCCACGGCCGCCGTGGCGGTGACGTTCGCGGCATAGGCGGCCCCGGGCGCCTTCTCGCACGCGTCCACCTCCGTCATCGACGCGCAGTGGAGGATGACCTCGGGGGCGAGGCGGGACAGCGACTGCGCCACGTCCGCCTCGCGCGTCAGGTCCAGCTCCTCGTAGTCATGCGCGCCCGCCGCGCGACGCACGCCGCGCCCCAGGCCCACCACGGCGTGGCCCTTCTGCGCGAGCAGCGCGCATGCCCGGCGCCCCACCAGCCCGTTGGCTCCCGTCACGACGAAGCGGCTCATGCTCCACGTCCCCGGGGCGTCAGCGTGACGGTGTTCCGGTACTCACCGCTCAGGACCCGCTCCAACCACCGCGGATGTTCCACGTACCAGCGCACCGTGTCCGCGAGCCCCTGTTCGAAGGTGTGCGTGGGCGCCCATCCCAGCTCACGGCGGCTCTTCGCCGGGTCGATGGCGTAGCGGCGGTCGTGCCCCAGCCGGTCCGTGACGAACTGGATCAGCGACTCCGGCTTGCCCAGCTCCGCGAGGATGCCCTTCACCAGGTCCAGGTTCCTGCGCTCCGCGCCGCCGCCCAGGTTGTAGACCTGCCCCGCCCGCCCCTTCTCCAGCGCCAGCAGGAGCCCCTGGCAGTGGTCCTCCACGTGCAGCCAGTCGCGCACGTGCTGGCCGTCGCCGTAGACGGGCAGCGGCTCTCCCCTCAGCGCGTTCACCACCATGCGGGGGATGAGCTTCTCCGGGAACTGGTAGCGCCCGTAGTTGTTCGAGCAGCGCGTCACCACCACGTCCAGCTTGAAGGTGTGGTGGTACGCGAGGGCCAGCAGGTCCGCGCCCGTCTTGGACGCCGAATAGGGGCTGGAGGGCTGCAGGGGCGAGGCCTCCGTGAAGGCGCCAGACGGTCCCAGCGAGCCGTACACCTCATCGGTGGACACCTGCACGAAGCGCCGCACACCGCGCTCGCGGCAGGCCTCCAGCAGGTGCTGGGTGCCCAGGACATTGGTGGTGACGAACACCTCCGGGCCCTGGATGGAGCGGTCCACGTGGCTCTCCGCGGCCAGGTGGAGCACGGCGTCGATGGCGTGGGCGGCGAGCACCCGGTCCACCCCCGCGCGGTCGCACACATCACCGTGCACGAAGACGTGCCGCGGGTCGTCCTCCAGGCCGGCGAGGTTCTCCAGGTTGCCCGCGTAGGTGAGCCGGTCCAGGTTGACGATCTTCCAGTCCGGTCGCTCCCGGAGCAGGTAGCGCACCAGGTTGGACCCGATGAAGCCGCATCCCCCCGTGACCAGGACGTTCGTTGACATGCACCAGACCTTGGGAACGCGTGGGGGGCCCTGGCTACTGTGCGGAGGAGCCTCCGTCAAGGCGCGTCAAGCCCGCTTGTAAGGGCAGGCAGGACGGTTGTAAGGGAACGCGCGCGTGCAGCAGCGACATCCTCACGGCCCAGGCGGACCCTTGCACATCCATCAACTGGTCGCCCGGCTGGCCTGGGGTGATGCGATTGGTAACCAGGTGCGCTACCTCCAGAGCCTGCTGCGCTCCTGGGGCCACACGTCCGAAATCTATGCGGACGCCTGGGACGATGCGTGCCGCGAACAGGTGCGCTCGGCCAAGAGCTACCCGCGCGAGTCCACGCGCGACTCCGTGCTGCTCGTCCACCACAGCTTCGAGTCGAAGCTGGTGCCGCTCATCGCCCGCTCGCGCGGCCGGAAGCTGCTCGTCTACCACAACATCACGCCCGCCCGGCTCTTCGAGGGCTTCGACCGCGGCGCGGTGCTCGCCTGCGACGCGGCCCGCGTGGAGCTGCTCGCCCTGCGCCCGCACGTGGACGGCGCGTTCGCCTACTCGCGCTTCAGCGCGGAGGAGCTCGTCGCCGCGGGCTACCGGCACGTGGACGTGCTGCCCTTCGCCATCGACTGGAACGCGTTCGACACCCCGCCGGACCCGGCGCTGCGCGAGGAGCTGGACGACGGCTTCGCCAACATCCTCTTCGTGGGCCGCGCGGTGCCCAGCAAGTACGTGGACGACGTGCTGCGCGTCTTCACCGCGTACCAGCGCCTGTACCAGCCCAAGAGCCGCCTGCTCGTCGCCGGCAACATCCACCGCGACGCGCCCTACGGCGGCTTCCTGCACGGCCTCAAGGACCTGCTCGGCCCGGAGCACATCCGGTTCATGGGCCGCGTGAGCGCCGCCCAGCTCTCCGCCTGCTTCGCCTCCGCCACCGCGTACCTGTCCATGAGCCGGCACGAGGGCTTCGGGGTGCCCCTGCTGGAGGCCATGTACCGCGACGTCCCCGTCGTCGCGTATGGCGCCGCCGCCGTCCCGGAGACGATGGGCGGCGCGGGCCTCACCACCTTCTCGCGCGACCCCCTGGACGTGGCGCAGCTGCTCGCCGTGCTGGAGCGCGAACCGGCCCTGCGCCAGCAGGTCCGCACCGCGCAGCGCGCCCGCGTCGCCAGTCTCTCCCAGCAGGCCGTGGCCGCCCAGGTGCGCACCGCCCTGCAGGGCTGGCTCGAAGGCCGTATGCCGGAACAGGCCGTCGTCCCCGCCGCGCCCCCCGTCGAGCTCGTGTGCCCCGGCTTCGTCACCCGGCCGGATGCCCCCATGTCCCGGCTCGCGCGCGAGCTGCAGCGGCGCCTGCCCGAGTCCCGCCTGCTGGCCCTGCGAGCGCGGGGGGAGGAGCCCACCCTCTCGCTCGGCCCCCAGGCGACGGAAGGGGCACCCGTCTGGCACTTCACCCCGGATCAGCCCGTGGTCCCCACGCCGGAGCCGCTCCCCGGGTCGTCGTCGCTGGAGACGGCGGTGCGAGCCTCGACGGGGGCGGTGGTGCTGCTGGGCACGGACACGGTGGTGGCGCAGTCGCTGATGCAGGGCGTGGGCCGCCGGGCCTGGGGCGTGCGCGACGCGGCCGCTTCGTCCAATGAGTCGGCGACGGAGGCCGCCCGGCAACACCTGGGCCCCCGCTTGTTGGAGCTGAACCGCGCGGACATCCACGCCACGGCGGACGCGCTGGTCCGGTCGCTGGCATCGAAGAAACGAGGGCACCGCCATGCACGCTGAGGACCTGCTCACGCTCCAGCCCACGGCCCAGGCCGTGGCCGCCGCCACGGAGCGCCTCCCCGAGCCCACCACCGCCGTGCGGGACACGCTGCGCCGCACCCTCGCCGCCTCCCTGCGCGCCCCCGTCTCGGGCCAGTGGCCGGCGCTGCTGCTCGAGGCGCGGGCGAAGGCGGACGTGCGCTACGTGGAGCCCGCGACGTCGCACCGGCCGCTGGTGGGCCCGGTGCTGGTGTTCGCCAAGCGCACCTTCCGGGGCGCGTTCCAGCCCTTCATCAACGAGGTGCTGCGCCGCCAGGTGCACTTCAACGAAGCCATCCTGGACGCCCTCACCGTCGTCATCGAGAACCAGCGCGAGCACGCCCGCTCCCAGGCGCTGTGGCGGCGCGAGCTGGAGGCGCGGGTGAAGCAGTTGGAGAAGGACGACCAGGGCCCGTCGTCACACTGAGCGCATGGGTGCCTGCTCGACGGGCGGCGACCGTGCGCGGGCACTGTCCGGGCGTTGACGCAGGGACATTCTTCGGGCTACATCGACCGCTCGCTTCGCCTGCCTCGTTCAAGTCAGACCTGAGGGGGATGCCACGGGGAGAATCAACGGCGGCGGCGAATCGTTTCCCCCGGGCTGCATCCAGCCCACGACGCGAGTTGCCAAGGCATGAAGATCGGGTTCCTCGTTGGTGACATCGCCAATATCTCCGGTGGTTCCAACGTCATCCTCGAATACGCCTCACGGCTGCAGGACCTTGGCCATGAGGTCGTCCTCATCACCCCGGGCCCCGTCAAGCTGACGTATCCGCTGTGGCACCCGCGGCTTGCGGACATCCCGCGGCGGTCGCTCGCGGAGGCCGAAGGCGAGTCCTTCGACTTCGCGCTGGCCACCTGGTGGATCACCTTCTACGACCTGTGGCGCGTCAACGCCCGGGTGTACGGCTACCTGAACCAGAGCCTGGAGTCGCGCTTCCACGCGGAGCGCCACTACAAGCTGCTCAACCGGCAGACGTACTCGCTGCCCCTGCTCTTCGTCACCGAGGCGAAGTGGCTGGTGGAGTTCATCCAGACGCTCCAGCCGGAGGGCAAGACGCTCTACGTGCAGAACGGCCTGTCCCGCGAGCACTTCCCCTGTGTGCAGGCCCCACCCCGGCGCGAAGGCAAGCTGCGCGTGCTGGTGGAGGGCCCCTGGGGCGTGGGCTTCAAGGGCGTGCCGGAGACGTTCGAGGTGCTGGAGCTGGCGGCCGAGCAGGGCGTCCAGTTCGAGACCGGGTGGCTGGCGTCGTCGTCCGGCGGGGAGAAGCCCACCGTGGGCGGCCAGCCGGTGCAGGTGCACGAGCGCATCCCCATCAACCAGGTCCATCAGATCTACGGGCAGTACGACGTGCTGCTGAAGCTCTCCCGCGTGGAGGGCATGTTCGGCCCGCCGCTGGAGATGTTCTCCCAGGGTGGCACCGCCATCACGTACACCGTCACCGGCACCGACGAGTACATGGTGCACGGGCAGAACTCGCTGCTGGTGGAGCCGTACAACCGCCGGCAGATCGTCCAGTTCCTGCAGCTCCTGAGCACGCAGCCCGCGTACCTCGCGCACCTGCGCGCGAACGCGCTCGCCACCGCGAAGGCGTTCACGGACTGGGAGTCGAGCACGCGCCAGGTGGCCTCCGGCCTGGAGGCGCTGCACGCGGAGGGCTGGACGAACGCGCACCTGCGCCCCGCCCTGGCCGCGATGTCCACGATGCACGGCCACTGGCTGGATGACGTCTGGCGCGGGGAGCGGGGCCACTCGTCGCTGCACCCGTACGTGGGGCCGGGCGAACAGGTGCTGCTGGAGCGCTACCGCCAGTTCAAGAAGTCCCGTCCCGTCCGCGCGCTGCAGAAGCTGGTGTCCGACGACTTCAAGAAGTCCCTCCGCGCGCGCCTCACGCGAGTCCTGTCATGAGAGTCCATCCGCCCTCCCCCTCCCTCCAGCGCGTCGCCTTCCTGGGCGAGCCGGCCTTCGAGCCGCACGTGCCCGTCCAGGCGGCGTGGGCACAGGTCCGCTTCTTCCCGGTGACGGCCGGCCAGTGGGAGGCCGCCATCGACGCGGCCCGCACGTGGGGCGCGGACGCGACGCTCGTCTTCCGTCCCCAGGACGTCACCCCGGAGCTCGCGGCGCGCCTGCCCGGCGCCATGCGCATCGGCATCATCCCCTCGCCGCTGTTCAGCGCTGCGGAGATTGAATTGCTGTCGCGCACGTCGGGCCCGGACGCGAAGGGCTTCCGCTGGCTCACGTATCTGGAGACGCCCGCGTCGCCGGAGCTGGCGCGGCTGCCGCTGTTGCAGACGCTGCCCCTGCCGGTGGACACCGCCCGGTGCGCCACGGGCCCCCGGCTGGACAGCCGGCGCGTGCTGGTGGCGGACTGGGCCAGCCCGTCCCTGGAGGCGCTGGAGGCCCTGCGCAAGATCGTCCCGGTGGATGTCCTGTCCGCGCACGCCTCGCCCGACGAGGTCACCCGCGCGCTGGAGCAGGCGGGGACGCTCGTGTACACGTCGCGCGACCTGATGGGCCGGTTTGATCCGCTGCCCCTCCTGGCGATGGCGCACGGCCTGCTCGTCGTCGCGGACACGGTGTTCGCGTCCGACTGGTACGTGGAGCCGGAGGACGAGTTCCTCTACCGGCCGGACGGCCAGTGGGCGCGCGCGGTGGACGAGGTGCTGCGCATGCCCGTGTCGTTCCGCTCGGTGCGCATCCGCGCGTGGCAGAAGATGCGCGAGGCGTTCGATGCCTCCGCGTGCTTCCAGCGCGTGCTGCACGACGCGCACCTGTTCGCGGATCCCGTGGCGCACCTGGCGTCCCTGACGCCCGCGCGCCCGTCCACCCCGGCGGCATCCGTCGCCGTGGAACCTCCCCGTGCTCCGGAAGCTCTCGGCGCGGAGAAGGTCACGCGTCCCAGCCGCTCCCTCGCGGCCGTCCCCAACTAGAGCAAGGACACCGGAAGCAGATGAATGCCCGCCGTGAACCCGCAGCGGCCGCGCTGCTTCCCTCCCTCCAGCGTTGGGCTGTGGAGACCGCGCGCGACCTGTACCTGACGCAGAAGGGCGCTCCCGCCGCCACGAAGCAGCCCCGCGCGAGCGCCGCCGAGCGAGTGTCCGTGCTCACCGCGGAGGCCCTGCCTCCGGAGCTGGTGGAGGGGCTGTCCCAGGCCTCGCGCCTGCTGCGCACGGGCGACACCGCGCCCGTGGAGTCCGCGCCCTTCGCCACGTTGCAGGAGCGCCTGCTGACGTTGACGGCGGGCTACGACGTGGTGGGCTTCGACGTCTTCAACACGCTGGTGGTGCGCAGCGTGGAGGGCGAGTGGCTGAAGACGGCCGTGGCGCGCGGCTTCGTGTCGCGGCTCCAAGAACTGCTCCACCCGGAGCGCATGCCCACCGTGGCCGAGGTGCGCCAGCGCCGCTTCGCCCTGGAGATGGAGGTCGCCGGAGAGCAGGTGGCCCAGGGGCGCGACAACGAGGTGGACTTCGAGGAGCTGCTGCTCCGCTGGGCCGGAAGCTGGGTGCCGGTGGAGCCCCACCGCTCGCGCATGGCGGCGGAGCTGCGCGCGCTGGAGATGGAGCTGGAGAAGCGCGCGCTGCGCCCCGCGCCGGGCATCCCGGAGCTGCTGACCGCGCTCAAGGCGCAGGGCAAGCGGCTCATCTTCGTCAGCGACATGTACCTGTCCGCCCCGCTGCTGCGAGAGCTGCTGCGCCACTGCGGGCTGGAGCAGTACTTCGACGCGGGCTACGTCTCCATCGACGAGGGGCTGCGCAAGGCGACGGGCCGCCTCTTCCCGCGCGTGCTGGAGCGCGAGGGCCTGCAGCCCGGACAGCTCTTCTTCGTCGGTGACGACGAGAACGCGGACAACGTGCAGCCGCGCCGGCTGGGCATCGCCACGCTGCGCGTGGAGGACCCGGACGAGAAGCAGCGCCGCCGCCGGCTGGAGATCGCCCAGAAGGCCGTGGAGCAGAACCCGTTCTGGGCCGCGCACTACGTGGACGTCGTGCTGGGCAACGAGGCCCGCCACGTGCGCGACTACGAGGACGACCCCAGCTACCAGCTGGGCCGCACGCTCGCGCCGGGGCTCGTCGCCTTCGTGGTGGACGTCATCGAGCGCTCGGAGAAGCTGGGCATCGACCACGTCTACTTCCTGGCGCGCGAGGGCCTGACGCTGCTGAAGGTGTTCGCCATCCTGAAGGACTCCGGCCTGTTCCGCCGGGTGCCGAAGGCGCACTACCTGTTCGTCAGCCGCGCCTCCACCATCCTCGCGTCCATGCGGGAGCTGAGCTGGGAGGAGGTGCACCGCTTCTGGCGTCAGTACAGCCGCCAGTCCCTGCGCGGCCTGCTCAAGAACCTGTCGCTGCCGCAGGACGAGTTCATCCGGCTGGCCGCCGAGTGCGGCCTCACCGACCCGGACCGCCCCATCGTGGAGCCGACGAAGGACGAGGGTTTCCAGCGCTTCCTCGCGTCGCGCCGCGTGCGCGTGGCCTTCCACCAGCGCCGCGACGAGGCCCGGGCCGCGCTCGCCCGCTACCTGGACTACCGCGGGCTGATGGGCCTGAAGCGCACGGCGCTCGTGGACATCGGGTGGAAGGGCAGCATGCAGGACAACCTGATGCGCGCCTTCGAGCACGACGCGCGCTTCCCGGAGCTGCACGGCTTCTACCTGGCCTACGTGCCGGACGGTCAGCCGCTGGCGAAGAAGTCCTTCAAGTACGGCTACCTGTCGGACCTGCGGCGGCGCGACCTGGAGGAGGCGGACTTCCTGCGCAACACCGCCATCTTCGAGATGATCACCACGGCGAACCACGGCAGCACCCTGCGCTACGGCAAGAACCCGTGGGCGCCGCACCTGCCGATGCCGGAGCTGGTCCACCACGAGCAGGAGAAGGACAACGCCGCGCGCTTCTTCCGCCGGGTGCAGGAAGGCATCTACGACTACGCGCGGGACTACGCGCGCCTGTCACCGCTCCTGCGCTTCACGGCGGACGAGCTGAAGCCGGGCACGCTCCAGGAGCTCCTGCGCTACACGCGCTACCCCACGGACGAGGAGGCCCACGAGTTCCTCAAGTACTCCCACGTGGAGAGCTTCGGGGTGCATGAGATCACCACCTTCGGCCTCAAGCTGGAGCTGAAGAAGCTGTCCCAGGCCGGCTCGGTGAAGGGGGCGCTCAAGGAAGCGTGGAAGGCCTTCGAGACCAACTCCTGGCGTGACGGCGTGGTGAGGCGCAGCGGCCTGCCCCTGGCGAACCTGGCCTATGACGCCTGGTTCACCTGGCGGGCCATCCGCTAGGCCCGCGACTCACCCCGACGTCACTTCGGGGAACGGCGCGCGCTGGGCACCTCGTGGGCCAGCGTGCGCACCGCCAGCGCCTCGCCGTCCTCGGCGTGCCGGCGCAGGTCGCAGTCCCCCGACAGCAGCGTGAGGTTGGGGTTGTAGTAGGGGTCGCCCCGCTTCAACCACGGCCGGTAGGACGTGAAGGAGCGCCAGTAGTCCGGCTCCGGAATCGCGTCCGTGCGGCGGCTGGCGGACTCGTGGTGCACCACGCGCGCGAAGGGCGTGCACACCACGCGCAGGCCCTGCGCATGAAGGCGCAGGCCCAGGTCCACGTCGCTGCCGCACAACAGGAAGCGATCGTCGAAGCCGCCCAGTGCGTCGAAGAGGGGCCGGCGGATCATCACGCACGCGCTGGTGACGGACAGCCAGTTGCGCACCCACTCCGTGTGTCCGAAGGGCGTGGAGATGGGCCCGTCCGGCAGGCGCCAGAAGGGGTGCCCCGCCATGCCCGTCATCCCCACGACGATGCCCGCGTGCTGCACGGTGCCCTCCGGGAAGAGGAGCTTCGCCCCCACCGCGCCTACCTCCGGGCGCTGCGCCTGGGACACCAGCTCCGTGAGCCAGCCCGGGTCCACCACTTCCATGTCGTTGTTGAGGAACAGCAGCAATTCGCCCGTGGCCTGCCCTGCCGCCCAGTTGTTGATGGCCGGGTAGTTGAACGGGAAGTCCCAGGTGAGCTTCACCACGCGCGGGTCGGTGAGCGTGTCCAGCAGCGCGAACGTCTCCGGGCGCGTGCTGTTGTTGGACACCAGCAGGAGCTCGAAGTGCCGGTACGTCGTCTTCGTCAGGAGCGTGTCCGCAAGCGTCTCCAGCAGGTCCGGCCGGTCCTTGAAGGGGACGATGATGGACACCTTCGGCGTGCCCTTCACGGCGTAGCGCACGCGGTAGCGGCCCGGCCCCGGCACGGTCACCTCCGCCTCCTCGCCCCGGCGCTCCAGGTGCTCCTCGAGCGCGCGGCGCCCCTCCTGGGACACCTGGCCCACGTGTCCCGAGCGCCGGTGGTAGAGCAGATGGGGCACGTGCCCGATGCGCTCGGAGGCCTCGCTGACGCGCAGGTGCAGGTCGTACTCCTCCGCCCCGGGGAAGCCCTCGCGGAAGCCGCCCACCGACTCCACCAGCGAGCGGCGCACCATCACCAGCCGGCCCAGGTAGTCCACCGAGCGCAGCAGGTCCGGCGACCAGTCCGGCTTGAAGAACGGGGTGGTGCGACGCCCGCGCCCGTCCAGCCGGTCCTCGTCCCCGTAGACGACGTCCAGCGACGGATCCGCGCCCAGCACCAGCGCCACCTCCGCCAGCGCATGGGGTGCGAGCGTGTCCTCCGCGCCCAGCACGCCCACGAAGTCCCCGCTCGCGGCCTGCGCCCCCACCCGCAGCGCGCGGGCGAGATCCGCGGGCCCGGAGAGCGTCACCCGGCGGATGCGCGGCTGACGCCGCGACGGGCCCCAGGGCTCCGGCAAGGGGGGGCCGTCCTCCGGCGCCACCACCACCAGCTCCCACTGCGGGTAGAGCTGGGCCTCCACCGACGCCAGACACTCGCGCAGGTGCGAGGGACAGGCCCCGGCGGTGGACACCACCAGGGAGAACCGGGGCCGGCGCGGCAGGCGCTCCAGGCCGCTCCGCGCGGCGTTCACGTCCGCCGGCTCCCGCAGCGTGCACCAGTGGTGGAAGTCCTCCAGCGCGGGCAGCGCAGGGGGCGGCGTGCGCACCCCGAGGATGGCGGCCAGCGCCACCACCGCCTCGCCGTTGAAGCGCGACTGCCGGCGCAGCACCTCGCCCCAGAGAGGCGCGGAGGCCCGCACGCCCCGGGGCAGCCCCGGACGCGCCAGCGGCCACGCCAGCGCCACGAGCCGCGCCACCCGGTGCGTGGCATCCACGACGTCCGGGGTGCCCGCGGCAGCGACGGACAACAGCGTCTCGCGCATCAGCGCGTTCCACTCCGCCTGGCGCGCGAGCAGCGGCTCCAGCACGGGCTTGAGGGCGCGGCGCCACGCGTGCCACGCCAGCTTCCAGGGGCGCGCCACCGGGGCGGCCACGGGGGGCCCCTCCGCGTCGAGCTGCGCGCGGACCCACGCCGTCAGGTCCTCGCGCGCGCCCTGGTCGCGCCGGGCCTCCAGCCGCTCCAGCACCCGGAGGACGCGCTGGTTGAAGGCGCCCTGGGGCCGCAGCAGCTCGACGTGGAGCGGGCGCAGGCCCAGGACGAAGGCGCGCTTGGCGGCCGTCACCCACTGCCCTCCGGCGGCCCGGTGCGAGGGCGGCACGGAGAACTCGAAGGGGACGGCGAGCCGGGCCGCGGCCAGGAGCGGCGACAGCGCCGCGTTGGCCGGAGGCACCAGCGCGCGCAACCGCTCCGTCAGGGCCGCGAGGGCCGGGGCGCTCACGCCCTCAGGCGCGGCGCGCAGGGCGGCGATCTGCTCGGCGATCTCCGCGGCCGACGCCGACGCCTGCCCCCCCTCGGGCATGCTGTGGAACAAGGTGCTCACTTCCCAGGCGCCTCCCCTTTTCAAGGCCCCGGGCCGCGGCGAGCGGGGAGGCCTCCTCCCCTCAGGAGGCCGCGGCATGCTTGGGCACGGAGACGGCCTGGACGGGGGCGGCCGGAGCCTCCTCCACCACCCAGGCATGCTCCGGCCGGAAGACACCCCGGTCGTCATGCTCGGTCGACACGGAGAAGGAGCAGCGCGCTTCGCGCCCCGCCTCCGGGTTCGCGTTGTTGCCCGTCTTCAGCTCCACGCTCAGCACGTAGGCGCCCCCCAGGAGCCCCACGCGAGGCAGCACGAAGCGCAGCCGGCCCTGCGGCGGCAGCGGCGTCGGCAGCGGCACCCGGTCCGTCCGGGTGCTCGTCGCGTACAGCACCGGCCCGTCCGCGGACGCGAGCGTGAGGACGAACTCCACGTCCGCCATGGCCTCGCGGGCCACGTAGTCGATGCACACCTCCGCCCGCGTCTCCGGGGCGATGGTGCCCAGCTCCTCGCCGCGCGGGCCCGTCAGCCACACCCGGGTCACCGCGACCTGGGGCGCGGGCTTCGGCGCGTCCGTCACGACGGGCCCTTCCGGCAGGCCGGGCAGCGCCCCGCCCCCTGCCGTCAGCGCGGGCGGGGTGAACACGGTGGAGCGCGCCTCCGCGAGCGACACCGCCTGCCGGTAGTCGGCGGCGATCTCCGCGGGGGTGCCCATGCGACGGATGCGCCCGCCGTCCAGCCACGCCGCCTGATCACACCACCGCTCCACGGTGGACATGTCGTGCGTGACGAGGACGATGGTCTTCCCCAGGCGCTTGAACTCCGTCATCTTCGCCATGCTCTTCTTGCTGAAGTGCTCGTCTCCGACGGCGAGGATCTCATCGATGATGAGGATGTCCGGGTCCACGTGCGTGGCCACGGAGAACGCCAGGCGCATGTACATGCCGCTGGAGTACGTGCGCACCGGCTCGTCGATGAACTCCCCCAGCTCGCTGAACGCGATGATGGCGTCCATCTTCGCGCGCACCTCGGTGCGGGACATCCCGAGGATGATGCCGTTGATGAGGATGTTCTCCCGGCCGGAGAAGTCCGGGTGGAAGCCCGCGCCCAGGTCCAGGAGCGCGGAGATGCGCCCGTTCACCGTGATGCTGCCGGAGGTGGGCGTGTAGATGCCGGTGATGAGCTTCAGCAGCGTGCTCTTGCCGGAGCCGTTGCGCCCCAGGATGGCCACCGTCTGGCCCTTGGGGATGCGCAGGTTGACGCCCCGGAGCGACTCGATGAAGCGCCCCTGTTGGTTGGACGTGCGGTTGCCGCGCAGCCAGCGCACGAGCTCCGACTTGAACGTGGTGTATTCCCCCCGGATGGTCCGCTTCCGGAAGTTCTTCACCACGTCCTGGATGACGATGGCGTCCTCGGTCGGTGAATTGGCCATCTAGATGGACTCCGCGAACTCCTCGCGGCGACTCTCGAAGATCTGCGTGGCGCCCCACAGCAGGCACACCGAGACGCCCAGGAGCGACATGAGCGGCACCACGTCCGGCAGGCGGTGCTCGTAGAAGAGGGCCTGGTACGAGGTGATGAGGATGGACATCGGGTTGATCACCTGCAGCACCCGCCGGTACGCCTCCGGGACGGTGGACAGCCTGTAGAGCACCGGCGTGAGGAAGAACCACAGCATCATCAGGTTCATCACGATGTGCTGGAGGTCCCGGAACGTCACGTTGAAGGCGCTGACCGCGTACACCACCGCGAAGGTGAAGCACATCTGCACCAGCACCACCACCGGGAAAGCCACGATGTGCCAGGACGGCTTCACGCCGAAGAACAACCCCAGCACCACCATCAGCGGCAGGGAGAAGATGAAGTTGCAGAAGTTGGTGGCCACCACCGTGGCCGGCAGCACCTGGGCGGGAAAGCGCACCTTGGTCATCAGGTCGCGCCGGTCGCTGATGGAGCTGGCCCCCGCCGACACCGACGTGGAGAACCAGGTCCACGGCAACAGGCCCACGAACAGGAAGTAGGCGTAGTTCGGAATCTGGTTCTTCATGAACACGCTGAACAGCAGCGTGTACACCAGCATGTGCAGGGTGGGGTTCAGGAACGTCCAGAAGAAGCCCAGCACCGAGCCGCGATACCGCGCCTTCAGCTCGCGCTGCACCAGGCTGAGGAGGAGCCCCCGGTACGAGTAGAGTTCCCGGAAGTTGCGAATCATGCGCCGGTATCCATACCGCAAAGGGTCGGCCGGAGGCGAATGACCCGGAAAACAGCGGGCCGCCCGTCCCTCGCGCGCCCGCCTGCTGTCGCGAGCCAATCCCGGAGCCAAGGGGAGAAAGAAAAAGGCCCCCTGGTTTCCCAGAGGGCCTTTATTTTTGGAGCGGGAAAAGGGATTTGAACCCTCGACCCTCGCCTTGGCAAGGCGATGCTCTACCGCTGAGCTATTCCCGCATCAGGACCGCTGTACTGCTTGCTGCTTTTTCCGTCGGGCGGTGCCGCGCCGGAAGTGAGGTGGGGTATACCGAGGGCCTTCGGACTCGTCAAACACTTTTCGCATCCGCATCCGGATCCGCGCTCCCCCTCCGGGCGAGCATCCCCAGGAAGGCGCGGAAGTAGACAACGGCGCTCCACACCGAGAACGCGCCCGACAGGTACACGAGCACCTTGCCGACCTGGTTGTAGTCCACCGTGACGGTGCGGAAGCCCAGGTCCAGCGGGTGCACGTAGTGGACGCAGAGGGAGATGATCCCCACGAGCTGGAGGGACGTCTTCCACTTCCCCTCCTGGCCGGCGGCGATGACCATGCCCTCGCTGGCGGCGATGGTGCGCAGGCCGCTGACGATGAACTCGCGCGCCAGCAGCACGATGACGACCCACGCGGCGATGCGGCCCAGCCGGACCATCATCACCAGGGCGGCCATGGCGATGAGCTTGTCCGCCAGCGGGTCCATGAACTTGCCCACCACGGTGATGAGGTTCCACTTGCGGGCCAGGTAGCCGTCCACCACGTCGGTGATGGAGGCCACCGCGAACACCAGGCCCGCGAGCAGCGAGTGCAGCGGATCCGCGTCGTACGTGAGCCACACGAACACGGGGATGATGAGGATCCGTCCCAGCGTGAGCATGTTGGGCAGGTTCCAGAACTCCTGCACCAGGATGCTGGGACGACGGGAGGCGCGCTTGCGGGCCCGCTCCTCGCGCTTGCGCTGCTTCCTGAGAGCTCGGTCCGAGGCCATGGGCGCGCTTTCTACCGGACCCCGACTGCGATGAGGGCAAAACCTTCACCGCCCAGTTCCACCGCGCAGCGCAGTGTCTCCCCGCTGGCGGACTGGAGCAGCGGCACCACGCGGGGGGTGAGGTTGCCCAGCCAGCCCACCAGGTGCGCGAGGGGCACCGACACCGGCGCGTCCATGGACACCGGCACCGAGCGCAACGCCCCCGTGAGGCTCAGCAGCACCCGTCCCTGTCCGCGCAGGTGCACGAGGTCCAGATCCGGCGCCAGGTCCGACGGGACGCGGCCGTTCTCGAACACCACCGGCTCCTCGAAGGCGAACACGCACGCGTCGCGCAGGTAGACGGACTCCTCGTCCAGCTCCACGGCGACGAGCTGCCGCCCTTCCGAGGGCGCCAGGTGCAGCGTCCCCTGCCCCCGGGCGCGCACCATGCCCTGCACGCCTTCACCGAAGGGCTTGTCCGTGGGCCGGCCCCGGAAGCGCTTCATCTCCGGCTGGAAGGTGACCTGCCCCTGCACGGCGAGCAGCCCCTCCAGGCGGGTGAGCAGCTCGCCGTTCACCGTCAGCGCGACGCTCGCCAGCCCCTGCGCGAAGGGCTGGCCCGGCTCCGTGCCTGGCAGCTTCACCGTGGGGATCCACTCGGTGAGCAGGGGCGGGTTCACGCCCGGGCGGGCTTCGGCGGCCCCCCGGGTCATGGAGGGGGATGCCACCTGTGGGGCCCG
>NZ_RAWB01000002.1 GCF_003612055.1 Corallococcus llansteffanensis
CCACGGCGCAGGTGCCTACGTCGAGGACCTGGCCGGGGCCCATCGTCACGTTCAGGTTGGCGGTCTTGCGCGTGCCGCTACTGGTGTGGGTGAGCTTGAACGGCAATGTGCCCCGGACGAGGTCCGCGTTCAGGGTCACCTTCCACGCCACCGTGGCGCTGCAGCTCTCCAGACCGCCGCAGCCGGCCCGGAGCATGTAGGTGCCGGCGGACTCCACGCGGAGCTTGAAGCCACAGCCATCGAAGCTGGCGGCGACCTCGCTGCCCTGGGCGTCGAGGACGCGCAGCTTGGGGTCGCCCGTGGGGGGGAAGTCTGGCAGGCCGCAGGCGTTCACCTGCACCACGTCCCCCGTGCCGAGCGTGAACACCTTGTCCACCGAGTTCCGGGTGGCGTTGTCGGTGTCGGTCGTCGTGTAGCCGAACGCGTTGGCCGGACGCACCGGGGCCGGCGGCATCCCGGTACACAGCCGCGTGCTGCCGTTCTGGAGCTCGGTGCATACACCCTTGAGGGCCGGGTAGACGTACGTGCTCTGCGTGCCGGTGCAGCCCGTCTCGCTGCACACGTTCACCACGTTGCAGCTGCCGTTGGCGACGTAGTCCACACCGTACCCCCGCACGACGATGCCCGCGAGGGTGTGCTGGCCTGGCGCGTACACCGCCGCGCCCGACGTGCCAGGGAAGGTGTCCGAGTTGGACACGAAGTAATCCAGCGTGCCCGAGCGCGCGTCACGCACCGAGCCGCCGGAGTCGAGCTTGAAGGGGATGCCGCTGCTGCCGCCGACGACGGCCACGTTCTGCGCGGCGCCCAGCGCGGTGTTGCCCGTGCGGACGGGCGCCGGGGTGAAGCGCGGCGTGGCCGGCCGGTCCAGGCGCACGACGGCGTAGTCCAGGTTCTGCCCGTTCACCGTGCCGTGCTGGCGCGCCACGATGGAGCCGCAGGTGAAGACGTCCTGCGACGTGATGGAATGCAGCACGCCCGCCGCGGTCCGATAGAAGTTGAAGACGAAATAGGTGTTGGCGCACTCCGCGGCGTTTCCCACGCAGTGGCCCGCGGTGAGCACCAGGTCATCGTCGATGAGCGTGCCGGAGCAGAAGGCCGCCCGCGGATCATTCCAGAAGCGCTCGGTGGAGCAGAGGTTGAGGCCGGTGCCCAGGTTCGGCCCGGGGAAGGTGACGTTGTTCGGGTCCGTCAGGTCGATGAACTCCGGGTGCACCAGCCCCACGGTGGCCTGCTGGGCCCTCGCGCGCAGCGTGGCATCCGGGTGGGCGTAGACGTCCAGCCGGTTGTCCGTGCCGTAGACCACCGCGTGCTTCTGCCCCGCGAGGGATTCATCCGACGGGCCGCAGCCCGCCGCGAGCGCAAGAGCGCCCATCACCAGGAACCCAGACTTGAGATGATTCATGAAGGGATGCCTTTGTTTGGAGGAAGACAAGCAGCCCTACCGTGCCAAGTCGGACAAACCATACCACCCCAGAAGACGGGCACTCCTCAAGAAAATCAGCAAGTCTAAGTATAGGACAGATGGGGGCCCTCTTGAGGGCGGCGGGCGGGTGTAGAGGGGCTGAGAAGAACCGCTTGCGTTGGCTGGGAGCAAGGCCTGTAGAGGGGCCGTGCAGCCCGTCTGGGCACACGCCGGCCCCAGCGCCCCACCCAGGCGGGATGGCACAGGCCCGTGGCCTTCAACGCGCCCCACTGCATCCCCGTTCTCGGCGATTGGATCAATCGTGCTTGGCCTGACGAATGGGCGCAGTATCATCGCGGTCCACAACCCGGAAGGAAGCTCTTCATGCGTTTGCAACACGTATTCGCCGCCATGGTCCTGCTGTCCACGTCCGCGCGCGCCGACGAGCTCAAGCCCTTTCAGAAGGAGGCCAAGATCTCCTTCGAGAAGTCGATCTCCAGCGCTCTGAAGGACGCCAACACCGCGTGTGGCACCAGGCTCAAGGTCAAGACCAACTTCAACTGGTTCAATCCCAAGGACTGGGACGGCGTGGGCTACGAGGACTCCTGCAAAGAGGTGCTTCTTGGCCTCGCGGCCATGTGCGAGCGTCCCGAGTACAAGAAGGCCCTCGCCAAGAAGGTAACCGGCGTGGCGTGCCAGTTCACGTTGAACCTCCCCGCGGACGTGGCTCAATACGGAGGCATGTACGGGTTCATCAACCCCGAGCACCCCGACAACAAGCAGAAGGCCGGCACCAACGACACCAAGCCGCGCAACGTCTCGATCTGGAAGGGCTGGCTCACGTACCAGATGCACAAGGGCGACAAGACCATCGCGGACGACACCCGGACCGTCCTCGATGAGGCGCTGAAAGCCGGTTCCCGGTAGGACCCATTCCAGGCGGTCGCGGCTTGGACAGAGAGCCCGTGCGCATCGCCCGCGCAAGGCCTCCCAGGGCCGGTTGTTTTCCAGCCTCTCGCGGGAGTCTCGTGAGCCTTTGCCGGGCTCTTCACGGGCGCCGCGTTCCCTCGCTCTGAACACACCCAGATTGTGCAGGTCTGCCAGGTACTTGCGAACCGTTTCCTGGCGCCCCGACAGCCTGGGTCACGGAGTGCGTTGCCACTCCACCAGCGTCCAGACGAAGTAGCTGATCGCGGCCAGCCCTCCGAGGCCCAGGAGGAGCACCGGCCCATGGACAAGCAGGACAGAGTTCATCGCGTGGAGGAATCGGCGCGCTCGCGTCCGAGGAGGCCCGAACGCGTCCTCCAGCCTGCGGGCTTCTTCCTCGGTGACGAGGAACAACGGCATGTCCGTCACCTCGTGGATGATGAAGGATTGCCACCGGGGAACATGGAAGCCCCCCTGGCCGTCCCGGTCGAGGTAGGTCTCAATCACCTTCGCCTGCTCCAGGTCCTCCACGCGTTTCCAGAGCGTGCCGCTCGGCGGGGAGTCATCGTTTTCGCGGAGGCAGCTCACCTCGAAAGAGATGCGCGAGGAAAGCATCTCTGGAGGGCCTCGGAACACGCGCGCCACCCGTCCCATCACCACCGCTTCGCCCGATGTGCCAGGCGGTAGCTCGACGCGCTCAATCTCGACTTGAACGTGCAGCGCCGCGTCCACTGCGGCGCGAGCGTATTGGTCGGGGGGCATGGCCATCGTTGGAGCCTACCCTGGCCGGGGGCTACAGGAGTCCAACACCCACCCATTCGCCGATGGATGATTTCCGAGTTCGGGAACACGTCTCTTGACGCCTTCGGCCCAGACCGAAGTGGCGAGCGCTGATCCTGTTGGCGCCCGAGTGCCACCGCCACCTGCGCCACACTGACCGCCCCATGCCGCAAGCCCACGCCGTTCGGGCCAGCCACGCCGAAGGGGCACACTGGGAGCACATGAGGGGGGTGGGCCTGGCCCCGACGCGAGAGCCCCCGCGGGCCGCGGGGTGTTGAGGCTCAAGCCGCCACAGCCAAGAGCGCCAAGCCCCTGCCGCACACCTCAAGGTCCCGTTCCGCGAGTCCCGACCTGACGCACCGCGGGTGCGGAAATTCACCGTGCGCTCGACTACGAGTCCCCCGCCAACAGGACGTGGACCCGATGGCCAGCCTGGCGGTGTATGTCATCAGCGTCGAGTACGAGCACGACTCCTTCGGATTGGGGGAATGAAATGGCCGGCGATAGGACCCGAATCCAAGCGGGTTCGAGAGAGGCACTCTGGCACCCGCGCCTCTTCGAGGCGCAGGCCAGGCGCTCACTCCCGGGGTTGCACTTCAGGGGCCCTTCTTCTTCAGGGCCACGGTGATGGCATCCGCTCCGTAGTCGTTGGCGTTCGCCAGTTGTCCGTGGAAGGATTTCGCCGGATCACCGACCGTGAAGGCGTGGACCTTGGGGAGGGTGGTGCGCTTCGTCACCGTGTTGCCGCTGGCGGGCGCGCTCACCTCCGCGGTCAGGAACTGGTCCCCATCCTTCGCCACCACGGGCGCCGCATGGTAGGGCGACTGCCCCAGTTCAGTGCGGAGTTCCAGCTGCGCACCGGGGCGAGCCCGCAGGTCGTCGACCGCGTCAACCGCATGCTGTTGCTCAACTTCGCGCAGCCCCTGAAGGGCACCATCTCCCGGGCCTGGCCCGTCGCGGGAGGGTTCGCTGCGTGGAGGCAGGAGGTGTTGCTTGCCCGTCGTCAGCGCCAGGGACTGCCGCTGACCGAAGAGGACTGGGACTGGTTCGTCTCACCCGACCCCCGGTGAGTGCCTTCTCCAGATAACGGCGGGGCGTTACACGCTTTCACACGCAAGCCTCCTCCTCCAGGGTGGGATGTCGTCCCGCATCCGGTCTCCCACACTGGTGCGCATGGTCCCTCCCTCCGAACCGCGGGCTTCGCCCACCGCGCAGTTCATGCAGTACGTCACCGGGTACTGGATTACGCAGATCCTCGGCACGCTGGTCCGGCTGGAGGTGGTGGAGCAGCTGGCCGGGGGCCCGCGTCCCTGTGCCGACGTGGCCCGGGCGCTGGGCCTGGAGGGCCAGCACCTGTACCGGCTGCTGCGCGGTGGCGTCACCGCGGGCATGCTCGTGGAAGCCCCGCCGCGCACCTTCGCGTTGACGCCCCTGGGGGAGGCCCTGCGCAGGGGCGTGCCGGGCTCCATGCGGGGCATGGCGCTCACGATGAGCAACCCTGGCCACTGGCTGCCCTGGGGGCAGCTCGGCGAAGCGGTCCGCACGGGAAAACCGCGCACGCTCGAAACCCTGGGGATGGACTTCTGGGGATGGCTGAACCGCGACCCCGTGCTGACCGAGGAGTTCGCGGAGGCCATGGGCAACGTCTCCGACGAGGTGGGCGTGGAGCTCGCCGCGCTCCACGACTTCTCCAGCCTCGCGCGGGTGGCGGACATCGGAGGCAGCCAGGGCGTCCTCCTGGGCCATGTACTCAAGGCCCATCCCGGCTGCCGGGGAATCCTCTTCGACCAGCCGGCTGTCATCCCCAGCGCCCGGGCCCGCCTGGAAGCGCAGGGTCTGGCGGACCGCGTGGACCTGGTGGGCGGTGACTTCTTCGCGTCCGGCATCCCCGAAGCGGAGGCGTACCTGCTCAAGTTCATCCTCCACGACTGGCCGGACACTCAGGCCTCCCGCATCCTCCAGCGGATCCACGACGGCTCGCCGTCCCGGGCCCGGCTGTTCGTGCTGGAGCAGGTGATTCCAGACGACGGCAGTCCTTCGTTCGCGTCGCTGTTGGATCTGAACATGCTGGCGGTGGTGGGCGGAAAAGAGCGCACGGGGGAGGAGTTCCGAACGCTCTTCGCCGCCACCGGTTGGACGCTGGAAGGCATCTCGCCCAGTCGCACGGGCATGAGCCTCATCGAAGCCCGCCGCGGGCAGTGAACGAACCTCCCGGTGGTGGGTTCGATTCCCGCCACCTCCAATCGAGTTCGGACGCGATGAGCGACCTGCCCGCGTTCATCGACGCGCACCCGCGTGACGGTGGGCCCGGCGCCCGGGGCGGCTTCGCCGGACACGCCTTCGCGCTGGCGCTCGACATGGAGCCCGAGGACATCGCGGACTCCATTCCGCTGGACGCGCTGGTGGTGGACGCGGGACGTGCCTACTCCCCGCCGTTCCGGACGGTGGGGGCCCGCGAGGGTGCGATGAAGCCCGAGTAGGCCATCCGGTTCGGTGAGCAGTGCCCGGGGTTGGCCACCTTGTCCGGCGTGGCGTTGCCCGTCATCGCGGTGCTGACCTCCTGTGGCGCGGAGGTGGGATGGGCCTCCAAGAAGAGCGCGACGACGCCGGTGACATGCGGGGTGGCCATGGACGTGCCGCTCAGCGAGCGGGTCGCCGTGTCATCGCTGGCCCAGGCCGAGAGGATGCCCTCGCCGGGCGCGAAGACGTCCACGCAGTCGCCGTAGTTGGAGAAGGACGCCCGCCGGTCCACGCGGGTGGTGGCGCCCACGGTAATGGCCTCCGCGGTGCGCGCCGGAGAGCGCTTGCACGCGTCCTGGTTCTCGTTGCCCGCAGCCAGCACATACGTCACGCCCGACGCGATGGAGCGACGCACGGCCTCGTCGAGCGCCGCGTCCTCCCCGCCGCCCAGGCTCATGTTGGCCACCGCCGGGGACTGGTGGTGCTCGGTCACCCAGTCCACGCCCGCCACCACGCCCGCCGTCGTCCCGGAGCCCTCGCAGTTCAGCACGCGCACGGTGTGCAGCGACGCGCCCTTGGCAATGCCATACACGTTGCCGCCCACCGTGGCGGACACGTGGGTGCCATGGCCGTTGCAGTCCACGCCGTTGCGACCGTCGCCGACGGCATCGAAGGCGATGTCCGCCCGACCGGCGAACTCCTGGTGCGTGGGGCGCAGGCCCGTGTCGATGACGTACACGTGCACGCCCCGGCCCTGCGTCTGGTACAGGTAGAGCTGATTGAGCGGCAGGTCGCGCTGGTCGACGCGGTCAATCCCCCACGTCGCATCGGACTGGCTCTCGTCGAGCGTCACCACGCCATTCTGTTGCACGTACTCCACCTCGGGCGCTGGGCATTGGCCGGGCCACGTTGCACGACAAGCTGCGCAAGCACGGGCTCCTCACGGAGGACGAGGAATCGGAACGCTGAGGCCGCTGGCAATGACGGACGCGATGGAGACCGGAGCCACGGCCAGACACCGTGGCTCCAAGCTCCCAGGCGTCAGTCGTTGTTCGCCGCGGGCTTCAAGCCTCCGTAGAACCCGCCGTACGGCTGGAACGACCAGAGCGACGCGCCCCACCGCTCGTAGAGCTTGAGGGTGCCGGGCGCGAACATCGTGTCGTAGTAGCAACCCGCGACGCCGTTCCCCAGCTTGAGCTGCGGACTGCCCGTGAGCAGGCGAGGCCCCGCGCCCGGCTGCTGGAGCGTGGCCACCTGGGCGGAGTAGTCCGGCTCGCTGCCCAGATAGACGTACGGGTACTGAAAGATGTTGCAGGAGACGCCGCCATTGGGCTCGCAGAGGTTCTTGTAGTCCGTGTAGGAGACCTCCTGCCCCAGGAAGCCCGTGTTGAGGGCCTCGGTCCCGAAGTGCGCCAGTGTGGCACCGTCCGGAATGCGCATGACGTGCGCATAGGGCGTGAGCACCCAGTACGCCTTCCTCACGAAGTTGGGCGTCACGAAGATGGGCGGGACGGAACAGTCATCGCTGCGCTGGAAGTGCGTGAAGAAGCGCCATTCGCTGCCAGAGACATAGAGCTCCGGCGTCCCCCAGGGATCGCTCCCCACGGCCACGCGATAGCCATTCGCGTAGTACTGACCATCCCAGGGCCTGCGCGGCACCGGCGCCATGTAGCCATACACCTCACCGCCAAAGCGGTTGAACACCCTCACGTGGGGGCCGCCGCCAGGGCCGGGGATGGTGACGATCTCCGCGACGTTGTCGCGCGTGACATCGCCCGCGCCCAGCCGGACACCGCCGGTGAAGCCCGGGTCATAGGCCCAGAACTCGTTGATGAGCGTGGGCGCCCCCACCGCCTTCCACACGCGGATGAGCGGGCCCATTCCACGGCCGGGCGCGGTGATGATCTCATCGAAGCCATCCCCATCCACGTCACCGGTGGCCACGAAGACACCGCCACGGAAGTTCGAGTCGTAGGCGAAGAACTCGCGCAGCACCGCGCCATTGTTGACGTCGAACACGCGGACCAGCGGCCCCCCGCCCTCGCTGGTGCCCGTCACGGAGTCCGGGCGCCAGTTCGTCGTGACGCGGCCGGTGGCCATCTCCACGCCCACGCTCATCGTGGACTCATAGGCGAAGAAGGAGTTCCAGTTGGCGTTGCTGTTGGGGTCGAAGGTCTTCACCGCCGGGCCACCGCCCGGACCGGCGCCGGTGGCATACAGCGGGGTGTTGGGTTTGGCGCTCGCCATCGTGGTGACGGCGAGTGCCGAGAGCAGCAGCAGCCGATGCATGGGGTTTCTCCTGGGAAGACTGCGGGTGAGGGGCCGCATCCTCCCAGGAAGCACTGACAGCTCCCGTCACCGGCTCACTGCGTCAAACGCTGGCTGGACCAGACCCGCGCGTTCCGGCGCTCCTCGGGATTGGCGCTCGTGCCTCCAAACACATAGATGCGGCCGTCTTCACCCTGGCTGGCGGTGAAACCACTACCGGGGCCATACATCCGGGAAGCCTGGGACCACGGGCCCACGCGGCCCTCTGCCTGGAGCGGTGCGGTGAGGACACGCCCCTTTTCCATGAGAAGAACCAGCCGATCCTCCATCGCCAGCAACCGCACCACTTCCAGGCGTGCATCGCCGCCGTGCGACCGCCCCGACCACGAAGGCGTGGAGGGCTCCGTCCGCCAGACATGCTCGGCGTCGAGTGCCATGGAGTGCAGCGTGCCCTCGGCCCCCGTCACATACAGACGGCCCATCGCCACCGCTGGCGTCTGGTCGAAGTGAAGCGCGGCGGGGGCCTCGATGGACTCCCACCCTTCGATGCGTGATGCGGAGCGCTTCGCGCGCCAGAGCTGGGGCGTGCCCGTCGTGAAGTAGCTCCTATCGAGCGAGCCTCCGACCACCCACAGCTCCGCGCCAGCCGCCACCAGCGCATGCCACCCGCGAGGCTGGGGCAGTGGGGCTTCTGTTTGCCAGGGGCCCAGTGTTCCATCTTCTCGCAGGGGCGCGGAACTCACCACCTTGGAGAAACCTTCCCGGAGCTCGCCGCCCGCGACGAACAGCCGCTGATCCGCCACGACCATCGCGTGATGGACGAGCGGGTCGGGCAACTGCGCGCTCTCCGTCCATGCGCCCAGCACGCCCTCCGCCTGGATGGGCGCGGAAAGGACAGTCGCTCGTCGGTCGAGCGAAGAAGTCGAACCCGGCGAGAAGCTCAGCCCTCCCGAAACGAAGACACGGTCCCGTGAGGCCGCGGAGGCATGGTAGTAGAGGTCGACAGGCATGGACTGCTCCGCCCGCCAGAGCGCGAGGCCGCCCTCCGCGGGCCAGGGCTCCGCCTCGGGCCCCCTCGTCGGACAGGAGCTCCCGGAGCACAGACACAGGGGGACCGCTGGAACACCATAATCACTGACAAAGAGACGGCGCTTCACACAAGTCTCACCTTCCGCGCAGAGACCGTCTCCGCAGATGCGGTGGCAGCGAAGATCGCCAGTCTGCTTGGGCGGAGAACAGTTTCCACTCAGGCACGGTGGAAGATCGTATTTCGTGTAGTCACACGCTTCGCCGTGGTCACAGTCCCCCGTCACCTTGTTCGGACAGGCCCGGAAGGAAGAGGAGCGGGGTCCATCGGTCCGCGCAGCGGCCAGTTCGGCGCGAGCGCGTCGCGCGTCGTGGAGGTCCCTCGGCGAAGGAGGCTCCGACGAGGAGGCCAGGTCCGCCTCCTGCCAGCGGATGAAGGCGTGCCCCAGCAGCGCCACCGTGAGCAATCCGAGCACGGCCGCGAGACCGATGAGGGTGACACGGCGGCGCGCGGGAGCGGGGGGAGGAGGTGCCAGGGACATGGCCCCAATCTAATCGAAGCGCTGGGGCATCTTGTATTTCTCGGCGATCTTCTGGGTGCCCTACCCACTCACCACACCAGCCGCTTGCCCTCGAAGGTGTTGGTGGTGCGCGTGACGTATTCGTCACCGTCGTAGCTGACGCAGGCGTTGTCGCTCCGGCTGACCCATTCGAGGGTCACGTTCCCCCAGTCATCCCAGGTCCCCGTTCCTGGCACCCGGGAGTCCACCTCTCCGACATAGAACTGCCGCTGGCAACCCTGTGCCTCGACGACCGGAGGATACGTGAAGGGGGGCAATTCAAACGTACCGTCCTCGAAGACCTCGACGAGGATTCCCTCCGCGTAGTGATAGACCTGCCGGAACAGGAACCGGGTGTCACCTGCCTGCTGCAACTGGATGTTCACCGGTTGCGTCTGGGTCTGGGTGCTCGGCGGATGGTGGGCCGGCGTCTTCTCCTCCGAGAAGGAGTAGGTCCCCGTGAAGCGGTCCGCGAGAAACGCCATGGTGGGAGCCCGGGGTTCGGCCTGCTGCCGGAAGCCCGTGAACACATGGGTCGATAAAGTCGTGGACCTGTAGCGGGGCGCTCCGGGGTCCTGGGTGCCGGGAATGGTGCAAACCCGTTCGTAACGGAGAATCCACGTCAGCGACAGGTTGCCCTGGTCATCCCAGGTCCCCGTTCCCGGAGCGCTGGAGGACCCGTCTCCGATGAAGTACTGCTGCTGCTGACAGTATTTGTCGTAGAGGGTGATGGCGCTTTCCTGCGGAGGGAAGGCAAGCGTGCCGTCTTCCTTGACGTCGACGAGGATTCCCTTTGGGAAGCCCGGGACGGGCGTGAGCAGGACCTGGGTGTCGCTCACCACCGCCAGCGTGTACTTCTGTGCCTGGGGCGAGGGAGCAGGCTGGGAGGAGGACGTCACGGAGAGGAGCCCCTCATGGGTGCCCGCCATCAACCTCGCGGCAGGGGCCCGGCTCACCGTGAAGGTGAACACGCCGACCTTCGACGGGTTCGCCTGGGACACCGCCTGGACGGTCACCGCCGCGTCCTCCCGGACGAACGGGGCAACGTAGGTGACGGACGTGCCCGTCACGGTGGAGAGCCTGCCGACTCCGGACGTGATGATCCAGGTGACGTCGGGGGAGAACGTCCCGGTCCCCTCCACGACCGCCGTGAGGACCGTCCAGACCTTGGAGGCGATCCTGTCCGCGCCCGTCACGGACACGCCGGTGACCGCGTCCTGGACGACGCCGGCATCGGGCGGCATGGGCGCCGGTCCCCCTCCACCACATCCCGACAGCGAGGCAAGGGCCAACAGGGTCAGGAGGCGCAGAGGAGGCATGGGCGCTTTCGGGGCAGGTGGGAGACGAAGCGTCGCAGGCTGCCTGGATCCGGGAGCCCGAAAATACTACGGACCCGCGGAAGAAATCGGGCTGTCCCTCACGCGATGCGAGCCGCGCGACGAAGGATGCGACGGCCGGACACCCATCAGGAGCAAGCCCCCTGGAGCGTCCGTCGAGGAACGCGACTCGGCGGATGATGGCCCACCTGGCGAGCACGTTGGTTGCCCCGGGCGGGCCGCTTGCTGGGTGGCCCCTGCGCTTCAGCCAACGGCAGTTCTTCCGCGACCGCCGCCCTGCCCTTCAGCCCTTGCCCTTCGGGCGGCTCACGGTGAAGGTGACGATGTTGTGATCCGAGCCGCCGGTCGGGCCGGCTTTGACGTTACCACGGAGCTCATGTCCGCGCTCACGGGCGCCTCCACGTGAGCGCGGACGCGGGACGGGCCTACTCCCCGCCGTTCCGGACGGTGGGGGCCCGCGAGGGTGCGATGAAGCCCGAGTAGGCCATCCGGTTCGGTGAGCAGTGCCCGGGGTTGGCCACCTTGTCCGGCGTGGCGTTGCCCGTCATCGCGGTGCTGACCTCCTGTGGCGCGGAAGCGGGATGGGCCTCCAGGAAGAGCGCGACGACGCCGGTGACATGCGGGGTGGCCATGGACGTGCCGCTCAGCGAGCGGGTCGCCGTGTCATCGCTGGCCCAGGCCGAGAGGATGCCCTCGCCGGGCGCGAAGACGTCCACGCAGTCGCCGTAGTTGGAGAAGGACGCCCGCCGGTCCACGCGGGTGGTGGCACCCACGGTAATGGCCTCGGCGGTGCGCGCCGGAGAGCGCTTGCACGCGTCCTGGTTCTCGTTGCCCGCCGCCAGCACATACGTCACGCCCGACGCGATGGAGCGGCGCACGGCCTCGTCGAGCGCCGCGTCCTCCCCGCCGCCCAGGCTCATGTTGGCCACCGCCGGGGACTGGTGGTGCTCGGTCACCCAGTCCACGCCCGCCACCACGCCCGCCGTCGTCCCGGAGCCCTCGCAGTTCAGCACGCGCACGGTGTGCAGCGACGCGCCCTTGGCAATGCCATACACGCTGCCGCCCACCGTGGCGGACACGTGGGTGCCATGGCCGTTGCAGTCCACGCCGTTGCGACCGTCGCCGACGGCATCGAAGGCGATGTCCGCCCGACCGGCGAACTCCTGGTGCGTGGGGCGCAGGCCCGTGTCGATGACGTACACGTGCACGCCCCGGCCCTGCGTCTGGTACAGGTAGAGCTGATTGAGCGGCAGGTCGCGCTGGTCGACGCGGTCAATCCCCCACGTCGCATCGGACTGGCTCTCGTCGAGCGTCACCACGCCATTCTGTTGCACGTACTCCACCTCGGGCGCGGCGGACATGGCACGGGCCTGCTTCTCGCTCATGCGCGCGGCGAAGCCCCGCAGCGCGTGCGCGTACACGTGGAAGGCCTTGCCGCCGAAGCGCTCGGTGAGGCTCCGCGCGCCCACCACCGGCTCCATCGCGGCGTCTCCTTCCCGGGGCTCCTTGAGCACGATGACGTACTCACCGGGGACCGGCTTCGCGACCGTGAGGAACTTCTCGCGCACCGGTGTCTGCACGGACGCGGTGCCACGGCACGGTGTGTCACCGGGTGGCGGCATGGGATTGCCCGCGCTCCGGCACGCCGACAGCAGGAACAGCACGCAGGCGGACGCGACCGTCCGCGACAGGAGCTTCAGCAACATGGGTTCCCCCGGGGGTGGCACTTCCAGCTTCGGCCGGAAGCCGGGAATGCAACGCTGACGCGGCCTTCCCAATGAAGTAACGCCTCCTGACTCAAAGTGGTTGCTGCCCCGCGGGGCCGCGAAACGTCCGAAACCCCCACCCGTGAAACAACCCGGGGCCGAGGCGCCGTCGGGCCGCCGCCCCCTGACCGAGGACGACACGCTGCGTCGGACCTGGCGTTCCGAGGGGGGAGCGGCGCCGGCTATTTCTTGGAGAGGGATTCGGCGCGCGCCTGGAGGAGGCGGCGCAATCCCATCCGCAGCTTGGCGTTGTCGGGGTTGCCATAGAACGCCGCCTGGAGGTCGAAGCCCCGGCGGGTGTCCGACCGCGGGTCGGCCAGCTCCTGGAAGAAGTTCGCGAGGATGCGGTCCGCCATGAGGGGTAGCGGTTGCTGCTGGACCCGGCTCTGGTTCAGCAGCAGCTCCCAGTACGCGGCGGACTCCGACAGGCTGGAGGAGGCGTTGTTGCAGTGGCGCGACCAGGTGGCGGCGTTCTGGCCCGGCAGCGGATAGAAGTCCTTGCCGATGTCCTCCTGGCTCATGAGCCGCAGGTAGGGCTTTCCCAGGTTGAGGGCGAGGTTCATCGTCCCCGCGCCCTCGAAGACGCTGGGCAGGTCCGCGAGCACCATGAGCCGCCCGAAGGCGAGCGACGGGAGGCGGCCAAACGGGACGATGAGAATGTGCGGAAGGGACCGCTCGTCCCGCAGGCCTCCCCGGACCAGGTAGTCCGGCAGGTTCGTCACGAGGCGCACCTGCTGGAACGCGGTGAACAGGGCGGTGATCTGCCGCAGGTAGTGGTGCCGGTGGGGAAACGCGGTGTCGAGCGCGTTGAGGTGCTGGGAGGACTCGCGCCCCGTCTGGACCTGGACCGGGGCATCGAGGGGGGCTGGGTCGAGCCGCATCTTCAGGCCCGCGTAGTCGGCCTCCTCCAGGGGCGCGAGCACGGGAATCACGACGGGCTTCAGCTTCGCGCCCGAGGCGCGCAGGGTGGTGAGCCCCGCCACCAGGTTGAACAGGATGTCCGCGGCGCTGGCGACGGGACGGCCCGCGGAGAAGTAGACCGGCATCAGGGAGATGCGGTCGGTCTTGCGCAGGCCCTCGATGAACTCCATGCACCGGGCGACGCCGGGTGGGAACTGCTCCCCGGGCAGGCTCATCCAGTTCGGGCCCTGGAAGGGACGGACGTCCACGTGGAGGCCCCGGTCCACGAAGGAGGGACCGAATTCGAATCCGCGCTCCAAGAGGACGTCGCTGCCCTTCCTGGCGCCATAGAGGACGTTCGGCGCCTCGGAGCGGCCCGTCACCCCCGACCACTGGAGGGGCTGGAGGGTGAGGAACCACTGGACCTTGAAGCCCTCGGTGGGGTTCTGGGGGTCGTCCCAGCCGCCGGTGACGCCCAGGGGAATCTCGGCCAGGGGCAGGTTCTCGAAGTCGTCGGTCGTGTGGAAGAAGAGGGTGGCCTTGTCCAGCACGTGAACGTCGGTGTGGCGCGCGGGCAGCCCGGGGATGAGCCGGACCAGCTTCACCCACGTCAGCTCATCCCGACCGGCGTTCTGCTCCTCGTCCCCCGGCGCGTAGATGATGCGCAGGAGCGAGGCCCCCAGGGAGATGAGCTCCTGGATGACCTGCACGGTCGTGGACTGGTGTCCGGAGCCGCTGCTATCCGGGATGAAGACCCGGATCTCCTTCTGGCTGGCGACGAAGTTCCGGAGGTCGTCCTTGCCCGTGAACCTGGGGGAGCCGCTCTTCTTCTTGAAGTCCCAGGGCGTCTCCTCCACGAAGCGCGGCGAAAGGCTCGGGGGGACGAAGTCCGGGGCCTCCTGCCGCAGGGCATTGAAGTGCCGGAGGTCGTAGTTCGACAGCTCCAGCAGGAGCGGCGCGGCCTGGACGCCGGGACGCAGCACCTGCTGGATGCAGTCCGTGGGGCCGAAGACGCTGTTGCCCGTGTCGGAGTGGACGACGACGCGCAGGTTGAGCGCCTCGCAGAGGATCTGGATGCAGGTGTCGTCGCCCCAGACCGCCGCCCGTCTTCCACCTCCGCCCCCCTCGGCGATGGCGTCGGCGTAGCCCCGGAGGGTGTTGGCGCCCCGGTAGTCGACGCCGGACATCAGCTTGTGGCGGATGTCATTGAGGAGCGAGGCGCGGTAGTCGTTCAGGGCCGGCGTCCGGTCCCGCGTGTAGATGCCCTCGAGGAAGTCACGCACCTTCTCGCGCAGCGCCGCCGGGTCGTGGTCGTGGTCGGCCCTGGCCAGCAGGAAGGAGAGACTGTGGAAGAGGCAGTCACCGTCACCGGGCGTGATGTATTCGACGTAGTCCTGCTGCCCGAGCCGCCGGTATCCAATGATGATGTAAGGCATGTGCCCTCGCTCGGGGCATGAGGCTACCCCTGCTACCGCTTCACGTGAATCCAGCGCGAAGCGGTGAGCGTGTCGCCACCGGCGAGGTACGCGCGGGTGATCACCTCGTAATCGCCGTGCAGGAACTGCATCAACTCGAGCGACGCCTGGAACTTCGCGCCCGTGTTCTCGGCCTGGAGCAAGACCATCCCGGGCACCTCGAATTCGACGGCGGTGACGGGCGCGCCGAAGACCACCGCCTCGAGCGAGATCGTCTCCTCCGGGTAGAACTGCATGCCGTCCTCCGCCGGCGAGGTGACCTCCACGGCGACGAGCGGACCGTTGACCGTGAAGGTGCTGACGGGAGAGGTGATGCCGCGGCCGAGCTTGTCCGTCCCCACCGCGTAGACCGATACCGTGCTCCCATTCGGGAGGGAGCTGGGCACCCGCCACTCAATGCCCCACGCCACGGACGGATCCGTCGCTTCTCCGAGCAGGACGTCTCCTCCGGCCTGGCGCAGGTAGAAGCGGACGCGCTCGATGTTGTCCTGGACATTCGCCTCCAGGCGCACATAGCGCCCCACGGTGCTGCCCGAGGGCGGCGCCGTCATCGCCGCCACGGTGGGCGCGTGGTTGTCGATGACGATGGTGGAGACGGTCGACTGGGTGGTCGTCCCCGCCTTGTCCCGCGCCACCGCGTACACCTGGTACGGGTAGCCGCTGTCCGCGACCGCGCGCGAGTCCCAGTTCACGGAGAGGTTGCCATTGGCCGACGTGCCGATGCGGAGCGGCTGGCCGCCAATGGCGGTGCTCTTCACGAAGAGCTGCACGTCGACCAGATGGGCGTCGTACGCGAGGGCGGAGAGCGAGAGGCTCCCCTGGTGCCAGCCGTGGAGCGGCCAGCCGGAGGGCGAGCTCATGGTCACCGTCGGCGCGGTGCGATCCACGTAGATCGCCCGGCGCGGAGTGGAGCTCAAGTTGCCCACCCAGTCCGTTGCCTCCACCCAGAGTTCGTAGCGCCCGTCCGGCCAGCCCGCGGGATCAATCCGGGCGGAAAGGTTGAAGACCTGCTGCGCGGTGTCGAACGTCTGCCCGTAGTACGGCTGGACGATCATCCTGACCCTGCCGAGACGTAGATCGTCCGTGGCGACGCCGCTGAACTGGAACGAGCCGGAGTGATGGCTGTCAGGCGCCGGGCTGGAGATGCCCAGCGACGGGGCATTGCCCTCATAGCTCAGGGCGACACCGTTGATGTCGCCGGGAGAGAGGACCTGCGCGCGAAGGATCAGCGAGCCGTCCTTGCGGGTGATGGTGGGCTGCCCATTGATGGAGAACGCGTACGAGGGGTAGTGCATGATCGACGCCGTGTCGTAGGCGCCCACGTCCGATCCGGACGAGTACAGTGCGAACGCCGAGGGGTAGCGCGAGTCGATGTTCCCCCAGTGGATGTTGATGTGCTGGTCGCGGTCATGGCGGTTCTGCTCGTGCCACAGCCCCACCACGTGGCCGATCTCGTGGATGACTTCAGCGGTGCCACAGCCAGCGATCAACCAGATACCCGCGCTCGTGCTGTGTCCCAGGCTTCCGAAGCACGCCCCGGTGGACGGATCTCCCGGGAGGAACGTCAGCGAGTACGGCTGGCCGCTGTACGGCACCAGCTTGATGACCGTGAGCGCGTTCCAGTGGTTGATCGCGTTGTAGACCCGCTGAGGATCGGGCAGCGAGGGGTCGATGCGGTATGGGATGACGCCGCCCGGCCAACGCCAGGAGGAGGATGACGGGTTTGCCAGCGACGCGAGCGCGGCGGCGTTCTGCGCGATGCCGTCGTCATCGCCGAGAAACTGCGTCTTCATGTCCAGCAGGACATCGCCCTCGACCAGCGCCATCCCATTCACCCGCTGGTACTCCAGCTTCCGGACGCCCTGTGGCGTCTGGAACCAGCCGACCTCACCTTCGGGACCTGAGCGGGGGCTGAGCTCCGCGCTGCTGCAGTGCAGCAGCGCGAGCGCAATCGGGATGCAGACCAGCGCGGAACGGAACAAGGCAACCTCGGGCACGGAGAAGGTGCGTAGGGTGGTGGGCGGACCTGAAGCGCCAGCTCCGAAAGCTCGCGCGTCAGCAGTTGTTGCGGGTGTTGTGGTAGATCGACGTCGTCCCCCAGTTGATATAGGTTCCGCAGGAGCACCCGCGCTCACCGATGACCTTCGTCATGGACGCGTGGTAATATCGGGTGACGCTGGTCGGAAGGTTGGTGCAGTTCGGGAGCGGCGACTCCTGCGAGGCCAGGTTCGACTCCTCCTCCTCCTGCTCCATGGGACCGCCACAGCCCACCGCCATCGCCAACAGACCGCCAATCAGGAACGTACGCATGCGTCCTCCTTGAAGGGTTGCCGCCCAGTCATACATCAAGATGTCTCACGCTGGAATCCACGACAGGTGCGTGACCCAGCGCGCAATGCCAGGGCACGCCACCTCTGACGTCAGCGGCTCAGCACTCCAGGATGACGCGCCCTGCCCCTCCCCGCGCTTCGCGTTGCAGGAGGGACACACCCCTCGGCGGCCGTTCACGCACGGCCCCTGCGCTCCACCCGGGGCCGGTTACGGCGACTGCGTCGCGAAGACCAGGTCGTCCTGGTCGTCATAGCTCCCCTGGGAACCGCAAGGCATCACCGAGCTGTTGGAGTTGAGGCGAGCCCGGAAGGCCCGGATGGGGCCGGGGGGCAGCGTGTACTTCAAGCTGAAGGTCTGCGTCATGTTGGTGTTCGGCGCGAAGCTGTAGATCAAGCTCCAGACCGGGTTGTCCACGTCGGCGGTGGTCCAGAGCTCGATGCGTGTCGGAGCTGGCATCCCGACGTAGGCGGTGACCTGGATCGTGACGACCTTGCCGGGCGCCAGGGGCGAGCCATCCAGGGTCGCGACGCGCAGGGCGTGGATGGCTTCAGGCACGGTCGCCGTGAGGAGGGTGCCGTCCTGGCAGGAGCCCTTCAGGGTGTTGGGAGCGTTCAGCTCCGGGCCGACGACGGTGCCACGTCCGTTCAACAGGGTCCCGGAGTCACAGGAGGGACCCACCACGGCACAGCGGGGCGTCATGGAGGTGGCGTCGTAGACGGCCACGCCCGAGTTCGGCGTGTTGAGCACCTGCACGGTGACCGGGGTGCTCTTGCCGACGTTGCCTGTGGCGTCGTAGGCCTTGACCACCAGGGTGTGGTTGCCGTCGCCAGCCGCCACCGTGTCCCAGTCCAGCGCGTAGGGCGCGGTGCTGCTCGTGCCCAGCAGCTTCGTGCCATCGAGGAACTCGACGTGCGTCACCCCGACGTCGTCGGACGCGGTCGCCTGGAGCGTCACCGTGCCCGTCAGGGGCGTGCCCGCGCCGGGCGCCGTGAGAACGGCCATGGGAGGCGTCGCATCGCTCACGCACGTGTGGGACGCCGTGCAGGTCAGGCCGGAGCCGCACGTGCCACACGCCAGCGTCCCGCCGCACCCGTCCGAGACGGTGCCGCACACGGCGCCCTGGCTCGTGCACGAAGTGGGGATGCAGGTGGAGGACGCGTAGCGCTCGCAGGGCTTGAGCTGGTTCGATGGGCCACTGCTGACCCCCACGCCGCTCGCGATCAGGACGTCCCCGCTGGCCAGCAGGACCGTCGCCGGTGCCTGGCGGGCCGTGAGCAGGGAGGACTCGGCGGACCACGTCCCCGTGGCCGGCGTGTAGCGCTCCACGGCGCTCACGATGACGCCGTTCAGGGTGCGGCCGCCGAAGACCAGCACCGTTCCATCGGGCATGCGCACGGCCCCCGGGGAATAGCGCCCCGTCAGCAGGGAGCCCGTGGCCGTGAAGGTGTTCGTCGCGGGGTTGAAGAGGGAGGCCTTCGTCAGCGCCCCGGTCGAACTTCCTCCGAGGAGCACCCGGCCATCCGCGAGGGGAACCACGAGCTCCGTGCCCTGACCCGTGGGAAGGGCTCCCAGGCTCGTCCACGCGTTGGTGGCCGGCGTGTAGACCTGCGCGTTCACGTCCGCGGCCAGCCCCAGGACACGGCCATCCGGGAGCAGCACGAGCCGTTGGACCTTCGCCAGCAACGAGCCTGTCGCGGTCCAGCCGCCCGTGGTGGGGTTGTAGACCTCCGCGGAGAGCAGGTCGGTGACCTGGAGGTTCCTGCCGCCCGCCACCAGCACCCGTCCATCCCCGAGCACCACGCTGGGGGCGTTGTAACGGGGCTGGGCCATGCTCCCGGTGAAAGACCAGGTCCCGGTGGCGGGGTCGAAGAGCTCCGCCGTCGCGTGGGCGGTGCGGGTCTGGACGGTGTTGTTTTCCCAGCCGCCCGCCGCCAGCACACGGCCATCCGCCAGGCGCTCGAACGAGGCCATGTCGCGAATCACGTTCAGGCTGCCCGTGATGGACCAGGAGCCTGCCTGTGGGTCGTACAGCTCGCTGATGGCGTGGTACGGCTTGCCTTGCGGAAGGAAGATGTCGTTGAACTCCATGCCGCCTGCCACCAGCACCCGGCCATCCAGCAGGCGCGTGTGCGGCACGGAGACATGGGCCTTCGCCAGCGATCCCGTCGCGGCGGAGGCCGCCTGGGATTGATGCTGGAGTGCCGTGTCCTCGGGAGGCCGTGGCTCCGCCGGTGTCGGCGCGCAGGCTTGCAGCAGGCAGGCCATTCCAATGGCCAGCCAGTCATTGCGTCTGTTGTTCATGGGGTTCCCCTCTTTTGCGCAATGCCTAGCACACGGCATCAGGCTTTGGCAGCTGGGAAGGAGATGACCCATGGCCCAGCACTGGCGCAGGGTGCTGGTAGCCTGTCACCCGGCGTCGGCGATGCGAGCCAACCATTCACGCAACAGCGCGCTTTCGCCCTGGCTCAGGACCGTGAGCCGGTCCAGCGACGCACGCAGGGTGGTGGCCGCTGAGCGGACCTCCGCGTTCGCCGGGGGCGCCGCCTGGCTCGTGACCGCGGCCACCACCGCCTCGCGCGCTGCGTCGGACAGCCCGGGGTCGCGCTGCCCTTCGGGCTGGCGCAGCAGCGTGAGCACGGCTCCGTTGCACATCGCCGACACGAGGCCGAGAGCGCGCTCTTCACTGACCCGCAGCCGGCCCGCGAGCGCGATGTTCCGGATGCGGCGCCGCAGCAGCTCGTTCCCGTTGTTGACCACGGAGGACTCCGTCGGGGGTGCCAGTTCGCTGCACATGAGCGCGAACAGCCCGGGATGGCTGAGGCCGAACGCGACGTGCATGTCCCAGCCGATCCGCAGCTCCTGAATCGGGTCGGGGTGCGGCTTGCGCGCGGCCTTCTTCGCCACGTAGCTCGTCAGCGCGTGCTCGACGACGGCCGACAGGAGGCCGCGCTTGTCGCCGAAGAGCCGGTAGATCGTCGGCGCCTGCACGCCGGCGGCGGCGGCGACGGCCCGTGTGGTCGCGGCATCAGGCCCCCCAGAGGCGATGAGCTCCGCGGCGGCCGCGATGATGCGCGCGCGAGTGTTGGGACCCTCGGCGTCTTCGGCGGTGGGCTTCTCTCGGTCCGGCATGGGAGCGACTTAGCACGCGGATGGCGGAACGCCGGTAACGAGGCCTTGATAACGGCGCTATCGGTCGCTATGTTATCGCCGGTATCTTCGCGGCGTTTCCGTCGATATCCCAAGGAGCATCCAATGATTGTCGTGACTGGAGCGACGGGGCAGCTTGGCCGTCTCATCGTGGAGAAGCTCATCACCCGCGTCCCGGTGGACCGGGTCGGCATCAGCGTCCGGGACACCCGGAAGGCCCAGGATCTGGCGGCCCGCGGCGTCCGGGTGCGGGAAGGAGATTTCGCGGAACCGAAGGGCCTCGTGCATGCCTTCGAGGGCGCTTCCCAGGTCCTGATCGTCTCCTCGAACGCGGCCGCGTATGGCGGCGACCCGCTCGCCCAACATCGCTCCGCCATCGAGGCCGCACGGTCCGCCGGTGCGCGGCGCATCGTCTACACGAGCCACATGGGCGTGAGCCGTATGTCGGCGTTTCCTCCGATGCTCGACCACGCGGAGACGGAGCGGATGCTGGGCGAGTCCGGTCTGGCGTGGACCGCGCTTCGCAACGGCTTCTATGCGTCGAGTGCGATGTTCCTGCTGGAGAAGGGCCTGCAGACGGGCGTCTTCGAGGCGCCGGCGGATGGAAAGGTCTCCTGGACCACGCACGCCGACCTCGCGGAGGCGGCCGCGGTGATCCTGGCGAACGAGGGGCAATACGACGGGCCGACGCCACCGCTCACGGCGTCGGAGGCGCTCGACTTCGGAGAGCTGTGCGACCTCGCCTCAAGCGTCCTCGGACGGCCGCTCCGCCGAAGCACCGTGTCAGAGGACGAGATGGGGGCGAAGCTCGCGGCGAACAACATGCCCCCGCGCGCGGTCGCCCTGTCGCTCGGCCTCTATCGCGCAAGCCATCACGGCGAGTTCGCGACCGTCGATCCCACGCTGCGGAAGTTGCTCGGGCGTGCGCCGACGAGCATGCGCGAGGTGATTGCCCAGAAACCGGGCCGGCCCGCTTAGCTTGGAAGGGAGACCGTACTCCTGCTTGTTGCGGGGCATCACCTGTCCTCCAGTCTGGAGCATCGGGGCTTGAGCGAAAGGCGCGCGCTGGACTCATTGCCGGACGTCCAGCTCCACGAAGACAGGCGGGTGGTCGGAGAAGAACTGGCCGCCGCCGGGGATGGCGAGAAGCCGCCTTATCCAGTCTTGCGAGACAGGAAGTAGACGTTCTCGCCTGGGTCCTTGTGCGTCGCTTCCAGCGTGAGCCCATGCGCGCGCAGCAGGTCGCGGTACCCGTCGACGCTGTACGAGTGATAACGGAACGGGACGCCATTCATCGGCTCGCCGTCGATGGAGCCGTGAGCGTCGCCTGAGGTGAAGAGGAATGCGGCGCCAGGTTTCAATGCCCTCGCGATATTGGCGATCGCCTGTTCCTGCTCGTCGTGGCGCAGGTGGAACAAGACCCCCCACGCGATCGCGGCGTCGAACGCCCGCTCCTGAAGCTCACACGACTGGATGGGCGCACAGCTCACCGGCACGAGGGGGAAGTTCGCTTGAAATCGCGCCAACAGTTCGCGGGAGCTATCCACGCCCATCACGTGGCAGCCGTACTCCAGCAGCACCCGCGTCAGCGGCAGTCCCGTGCCGCAGCCGACGTCCAGCACCGAGGCGCCGGCCGGAAGTGAGGCCGCGAGCGCAGTCACTTCCGGGACGCCCATGTGGCCTGCACGCCGGGCTGCATACCAGTCCGCGATCAAATCGTACTCGTGCACTTGTCAGCCTCCTCCAGAGAGTCGTCCACGCACCGAGCGCGCTTGAAACCATCGGCCAGGAGCTCGATGTCAGGCCCCAGCCATCCCCAGCTTGAGGGGGGCCCCGCTCGGCATTGTTACCTACTCGTCCTGCTTCTTCGACTGAATCACTGTGTCGATGCGCTTGCGCGGTGGGGTCGCGTTGCCACCATGACCGGCGGTTGTCGTCCAGGTGGGCGTCGTCAGCCTGGATGCGGATGGGCTGGTCACGATCGTTCGGCGGAGCCCAGGCGCCAAGCCCGAGGGCGAGCCGCATCCCCGTTCATCCCCGGCGTGTGCACCGGTGTGATTCACCACACCTGAGAGCCGGCCCACGCGCCGGACAGGCTGTCCGGGGCCACTGCCGGTGGCACCGTTCGTGGGCACGGCCCCCCGGAACAGGGGGACTGTCCCCCCCAGGGGCTCCGCCGCTCCCGGCGCGAGGTGCGCGTCTTCGCTGCGACGGAGCACGCGCCTCGCGGTTGGTCTCGCGATTGCTCTGCTGGTCGTGATGAGACTTCTCACTCGCAGAGAAAACCGGCTGGTTCCGGCACTCGCAACCGTGTTGCTGTTCGCCTGCACCGACAACGCCCCCCCTCCGTCCCCTGGAACGCCTGAAGAGCCTCCATCCGAGGCCACGTCCTTCCAGCTGACGCTCACCCGCACCGGCGCCGGCACGATCTCTTCCAGTCCCGCGGGCGTGTCGTGCGGCACCACCTGCGCGGCCTCGTTCCCAGGTGGTACCTCCGTCACCCTGACCGCTGAGCCTGCGGCGGGCTATCGCTTCGGCGGCTGGAGCGGAGCTGGCTGTTCCGGCACGGCCGCCTGCACCACCCCCCTCACCGCGGATACCGCCGTGCAGGCAACCTTCACCCCGGTGGCCGACGCCGCGACCCAGTACATCCCCCTGAGCCTTGCCGCGGGTCCTGCCGCCGACAAGGTCCCGCTGCGCACGGGAGTGCCCCTGCCGAAGGGGGCGCTGTCCGACCTCGCCGCGCTTCGGCTGGAGACCGCCGATGGCAGCCAGGAAGTCCCCGCCCAGTTCGACGCCATCTCGCGCTGGCCGGATGGCTCCATCAAGGTGGCCCTGCTGCACGTGGTGAGCGACCTGGGCGCCGCCCGGTCCTACCGGGTGGCCTACGGCGCTGGCGTGGTTCGCGCCGCGCTGCCGCGCAACGTGGCCATCGCAGGCACCCCGGCGACCGAGCTCACCGTCGATACCGGCCTCGTGAAGTTCACCGTCAGCAACAAGGGCGTCATCACCCGGCTCTGGCGGGACTCCAACGGCAACGGCACGTTCGAAGCGGGCGAGCAGCTCATCGACGCCGGTGACCTCTTCATGGTCAACGCCTACGACAACCTCGAGTACACCGCCTCCGCGGCGACCGACGCGGTCGTCACCGTGGAGGAAAGCGGGCCGATGCGAGCGGTCATCAAGGCCCAGGGGTCGCTCACCCACGGCAGCGGCGCGAAGCTCATCAAGTACGTGGTCCGCTACTACGCGCACCAGGGCTCCGACAAGGTCGACCTGGACGTCTCCGTCATCGACGACCGCCTCGAGGCCAACGTCGAGACCACGCCCACGTCGTTTGCCATTGCCGCCAGGGCCCTGGGGCTGCGCTGGCACTACCTGTCCGACGGCGCGGCCGACTACCGCTTCGGGGGCGAAAGTGGCACGGCATACGGCGCCAGGGTGTCCGGCGAGCACTCCCTGCTGCAGAGGGGCCAGTTCCGCTTCGAGGACGGCGTCGACCTGGGCCACGCCTTCAGCTACAGCGGCGTGGGCACCGGGGCCCGGGCTCCGGGCTGGGTGGCACTGGACTCCGGCAGCCGTCACCTGGCCCTGATGGTCAGGGACTTCTGGCAGCAGTTCCCGGGCGAGCTGAGCGTCAACGGCAACACCCTGACGGCGTCCTTGTTCCCGGCGCGTGGCGGCAGTGCGGAGACCACGCAGCCGGTGTTGTCGGGCAACAGCTATCGCCGCGCGGAGAGCATGTACTTCGCGCGTCCAGGTGGCGCCAAGACCTACCAATTGCGCCTGGCCTCCGGCAGCGGCACGCCGACCACCCCTGCCCTCCATGCGCTCAACGCCAGCTATCAGCGCCACCGCCTGGAGCTGACGGCCACTCCGGCCTGGTATGTCTCATCCGGTGTCTTCGGCGACTTGAATGTCGGCACTCCGACCGGGGCCAACCGGGGCTACGACGCCTCCTTGATGCAGGACATCTACGTGAGGAGCATCGAGCAGACCGATGGCAACGCCACCATGTTCGGCTGGCGCGACTACGGCGACCGGCTGCGAGCGGGCTGGGCGCTGGTGATCAACGACGTGGAAGTGCCCAGCTTCTACAATGACACCCATGTCGGTTCGAACAACTTCTTCACGCAGTTCCTGCGCAGCGGGGACCCGCGCTGGTTCGAGCTGGCTGACATCAGCACCCGTCACTTCATGGACCTCGACGTGTCCCATGGCCCTCGCGCCGGCTACTGGAACACGGGCGGGATGCCGCAGCCGGCGGGCGAGGTGCATGCCATCAACCATGAGAACGTGGACCACCAGGTCCGCAACCTGCACTGGGGCCACGCGCATGTGAGCGGCCTGAGCAACAGCTACCTGCTCACCGGCGACAAGCGCGCGCTCGACGTGCTCACGGAGATCGCCAACTGGTGGAAGTTCATGTCGCCCCACTCCTTCAAGCGCCCGTTCAAGGCGGCGGACATGTATCGCGAGGCCGAGCGCGACTTTTCCTGGCCGCTCTATGTGATGAATGAATACGTGCGGGTGACCGGTGATGCGGCGTACCACAAGGACGTCGCGGGCGGGCTGGTCAACTACCTCATCCAATGGTTCAGGACCCCGCTCAATCACGTGGGCTTCAACCCGGCCACGGGGAGCATCTCCAACACCGTCCTCGGGGTGAACGATGCCAGCCAGGGGACGGGCTACTGGACCATGACGAAGATGGACAACAACGCCGGGTACAATGCCACCGGGACCAACCCCTGGATGGCGGGCGCGCTCCTGGGGAACCTCATCAAGTTCCACGAAGCCGACCGCCTGTTCGCCGCCGCGGGCAAGGCGTCGGGGGTGAGCCAGTCCGAGCTCATCGACATGTTGCTGCAGGGCATGAACTACGTGGTCAAGTATGGCTACGACAGCAGCAAGCAGTACTTCGTGTACTCGGAGGTGACCCGCGGCTACAGCGGCGGTGACAATCACATCATCTATGCGCTGGGCTACCTGGACCGCCTCTACAAGCAGGAGCTCGCGGCGGGCCGCGTGGCCCACCCGGAGTGGTATGACACCCGCGGCACATGGGGCACCATTGCCGCCCGCCGCTACGACGAGCTGCAGGGCATGACGGTCGGGGGGAGCAGCCAGTCGTATGGCTTCTATGGCTACGAGATTGTCTTCCCGGCCGACTTCTTCAGCGTGATGAAGGACACGCTGGGCCGGTAGGCCGGAGCGGGTGGGGCCGGGAAGCGGGAGCCCGGCCCCGGCTCAGGTGGGCACTTCGTCCAGCTCCGGGGTCACGCGGCAATCGCGCTGAGCGCCACATCAATGCTTGCCTGAATCAAGCGAAAGGCGGACAAGTCAATATTACAGCCTTTCCAGGATAACTGGTCGACTCAACGAATTGAGGCTCCAATTCATTGAATCGAGGCTGTCGTGCCGCCGCACATGGTGGGCGGTGGCGCACGGGCACCGTGAGCTGCCAGCGTGGGGAACATGAAAAAGACATTCGTGATGGCCGCCGTGATGGGCGCGGGGTTGGTAACAGGATGTGGTGGCGCGGCGGAGCCGTCTCCAGAGCCCCGGGGGCCCGTCGCCACCACCGGCCAGGCGCTCCTCTCCCCGGAGCTCGAGGCGTCGCTCTCGTGCGTGCAGGGATACGTCAACGCGGGGACCTGTGACTGGGCGCACTGGAGCGAGCTCTGGGAAACGTGCCAGACCTACGAGCACCCGGAGCTCGAAGACGGTCTCTTCCTCGATGAGGTACAGGCAGGACGCTGCACATCCACCCACTGGCCCACGTTGCGCGCTCAGCTCATCGCGTCCCATACGCCGCGCGTCCGCGTGCGTGTGGGCTGCGACGGCGACTCCACGGTGATGCAGGAAGCCGAGCTTGACGGCTGCTACACGCTCGGTGGCGCGGATGCCTCCTACGTCGACGTTCCGTTTGGCAAGACCGTGACGCTCCACGCTGCCGCGAGCTGCAACGGCGAATCGACTGTCGTCCAAGCCAACACGAACCTCTGCGAGACCTCATTCCCGAGCGGCGCGGGCGCGAACGACAACGTGCGGTCGTTCCGGATTCAGTCCGACGACGAGGAGACGTCGCCAGCCAGCTACGTCTGTGCCGCCAATGAGCCGACTTGCGTCAGGAATTTCAACAGCAAGCTGGGCGCGATCAACACGACGCACACGGCCAAGGTCGTCCGCGTCGTCCTCGAGGGCCGCGAAACACCCTCGATCGCGACAGCCCGGGGCCGCATCCAGGATATGTATGACTTCTTCGCCGTGGCGTCGCACGGCCAGGTTCACCTGAAGTTCCTCAACACGGATCAGACCGTGAGGGTGACGAGCGGCGATTGCGCGACGGCGACGGACAAGGCCATCCAGGGCAGCACCTCGAACGCGTTCCTGAACGTGTACCTCATGCCCCTGGGGATGTGCTCCTCCTCGAACGCCAATGCGCACCGCATCTTCCTCAATGACGGCCTGATGCGGACCTACTACCACGAGACCGGACACATCCTCGGCCTCGCGCATGGTAACCGGCTCGATGCCACGGGCGCTGTCGACGCCTACGGCGACGCGAGCACGAACATGGGCAGGTTTCCGTCGGACAACTACAACCTCCCGCAGCTCCACTGGCTGGGTTGGACGAAGAAGGCGGACCTGGTCAAGGTCAACCCGGCGATCGAAGCCGGTGGCTCGATTGACGTCACGCTCCGGCCGGTGGACAACAACGCCGACAACGTCAGCCCCCTGCCGTTGGGCGCCGTCTGGGAGAGCCCCGACTCCGACATGCGGCTGTTCGTCGCCGTGCCGAAGTCACGCGTCAACAGCGTGAACCAGATCGGCGGCGGCAGTGTATTCGTGTACAGCGCACCCAAGTGCGCGGGATGCACGGGCATGGTGATGGGCACGATGCAGGTCGGGCGGTTTGGCCCGAAGGCGATCGTCGGCAACATCGCGAGCGACCTGCTCATCACGCCGGTGCACTACGAGAGCCATCAAATCCTGGTGAATGGGACCAGCACCGAGGTGTTCACCGCCATCACACTGCGCATCAAGCGGTCGGCTCCGACGGTGCTGACTCCGGCGGCTGGCTCGGTGACGAGCGACACCACGCCCACCTACAGCGGAAGGACGGAGGCCGGCTTCTCCGTCGCGATCATCGTGGATGGCGTCAAGGTGGGCACCACCAAGGCCACCGCCGAGGGCACCTGGAGCTTCACTCCCACCAAGGCGCTGGCGCTGGGAGCGCACACGGTGAAGGCCTGGGCGACGGATGCGGCGGGCAATAACAGCCCCAGCTTCGCCCCCCAGGCCTTCACCGTGGCCACCTCCGGCTGAAAGACTCCCGCAGGGCTCCATCCTGGCCAGGACGCCATGACCTGCAGACACTCCTTCCATGCTGGCCGCTACGCAGCGGCTGCTGGACGAGGCGGTTGAAGCTGACCCGTTATCGCGGGGCAGCTTCAACCTCAGTTTTCCCGGCTAGAAACCAGGTATGCGAGGTGAAGCGCCGCATCCGTGGTGTCGGCTCATTCCCGGACCTCGCCGTGGAGGCCACGAGCATCACGGGCGCCACCGTCACCTACGCCGCCGCGACGGCTTCCGACGCCGTGTCGGACGTCACGGTGGGCTATGGCCGCACGTCGGGTTCGCACTGAGGCCACCGGCGCCCAGGGCGCGGACGTGGCCCATGCCCCGGCCACCGCGACCGGACGCGGGCCACTCTCCGTGACGTACAGCCGGGAGCCGGGGCCAGGACTCCCGCTGCCCACCGCCACGGACGCGGGCACCGCCGCGCCCCGGGTGACGTCGAGCCACGTCAGCGGAGCCCTCTTCCCGCTGGGCGCCACGGAGGTAGCCGTCGCCGCGACGGACGACATGGGCAATGCCTCCAGCTGTGCCTTCACCGTCTCGGTGAGGGACCGCACGCCGCCGGAGCCCCCGCCGCGTTCTTCCCGGCAGGGGCTCCACGGGGCGCGGGCAGCTCACCGCCGGACGAGAAAGGCGTGGGGTTGGACTACGCCTTGCGTACCGGGTAGCGCAGGTGTGTAACGCCGACGCCCGGGATCACCGTCGGGTTGCCAAGGACGGCGGGCATGCCGGCGAGGTGGTCAAAGAGCCGAACTCCGGAGCCAAGAAGAACCGCCGCGATGTCGACGTGGATTTCGTCGAGGAGGCCAGCATTCAGGCACTGCTGGATGGTGTCAGCGCCGTGGACCCCAACGGACTTCCCAGCGGCGGCGGCTTTGGCCTGGTTCACGGCGCTTTCGATGCCGTCTGTCACGAAGTGGACCGTCGAGTTGGGCCGCGGCCATCCGGCGGGGATGTGGTGGGTCAGGACGAATGCGGGTCCCCAAGCGTGATTTCCGCCCCAGCCTTGGGCGACGTCGAAAGTGCGTCGACCGGTGAGCATGGCACCCAGTCCGGACGTGAGCTCGCGAAGGTGCTCGGCGCTCGGCCCGGACACCTTGAACGTCATAGGGTCCGACCCTCCGGTGTGGAATTCGACGTCCCCCGAGGTGAAGTACCAGTCGAACACTTCGGCCACGCCATCGTTGCGGTCGGCGACGTAGCCGTCGAGCGACATGGACATGATTGCGACAACCTTCGACATGGCGATGTTCCTTTCGAGGGGTGGAGACGGCCTTCAGGGGAGCGCATGAGCATGCTGCCTCATGGAGCACGGCGGGCGCCTTGACGGTCCCCGCTGTCAGGCGGAGCTCAAAGCGCCAGGAGCACATCCACTTGCGCACTCAGCGCGCGGGCCTCTTCGGGCCTGCCGAGCTGGAGGTAGAGCGCCACCGCGTCGCGTCGCTCCTGGATTTCGCGCTGGATGAGCGCATCCACCGCCTCCGGGGACAAGAGCAGTCGAGACACTTCACCACTCCCGAGTCCCCCCGCGCTGCCAGCGATGCCGCCAGCGACCGATTCAGGCGCGACGCTCATGTCGGGCGCCTCGGCATTGTCGATGGCGGCGAGCGTTTCCCGAAGTACCGCCGAGGCGGGTGCATTTCGAGTGCGCAGTGCGTCCTTCAGCGCGGCACGCAGCGTTGCCTTCCATTCATCCACGGTCCTCATCCGCCTACAGTACACGCCCGCGTCTGCACCGTGGCGCCATCGGTCTCCAGGACTCCCTCCAACTTCCAGAAGCCGTTGATCTTCTCGCCCTGGAAGTGGAGCACCCCGCGACCGGTCGACCCCGCCACCGGCATCCGCCAGTCCACGCGGCCGGAGGTCGCGGACCACGTCTGACTGCCTCGGGGGACCTTCAGGTATCCGTGGGACCAGCCCCACCACGCCGCGTCGATGGGCTCGCCCAGCAGGCGGCGAGCCTCCTCGCAAGCCGCCAGCCTCGCCAGCGCTGCCCGAGGCGCGTCACTCATGCGCAGCTTCATCCGGTCATACGCTTGAAAGGCCACCGCGAGGACCAGCAGCCCCAGCACGCTCTGGACCCCGCGCGTTGAAAGGCTGGCCGGACGGGCGGAAGACATGGGCATGAGGACAGTGTCCTCCATCCTTCTCGGGGCCGGCAACCGCGCTCCTTCGCCCCGGGTGAGCGTCCCTACTCGCGCCGGAGCGTGTCCTCGTGCCCCGCCACGCCCACGGGCGGTCGGCGCAGCACCACGGGCTGAGCGAGCCCTGGCAGGAAGCTCAGGTTGGACAGGACGTTGTTCCCTTCAGCCAGCTTCGCGGTCGCATGGCATGACACGCAGGAGCCTGTGTTGAAGGGGTTCTTGGGGTCGTAGAAGGTCTGCAGGTAGGTCTCCACCACCGAGTTGGAGAGGTAGCTCGGCACGGCGGTGCTGGGCACACGCGGGTTCGGGGTATCGGTGAGGCTCGCCCCCCACTGCGTGCCCACCAGCATGTAGTTCTGGAACACCGAGCCGAGCCGTGCGAGTTGGCCGCGCCACTGCGTGTTGAGCGTCTGCGTCAATGGATAGATGTTCCAGCAGCGCGAGATCTGCGTGCCGACCGTGACCGCCTTCCCCTGGCTCCAGGTCGCGACCTGATAGGCCTTGGCGAAGGGCTGCGTGGGATTCCAGTAGAAGCGCCCTCCCGCGGAGGCTGTGGGCGGCTGGTTGGTCTTGCAGTCGGGTGACAGGCATTGCGTGTTGAAATACGAGTAGTTCGCGCTCGGCGGCGCCGTGAGCACCGGACAGTCGAGTTGATTGAACGCCGCGCAGGTGCCCGGGGACGTCGGGTCGCACGGCCGGGAGGCCAGCGGCGCGTTGTCGACATGCTCGAAGGTGGTCCAGAACCATTCGGGCTTCAGCGCGTTCTGGGTGACCGGGTTCTTCTGCATGATGTGCATGGCGACGAGCCCCAGGTCGACGGTGGCGCAGATGGGCGCGGGCGCCTCCCCGGAGCTGGCGCGCACCAGGTCGGGCGCCACGGTCAACATCGCCGTGATGACGTAGAAGCGCTTCTGGTTCTCGGCGTGCCGGGCCGGATCGAGCACACGCCACGCCGCCTTGATCTCGATGGCGCCCGTGGTGGCGCCCTGGTCACCCGCGGCGGGGAAGCTCACCGTGCCCCGTGCCTTGACGAGGTTCTGCTGCCCCTGGAGGGTCGTCAGGTTCCAGTTCGTGTTTCCGCCCGGCGCCTTCAGATAGGCGACTTCCACGCCGTTGAGCCGCCGCTCGTAGATCGTCCAGTTGCCGGAAACGTCGATGGCGGGCTCGCCCGTGGCGGCCTGGATGTACTCCTCGTTGTGCGCATCCGGGTTCCCCTGGCCGTCCGAGCCGACCGCGAAGACGGGCATCCCCGGAGGAGCGTTGCAGCTGGCAACCACCCTGGCGTCGCCGAACACGTCCGAAACCCGGGGCCACCCCTGCCAGACCCGGGGCCCATCGCCCTGCAGCCCCTGGCTCGCCGGTGAGCCTTCCTTTCCCTGGGCCCAGTTCAAGGCGATGAAGGTCTGCCAGGAGAGGTTGTCGAACGGGGTCTGCGGGTCGTTCTTCGCGGAGGTCGGCAGCTGGCCGATGATGCCGTTGTACGCGACGGTCTGGTCGATGGCGGGATCAGGCCCGATGTCGCCAGGGATGACCGGGCAGAGCGGCGAGCCCCCGGGTTGCGGCCCCGCCGCCGAACAATAGACGGCCTGCGGCACGTAGACCGCCTGCGGCGTGTGCTCCAACGGGACCGCCCCTCCCCTGGAACAGGCGGTGAGCCCCCCCAGGACGAGCGTGACCGCCGTGGCGCTTCTCTGGAGGAGGATGTTCACCGGCCCCATGGCTTTCTCCTTGGCTTCAAAACGAGCGGGTCTGACGTCGCGCCCCACCCTTCCGCACTGCACGATGCAAGCCGCCCACCGCAGAAACTCCTCCTCCGCCTGGAGTGCGCCACGCCACACCGGGAAGTGCGTCCTCACCGCAAACACATGCGTCCGAGCGGGACGCGGGGAGGCCCAATCCCAATGCATGCGGTCCGGGTCGACGATGCTCTCAGGCGAAGCATGGTTCCATGCCTGCTCCTGCTGAACACGGGCACGCACCGGCGACCTGTCGGGCTGGCCCGGCGAGGGCAGGAGCTCAATGAGATGCACCGACTCTTGTGGACGGGTGGACGCTCACGTCCGTGGCTCGCATTGACAGACCCGAGCGACCGGATTCATCGCCTTCCGCGAAGCCCTCACTCAGCCCTTGAGCCGCGAGAGCGCGCGCACCGCGGCGCGCAGTCCCGCGGGGCTCGCCCCCGAGAACCCCAGCACGAGCCCCTGTTCCCCACGCCGCCCCAGGTAGAGCGGTGACAGCCGGCGGGCCCCGAGCCGCTTCGTGTCGGTGCGCTGGACGACGTCCCCGTCCTGCCAGCCGGGAGCGAGAAAAGCCGTGACGTGCATGCCCGCCTCCGCCGCTCCGGGCCGCAGCCACCCTTCCGCCTCACGCCGCAGGGCATCCAGCAGCGCATCCCGCCGCTCCGCATAGGCCAGCCGCATCTGTCGCAGGTGCGCGGCGTAGTGCCCCGCCTCCATGAAGTGCGCCATCGCCGCCTGGGACAGCAGCGGCGCATACCCATCCGTGGCGGCCCTCGCGGCGGTGAAGGGCTCCACCAGCGCGTCCGGGACGACCAGGAAGGCGAGCCGCAGCGAGGGGAACATCACCTTGTTGAAGGTGCCCGCATAGAGGACGCGCCCCGCCACGTCCAATCCCTGGATGGCCGCCAGGGGCCTCGTGGCGTAGCGGAACTCGCTGTCGTAGTCGTCCTCGAACACCCACGCACGCGCGGCCCGGGCCCACTCCAGCAGCGCCAGCCGTCGCGGCAGGCTCAGCGTCACGCCCAGCGGGTACTGGTGCGAAGGCGTGACATAGGCCAGCCGCGCCTTCGGAGCCCGCGCGGTGCCCACGTCCACCCGGAGCCCCTCCGTGTCCACCGAGACGGGATACACGCGCGCCCCCGCGGACTCGAACGCGGCCCGCGCACCGAGATAGCCGGGTTCCTCCAGCCACACGCCCTCCCTTTCGTCCAGGAGCAGCCGCGCGCAGAGGTCCAGCGCCTGCTGCGTGCTGGAGAGCACCAGCACCTGTCGCCATCCACAGCGCACCCCCCGCGCCGTGCCCAGGTGCGCGGCGATGGCTTCTCGCAGCGGCCGGAACCCCGCCGGCTCGCCCGCGGTCATCAGCCCGGGCCCGCCTTGCCGGGCCTGCTTCGCCACCGCGCGGCCCCACAGGTGCGTGGGGAAGAGGTCCAACGCGGGCAGGCAGGGCGTGAAGGGCTGCACGTCGCGGGGCTCCGGCGGGAGCACGTCGCGGGACAGGCGCTGCCCCCGGCGGGACAGCCCCGGCCGGGACAGCGGGCCGCTGCGACGCGCGGGAGCGGCGGTGATGCTCCGGGGCAGCCGGGCATGCTCGGGCAGTGCCACCACGCTGCCGGAGCCGACGCGCCGCTCCAGGAAGCCCTCCGCATCCAACTGGGAGAAGGCCCCCTCCACGGTGCCTCGGGAGACGCCCCATTCGCGCGCCAGCGTGCGCGTGGAGGGCAGCCGGCTGCGCGGCGCGAGCGCACCGGAGAGGATGGCCTCCCGCAGCCGCTCATAGAGCTGTCGGTGGAGGGATCCGCTCCCTCCGGTCTCCGGCTGGAGGAACGGCAGGGACACTCCGGCGGCCCGCTTCGGCATGCCCCCATGAAGCCAGGGCCCGGGCGCCCCGGCAACCGGCGCCCCGCCCATAATGGCCCAGGCCCAGGAGCCAGAATGGAGCTATCCGCCGGACCACTTCGAAGGCACATTCCCGCGTGTCGAAGTCACTGGAGGTCCCGTCATGACTGCTTCCGCCACGCCGTTCTCCTTCGTCCTCGAAACGCCGGCCGCGCCCCCCGAGGAGGCCCGGCGTCACTTCCTCGCGAAGCTGTCCGTGGAGACCGACCCGGCCGACGTCCACCTGGACCTGGAGCGCGGCAAGAAGGGCTTCGTCGTGGTGGACGTGCGCACGAAGGAGGCCTTTGCCGAGCGCCACGTGCCCGGCGCGCTCAACCTCCCGACACGGACCCTCAGCGCGGAGACGACGGCGCACCTGAGCAAGGACGACGTCATCATCACCTACTGCTGGGGCCCGGGCTGCAACGGGTCCACCAAGGCGGCCGCCCGCTTCGCCGCGCTGGGCTTTCGCGTGAAGGAGATGATTGGCGGCATCGAGTACTGGGTGAAGGAAGGCCACGCCACCGAGGGCACGTCCCCGCGCGGCACGCCCGTGTACGCACACCGCGGCGACACCTGACCCGAGGCACTCCTTCGGGGTCAGTACACGCCAATCAGGTGGATCTGCACCCTCGGGTTCCCGAGGAACTCCTTGAGTCGCCAGCGGCTGCGCATCCCCTCATCGTGGATGCCCACGCCTCCGTCCTGGGGGGCCTCCGCGCTGGCGAGCGCCTCGCGCAGCTGGGAGACGGCCCAGTCGTCGAACTTCGAGTCCCCCGAGCCCTCGATGACCTCCAACTCCAGCACCTTCCCATCGCGGGCCTGGCGGACCTCCACGACGGCGGCGAGGGCGAGGATGGGCTCGGTGACGTCCACCATGTACATGTTCGCGGCGCGTCCGGCCTCGACGGCGGCCTGGAAGCGGTTGCGCTGCTCCAGGCGCTGGTCGCGCTGCTTCGAGGCATAGGGGCTGCCCGTCTTGCCGAAGCGCTGGATGGCCTCCACCTGCTCGCGCTTCATCCGCGAGGAGAGCACCTTCAGGTCCGGCGGGGGCGGGTCGACCAGCTTCTTCGTGAAGTCCTTCTGGAGCTTCGCGAAGTAGGGAGAGGGAGCCCCGCGCTCCGCCCGCGCTTCCGCCAGCGAGTCCCGGGCCCACCCGTCCACCTTCACGCGCGCCTCTTCCGCCTGCTGGCGCGCGACGGCCTTCGGATCGGGGACCTCGCCCGTGTTGCGCAGGGTCCGTCCCGTCGAGCGCGGCTGGCCCGTCAGCCCTTCTCCGAGGAGATGTCCCGGCACCAGGATGGGCCGCTCCGCCGACGCAAGGGGCGTGTCCTCGGACAGGGGCTTCTCCCGAACCGATGGGTCCTCCTGGCCGGACTCCCCTGCCGGTGGCGCGGTCGCCACCTGGGGGGCGGGGGTCTCCGGCGTCGAAGGAGCCGGGCGCTCCCCACGGCGCGAGGGAGGAGCAGTCACCTGGGCAGGCGGTCGTGCCGTCGGACGGGGGACGGCCGGCACCGTCGGCTTCTCGGGCACCTGGCGGATGTCGAACTCCACGACCTCACGCGACGCCGGCCTCGGAGGCCGGACGGACGGGACCCGCGACAGCGCGAACAAGAGCGCCGCGTGCAGGAGCACCGAGAGCAGCAGTGTGAGGCCCAGCCTGGAGCGACGTGACACGCAGGACAGCTTGCCCCGCCCACCCCTCCGCGTGAAGCGTCCCGAGGGACGGAGGTTGCTCCGCCATCCCGCCTGCCTGACGTCCAGGAGGGACGCAAAAGGGGCGTGAGCCTGTGAGCGCCTGCTGCTTGGGGTTCAACACCCGCCGATGCGGCCCACAAAGTTTGCTTGAGCCCAACCCCGAATACCGGGAAAGAGGTGACACGCAAAGGAGCGTCTCAGTGAATGTCCGTCAGCTGTCCGTCGTAGTTCGCCGCACTGGACTGGCCGTATTCCTCGTCGCCGTCACCGCTTGTGGAGAGAAGCCAGAGAACGACCCCGAACTCCCAACGCAAGCTGCCGCGGTGACCGCGGGCACCCGGCTCATCGGCGTGCAGTCCGGCCGCTGCCTCGACGTGGCCCAGAACAGCCAGACGCCGGGGCAGGTGCTCCACATCTACGACTGCCACGGGCAGGCGAACCAGCGGTTCCTGTTCACGCCCGAGGGCGAGCTGCGCGTGTTCGACGGCGCCTGGTGCATCCAGCCCGCGACCGCCAGCGCCGGGGCCAGCGCGGTCATCGGCGCCTGCACCGGGGCAGCGAACCAGCGGTGGGTCCGCAACGCCAATGGTGCCGTGGTCCATACGGCGTCCTCGCTGTGCCTCGACGTGTCCGGACAGGCCACCGCCAACAGCTCGCCGGTGGTCGTCTGGAATTGCAACGGCCAGACGAACCAGCAGTGGTCGTTTCCGGCCGACACCCAGGCCCCCACCGTGCCCACGGGGCTCACCCTGTCCAACGTGACGTGCAACTCGGCCACGCTCACGTGGTCGCCGTCCACGGACAACCAGGGGGTCGCCTTCTATGACGTCTACCACGACGGCCAGCTCATGAAGACCGTCTCCGGCGCCACGGTGTCCACCGGGCTGACCGTGGTCCCCGGCGCGACCTGGGGCCTGTACGTGAACGCGCGGGACGCGGCGGGCAATGTCTCTCAGGGCAGCGCCACGCTCTCCATCACCCCGCCGCCGTGCCAGGTGGACACCCAGCCTCCCAGCGTCCCGACCGGCGTCACCGCCACCGCCCTGGGCACCAGCGTCACCGTGAGCTGGACCGCGTCCACCGACAACCTGGGCGTGACCGCGTACGACGTGTTCCGAGGGGGCGTGAAGATTGGAACGGTGTCCGGCTCGCCGCCCGGGACGACCTTCGTCGACAGCGGCCTCTCCCCGACCACGGCCTACACCTACGCCGTGCTCGCCCGTGACGCGCAGGGCAATGCGTCCGCCCAGAGCTCGGCCGTGACGGTCACCACCGGCCAGGCCTGCACGAACGCCGTCTGCTCCGTCACCCAGGTCGCCACCGACACGGACATCCCGTGGGGCCTGGTGAACCTGCCGGACGGCTCGGTGCTCTACGGCCGCAGGGACGCGCAGAACATCGTTCGCCTGGACCCGGCGACTGGCCAGAAGACGTCGGTGGGAACCATCCCCAACGTGCAGAGCACCGACGGCGAGGGCGGGCTGATGGGGCTGGCCGTCTCCCCCTCCTTCTCCACCGACCGCTGGCTGTACGTGATGCACACCTCCCCCACCGACAACCGCATCGTGCGCCTGCGGTACGAGAACGGCGCCCTCAACACCGCCTCGCTCCAGGTGCTGCTCCAGGGCATCGGCCGCAACAAGTTCCACAACGGCGGGCGCCTGCGCTTCGGGCCGGACGGGAAGCTCTACGCGTCGACCGGAGATGCCCAGAACGGCGCCTACGCGCAGGACACCAACAACCTGGCCGGCAAGGTGTTGCGCCTCAATACCGACGGCACGGTCCCGTCCGACAACCCCTTCGGCAACTACGTGTGGAGCTACGGCCACCGCAACCCGCAGGGGCTGGCCTTCGACTCCCAGGGCCGCCTCTGGGAGCAGGAGTTCGGCAACTCCGTGATGGACGAGACCAACCTCATCCAGAAGGGCGGCAACTACGGCTGGCCGAACTGTGAGGGGACGGTGTCCCAGGGCGGTTCGGGCTGCGCGACGGCCGGGTACATCGCCCCGAAGCAGACCTACCCCACGTCGGAAGGCTCCTGCTCCGGCATCGCGGTGGTCCGCGACGTCCTCTACGTGGCCTGCGCCCGCGGCTCACGCCTCTACCGCGAGGTCATCAGCGGCTCCAGCTTGACCAACGTGCAGCAGTTCTTCGTCGGCACCTACGGCCGGCTGCGCACCGTCGAGCCGACCCCCGATGGCAACCTGTGGATGACCACCACCAACCAGGGCGACAAGGACAGCATCCCCGACAACAGCAACGAGAAGATCTTCCGCGTCGTTCTGGGGCAGTAGGCAGCATCCCAGGCCCCCGGAGCCCTGAAGGCGCCGGGGGCCTGCGACGTGGCGATGAGGGCCCACGGGGAAGGCCGGAAGGTGGCGCGATGTCGGGCCGCTCCCCTAGCGTGGCCCGCACCATGCCCCTCACCACCACGCTGCTGCTGCTCGCCCTCTCCGCCACCCCTGCCGCGCCGAGCACGCCGGCCCCGAAGCCCGCGGCCCCGGCCGTGAAGAAGTTCGAGTTCGACAAGCACTACCTCGTCCTGCTCAAGCGCGCGCCCAACGCCCCCAAGATGGAGCCCGCGGCGCTCGAGAAGCTGCAGGCCGAGCACATCGCGCACCTCAACCGCATGGGGGAGAGCGGAAAGATGGTGCTCGCGGGCCCTTTCGACGAGCAGGACGACGTGGGCATGCGCGGCGCGTGCATCTACCGCACGGACACGAAGCAGGAGGCGCGGCAGCTCGCCGAGCAGGACCCGATGGTGAAGGCGGGCCGGCTGCAGGTGGAGGTGCTCGCCTGGTACACCGAGAAGGGCTACCTCGCCTTCCCCAAGGCGCCGCCCGCGGACGCGCCGAAGCCCGCGCGGAAGTAGCGCCCGGGCAGCCCGGCGCCACCTCCCGGGGACGCCTGCCTCACGGGGCGTGAGGCAGCACGGGCGAGGGAGGCCCCTGCCGATCCGGCGTCGCGGGAGGGACCGCGTCCACGGGGCCGGGCACCTGCGGGGGAGACGGTGGCGTCTTCGGGGAGGCCTCGGGTCCCACCGACGGAGGCGGAGCCACGGTGCGCGACTCCGGCACGCTCCCGAGGAACGCCTGCAACGCGGCGTTGAACGGCTCCGGGCAGTCGAGCTGCACGGTGTGGCCGCACCCTTCCAGCCCCACGAGCTTCGAGCCTCCGATGTGCGCGTGGCCGTACTCGAAGATGTCCCGCGGGAAGCCGCCGTGCATGAACGGGTTGGGAATCAGGCGGTCCGACTCGCCGAAGATGATGGCGGTGGGGGCGGTGATGCGGTGGAGGTTGTCGCGCACGAAGTCGTCGTGGGCGAGCCCTGTCACCGAGCGCACGTTGGCATAGGCATACGCGTCGAACCCGGGCGACTTCGCCAGCCGCACGCGCTCCTCGATGAGCCACTCCAGCTCCGGCCGCCAGTTCTGGAAGTTGGCCTGCCGCACGCTGCCCCAGACGCCGTACTCCGGCGCGGACTTGATGAGCTCCGTGCTCATCACCCGCGTGAACCAGGCCTTCTCCTTCGGGGAGAACTTCTCGAAGCCCGCGGGCGACACCAGCACCACCGCGGCGGGCTCGCTCGGGTAGCGGATGGCGTACGACAGCGCCGTCTGTCCGCCCATGGAGTGGCCGATGAGGATGGGGTGCTCGACGCCCAGTCCCTGCGTCAGCTCGCGCACCGCGTCCGCCATGGCCTCCATGGTGTACGGGAAGGAGCCCGGCTTGTCGGACTTGCCATAGCCCGGCAGATCCACCGCGACGACGTGGTAGCCAGCGCGGCTGAGCGTGTCGATCTGCGCCCGCCAGAACTTCAGGTAGCTGCCCAGCCCATGGATGAGGACCACCGTGCGCGCACCGGGCGCGGCGGGCAGCTCCACGAAGGCCACCTCCGGCACGCGCGTCATGCCGTAGGTGGCGGCCGTCTTCGGCAGGGCCATGCGCTTCAACGGCCAGGGCGTCTTCGCCCCGGCCGACGAGTAGTCCAGGTCCTGGAACGCCAGCGGCGGCGCGCTGGCATACGAGCGCACGCAGCCAGGGGAGGAGGCGAGCCCCGCCGCGAGCAGCAGGGCCTTGAGGGCGCGGGAGGTGCTCATGGTCAGAACGCGTACCAGGTGAAGGTGGTGAAGGCAGCGAAGGGGTTGCCCTTCACCGTCGTGGAACCGTCGTAGAAGCTGCCGCGGAACAGGTAGCCGGCGTGCACGCCCACCGTCATGAGGTAGCGGATGGTGTAGCGCACCTCCGCGTTCACCTCGGCGCCAATGAAGCGTCCTCGCCGCACGTCCGTAGCCCAGCGCGGCGGCGTGGCCCCCGCGTTGGCCAGCCCCGTGGCCACCTTGAGGTTGAGCTTGTTGGGGACGATGTCCCACGCCGCGCTCGCGATGCCGGTGCGCAGGCCGTAGCCCTGGTTGGAGATGTCCGTCACCGCGCCCGTGTAGTTGTTCACGGTGCTGGTGAAGGGGAACAGCAGCAGCATCTTGTGGTCGAACCACACCGAGCCGGGCAGGCCATACTGGTTGAGCGTGAAGGCGCCGGTGTAGCGGCCGTCATCGAGGTTGCTGTCGCCGGTGGTGAACATGCCCTCCAGCGTCACCAGGTCCGACGGGCCGCGGCCCCACTGGTAGAGCACCTCCAGGTTGGCGGACAGCCCGGAGATGTCGACCTTCTTGTTGAACGTGGTGTCCGCGCGGTCGCTCGTGTAGCTGCCGCCGTTGTACATGACGAAGCCGGAGGCGCCGAGGCGACCCGCGCGGAAGTCGATGTTGTGGTGGAAGTTGGCGCCGAGCCAGAAGACGTTGCCGGTGGGCCGCTCGATGTTGAAGCGGGGCGTGCCCACGAACGGGCTGAGCCCCGTGGAGGACGGGCCGCTCTTCACGATGCCCTCGAAGGCATACGCGTCGCCCTTGGTGTCGTCGCGCAGGTACCACGCGGACAGGCCCACGTTCGTCCCGGGCTGCACCGGATACGCGTAGTCCGCCGTGAGCAGGTAGACGAACTTCAGGCGGGGGTCATCCTTCGTGGCCTTGTCCGACTGCGCGCTGCCCAGCGGCAGCAGGCTCAGCTTGGACAGGCCCTTGTAGTTGCTGAAGAGCGTCAGGCCGGTGGCGTCGCTGCCCAGGAACGCCAGCTTGTAGCCCGTGCGGATGATGTCATTGAGCGGCGTGCGCGTCGGGTCGAAGATGGAGTCGTAGACGGGCTGCGTGCCGATGAGCAGCGTGAGCCGGGCGGGGTTGCGCGTGGGGTAGAGCGCGACGTTGACGTTCTTCGTCTGGATGTTGACCTGGTCGGCGTTGAAGCCGCCGCCCTCGTTCTGCTGCGAGGCATTGGCGGCACGTCCCCAGAGGTAGTCCACCTCGAACTGGGCGCGAAAGGACGCCAGCCCGTCCGCGAAGGAGGGGCTGTACTCCAGGACGGGAATCCAGCGCTGCTCGACGTAGAACGCCGAGCGCCCCGGCTCCACGCGGACGGAGCTGCCGGACAGCGAGCCGATGGGCCCCAGCGACACGCCCTTGAGGCCGGCGGGGTCGCCCACGCTGTTCGTCAGCGACAGGCGGGTGAAGAAGTAGTTGATGAGGATGAACTCGCGAGGCTTCGCATCCTCCTCACGGTCCTCCTCGTCGAACCAGTCGCCGTAATAGAGGCCCGGCACCGTCGCGGTCTGCGCCGCCGCCGGCAGCGACAGCCCGGCCAGGCCGAGCGCGAGCATCGCCGCGCCCCGGCGCATCACCTTGCCTGCCGCACCCAACCACCCTGCCGTCATACGCACCTCGACCCCGCACGCGGGGCACATCCGGAGGGAAGGACGGCGGGCGCGGCTTGCGCCCACCGCCACCGTGCGACCTAGCCGCTGATCTCGTAGACCTGCACCGCGTTGCCGGTGAAGGCCTGGCCGGAGGTGCTGATGGACTTCGCCCCCACCGCGCCGTCGGCGCAGTGCCAACCGGTGGCCTTGGCCTCGAAGTACAGCTCCATGGAGAGCTTCTTCGTGTCCTCGGAGAACCGCGCGCGGCCCTCCTGCTTGAAGCTGCCGTAGTCGACGAGGACCTCGAAGCAGCTCCCGTCCGCCGCGATGTTGGTCAGGGTGACGGCCTTGGAGTCGAACACCAGCGCGTTCTGCGCCGCGGCATGGTCACAGGTGCTGCCGGGCTGGCCGACCCCCGGGGAGTTGCGGAGGGTGCCGGGGACGCTGTTCACGTGGAAGTTGTTGCCGCCCACGGAGATGGTGACCGTCTGGAAGCACTGGCTGGCCGAACCCCAGTTGATGTCCTCGTCCAGCGACAGCGGGTGGCTGGGGATGTTGTCCCCCGTCATGACGAGCGTCTTGCCCTCCAGGAACGCGAGGATGTTCGACTGGCTGTCCAGCTTGGGCTTGGTGTCCACCGGCGGATCCGTCGTGTCGTCCCCACAACCGGAGAGCCCCAGCGTGCACAGCGTCATCGCGGACAAAAGCGTCTTCTTCATGTGAGTGATCCTCAAAGATGAAAGCCGATTCATCTTTCATCTACGGGTAGCACCCGCCTGACAGCCTTGTCAAAAAGACAGGCGATGGCCTCACGCGTCAAAGAGCGACATCAACGCAGGGTGTCAGCACGCTGCGCGTGAGTCGCGGTGAGGCTGCGCGCGACTCACGCGGCTACGGCGCGGCTACGGCTTCGGGGCGATGGAGACCTTCACGCCCTCGTTCCACGTCTTGTGCTCGTCCGCGTAGTACAGGTACGCGCGGCTGGCCGGGCCCGTGTACGTGCCGGGCACCGCGGCCACCAGGGACAGCGGCACGTCGATGCGCTTGCGGGGCTCCATGCCGCGCCAGTACAGGACGACGTCGCGCCCGAGCACCTCGTACGCATCCACCACCTGCCGCTTCACCAGCTCCTTGAGCTGGTCATGCCGCACCTCCAGCCCGCCCGGCACGCCGAAGATGGCCACCGCCGTGGGCAGCCGCTGGCCCGTGCGGTTGATCATCACCACCCGCGCCTCGGTGGGCTCGCCCTCGGTGAGGTCCGTCTTCGCCAGCGTCACCTCCAGCGCCACCGACGTGTCCTTCGAGCTGTCCGGCACGAGCGCGCTGTAGGTGACCTCCACCGAGTACGGCAGCTCCGCGCCGCCCTCCATCCGCAGCTCCACGCGGCGCTCGCCCGGCCCCAGCAGCGCGCTCACGTCGGGCAGCTTGAGCGCCTCCTGGGTGGAGCCGTCGAAGCGCACCGGCTCGCCCACCGGGCGGCCCTCCACGTAGACGCGCACCAGGCCCGGGGTGAGCTTCGACGCGCGCGCCTTGTCGTAGGCGATGATGGCGCGCAGCGCGAGCACCGTGCTCTGCGTCGCCCCGTAGCGGCCACCGTCGCTGGACTCCGCGAGGAACTTCATCGCGCGCTCCACGTTCCCCACGTGGGAGGGATCGCGCATCCACGCCAGCGTCGCCAGCGCGGTGGTCTCGATGTTCAGCGTCTCCCCCGAGCTGCCCACGATGGACTGCGTCGCGCCGCCCACCACGCCGTCCTTCCCCTGCAGGGAAGCGAGCCGGCCCATCAGCGCCCGGGCTTCAGCAGTGTCACCGGCGAGCGCCATCGCATTGGCCGCCAGCGCCACCACGTAGCTGTTGGTGCTCTTCGCCGCCGCGGCCTTCAGCGAGGCGACCTCGCGCGACAGCTCCTTCGCCTGCGAGGCCGGCTGTCCCGCGCTCTCCAGCAGCGTCCAGAGGATGTACGCGTTCGACGTATCCGCGTCCTCCACCCACACGTGCAGCGCGCGGCGCTTGCGGTTGAAGCCGCCCTGCCCGTCCCGCTGCTGGAGGAGCCACTCGCGCGTGCGCTCCAGCATCGCGGTGTCCACCTCGCGCACCTGGCGCATGTCCGTGAAGTGCAAGAGGCCGAACGCGGTCAGCGCCTCATGGCCCGGGTTCTGCCCGAACCACTCGTAGCCCTTCTCGGACGTCTCGTAGCCCACCAGCCGCTGGTAGCCCCGCTCCAGCTTCTCGCGAGCACTCGCCACCAGCTCGGGATTCACGCCGGTGTGCGTCTGGAAGTACTGCTGCGCCATCGTCATCGGGTACGTCGTGGAGCTGGTCTGCTCGAAGCAGCCGGAGGGCTCCTGGATGAGGCGGGCCAGCGACTCGGTCATGTTGGCCAGCGGACCCGGGTACACGGCGATGGACGTCCGCACGCTGCCGGGCACCACGCTCTGGGGGAGCACCACCCGGTGCGCCGCCGGCCCCTTCGCCGACAGCAGCCCGCCGAAGGACACGCGGCCCGGGAAGCCCCGGGGCTTGATGGACAGCGTGCGGGTGACGACGTCCGTGTATTCGCCCGCGCTCGCCGTGAGCTTCACGTCCACCGGCCGCGCCTCCTGGCCAATCTCCAGCGAGAAGAGCTGCCGGGCCCGCGCCTGCGACGCCAGGTCCAACGCGCGCCCGCCGGTGACCTTCACGTCCCCCTTCAGCTCCACCTTCACGCCCGCCCCCGCAAGCCTTCCTTCCGTCCCGTTCACCAGCGCCACCGGCAGCCGCACCACGTCTCCCGACGTCACCTCCAGGGGCAGCTTGGGCTCCGCGTAGAACGGCTGCACCGACTCCAGCTCCGCCACCGCCGAGCCAAGCGCGCCGTCGCCGCCCACCGCCCCCGCGAACGCCTTGAACGTCGTGACCGAGTCGCTCATCGCGAAGGACACCCGCGCCTCGCCGGTGCGGGCATCCGTGCGCACCCCGGCGTTCCAGTAGAGCGTCTCCGCGAAGTCGACCCGGTCCCCCGTCTTGCGGTTCGGCCGCGCCGTGTGCGCGAACTCGCGGAGATAGACCATCTGCCCCATGAGGGCATGCTTGTCAGCGAAGCTCATGTCCCGCTTCGCGCGCTGGGCGATCTTCCCCATCACCGCCGCCTCCTCCTCCTTCGCCTGGAGCACGGGCTCCGGGGCCACCGCGGCCGGAGCGTCGGGAGCCGGAGCCTCGGGAGCCTGGGCCCGCAGCTCCGGAGCCGCCGGAGCCGCCGCGACGCCATTGGCCATGCCGGGGAGCACACCGCCCACGGCCAGGCCGGCCGCCCTGTCGTCGGCGACCTCCGCGTCCCCCATGGGCTGCGCCAGCCCGGGCGCACTCTTCACGCCAGCGAAGGCGTCTCCTCGTCCGCCCCCGCGGGTGGACGGCCGGGGCCTCTGGACGGGCTCCTGCGGCCAGCGCACCGCGAGCACACGCATCGCCGCGTCACCATGCCGGGCGAGGAAGCCCTGCGTGTCCGTCAGCGCGAAGCGCCGCCAGCCCTGCGTCCCCAGCAGCAGGTCCACCGCCAGCTTCGACTTCGGATTCTTCGCGTCGAGGTAGAGCTGGGCATCGGCCAGCTCCTTCACCTCGGGCTCCAGCAGCACCATGACCGGGAGCTGCGGCGCCTGGTCGCGCTTCTCCTGGAGCTCCAGCACCGCGTCATCCGTGACGGTGAGCATCACCAGCGCGGAGATCGGCTGGCCGTCGCGCGTCGTCCGGGCCGTGAGCTGCACCGGGCCGCCGGGCACGTAGCGCTTGCGGTCCGCCTTCAGCTCGACCGTCACCTCCTTCGAGGGCTGACGGAACACCAGCCGCTCCGCGAGCGGCCGCCCGTCGTGGTCCCACACCGTGGCGACGAGCACGCCATCCGCCTCGCCAGGGTCCAACGTCACCGGCCCGCCCTGCGCGGATTCGAGCACCGCCGAGGCGACGCGCACCTCGCGCTGGCTCAGCGTCACCGTCGCGCGGCCCACGCCGGACAGGCCCACGGCAAGCTGCACCATCCGGCCGGCGGGCACCACGTCCTCGCGCACGCCGAGGACGGCGCCCCTCGGCTTCACCTCCGGCAGCGGGAAGCTCTTCTGGATGCCCGACGGCGAGTCGATGCGCAGCGCGTACCGCACCCCCGCCTGCGGGGTCAGCTCGAAGCGGCCACGGCCCTCGTGCTCCGAGCGCACCCGGGCGACCACCCGGCCGGTGCCCACCTCCACCACCCGGCCCACCAGGTCCGCCGGCTTGCGCGCGGGCGTGCGCGCCTCGAAGTAGACGCGCGAGGCGAGCCCCGCCACCAGGTCGCCACCCTCCGGGTACAGGGTGAGGTCCAGCGTCTGGAGGAGGATGGGAATCGTCTTCGCCGCCGACTCCACCACGCCCCCGTCCTCGATGGTGAAGGCCAGCGTGCCCTCGCCGCGCTCCATCGCCGCCGGCAGCGCGAAGCGCACCGTGCAGCGCCCCTTCCCGTCCACCGTGCACGGCACCTGCGCCGCGGTGGCGCCGTCGACGAGCGCGGTGGCCATCACCTTCGCGCCCTCGGGCACGCCGCCCTCCGCGCGCTTCACGTCCAGCGTGGCGGTGACGGTGTCACCCGGCCCGTAGCCGTCCCGGAGGAATTCAATCTGCGACTTGAGCCGGGGGGCCCGGTAGGCGCGCACGTCGAACTTCCGCTCCGCGGGGGCCGCGCCCGTCCACGGGTAGGTGACGCGCAGGGTGTACTCGCCACCGGGCTGACCGGCGGGGATGGGCCAGGAGTAGCCCCAGACGGCGTCCGCCGTGGCCACCCTGCTGGTGGTGATGATGTCCCCCCTGGGTCCCCGCACCTCCAGCTGCGCCTGGAGCGAGCCCGCGTACGGCTTGCGGCTCAGGGCGTCCAGCACCAGGCCCCGCGCCAGCACCTGCTCCCCGGGCCGGTAGAGCGGCTTGTCGGTGGTGACATGGGTCAGGTACCGGTTCGCGCCGCCCAGGGAGCGGGTGGTGGCCCGGGCCGCGAGGACGCGGGGCGACAGCAGCACGAGGAGGGCGGCGAACCCCAGGGGCAGGAGCACGCGCAAGGCACGCGGGACGTGGAAGGTCATGGGTTCACTCAACGGGCGAGAGGGCCAGAAGTTCTATGCCACCCCGCCGCCGTCTCATCGCTATGTTTGCGGCTTCCCCGTGTCCACGTACCCCCGGGGCAAGCCCAGCCGCGGCACAAGGGACCAGGTCCAGATGCAAAAGAAGAAAATTGACGGAATCGTCTTTGGCTGGACCTGGGAGTACAAGGTCGACGGCACGAACGAGGCGTTCGTCGACGGCAAACCCGAGAACGTCCTCGCCGCGACGGAGGCTGATTTCCAGGAGGATGACGACTACCGCTACGTGGTCGTGTCGAGCCCGAACATCAGTATTCGCGCGACCGTGGAGTTCGCGCGAGCGAGCGAGGACGACGAACGCCCTGTGGTGCTGGGGGCCTCCAACACGGTCTACACGTCCCGGAAATCCTACTACTACAACTCCACGGTCAGGTCGGTGCTGACGCAGAAGCCCACGCGTGTCCCGTGCTGGGATGGTTTCGATGATCAGGACGAAAGCGACGTGCCCTTCTATTCAGGACCCCAGCACACGAGCACGCAAGCACATGAGGAAGACATCGAAGTCTACTTCAACGATGCGCCACGCTGCGGTCCCAACGGGTTCGAGAAGAAGTTCCTGGCCAGCACCGTGGACCCCACGGAGCATGCCAAGGACAAACTCAACCGGAACAAGAACAAGCCGGAGACGCTCTTCTGGGTCGAGGGATACGACAGCTACAAGCTCTGGCTTGTCGCCAGGATTGATGACAAGCTTTACGCGCTCGACGGGTTCCCCTGGTTCGTGAAATTCGCGGCGCGGGTGGACCCGGAGAACGACCGGATCGTTTGTTCGGACGATTCGCGCCTCGGGCTGGGGCGGCACGACCACCTGAACAAGAAAGAACCCTGTTTCACCGGAAAGCGCAGCGCGATACTCCACGAAGTCGAGCGCACGACGTGGATTCGCCACCCGTTCAAGTAAATCAATCTCCACGGGCGCGGCACGCTCACTCATGCCAGGAAGATGACTGGGGCGGAGGATTGGGCTGGCAGGAGGCTTTGACCATGAATTGCAAGAGCATCCCCACTTCCGATATTCAGTCAGACGCAGTTCCCACCGAGAGGAGCTCCCGATGATGCCGCGGATCGTGAAGAGTGCTTTCGCTGTGATGGGTCTGGCCCTGGCCCTGGCCTGTGGTGGAGCGGAGACGACGGACATCGAGCAGTCGGAAGGCGTCTCGACCGAGGCCCAGGCGCCCACGACGGAGTCCGTGTCGGGCGACACCTCCGCCCAGGTGCTCCCGGGCTGTGGTGGCTTCAAGCAGACGTGCTGCGAGTTCAAGTACTGCAACACCGGGCTCGAGTGCGACCCCTCGACGCTGAAGTGCCTCTACTGAAACGTTCCCGTGAAGCCGTCCCGAGGCACCTCGTGGCCTTCCGCCCGAGGTGCCTCACCCTTTCGTGGAGGCCTGCTCGCCGTGCGAGCGGACCCCCTCACAAGAAAATGCAATGATTCCAAGGGCTTGGCGCCTTGACTGCGCCCCGCCCGCGCGGAGCGGAAAATGGGGCCTGCCCTACGCAACTCGCGCACGTTCGTGCCGATAATCAGGGCAGGTTCCATCCATTCCATTCTTTGTGAGGCCCCCCATGGGTTTCCCCGACATCAAGAAGACCTTCAACACCGTCCGCACCAACGTCCAGAAGACCGTCCAGACCGTCCAGAAGACGGTTGAGGAAAACAAGTCGGTCATCAAGGGCGGGGTCGCGGTCGCCACCCAGGCCACGAAGGCCGTCAACTTCGGCAAGGACGCCTTCCAGCAGATCAAGAACGTCTCGAAGGGCGCGCAGGGGATCCTCGGGAAGACGAACCTGGACTTCGTCCGCAACCCCACCTTCGCCCAGGGCACCTTCAAGGGCCTCACCAAGTTCGGCGCGAACATGGGCGCCGCCATGCGTTACGCGGGCATCCCCGGCGCGGCGATGGCTGGCGCCACGGCCTTCAAGGACGTCCGCCAGGCCATCCGCTCGGGCAGCAAGGACGACATCATCAAGGCCACGCGGTCGTCCCTGGACGCGGCCAAGGCCACCGTCAGCGCCGCGACGGGCGGCATCGTCGGCAGCAAGGTGATGGGCGGCGTGCTGGGCGGCACCATCATGAAGGGCAAGCTGGACGCCGGGAAGAAGGCCGCCGAGGCCTTCAAGAAGGCCCTCCCCAACGCCGGCGACGACGTGCTCAAGGCCGTCAAGAACGCCGCCACCAAGGGCATCTTCGAGGGCGGCGCGAAGAAGGCCGTGAGCCGGGCCATCACCACCGCCGCGGGGGACGCCGCGAAGGCGGGCGGCACCCTGGCCAAGAACATCCTGGGCAGCGGCACGCGCTCCGCCGCCAAGGCCGCGCTGTCCACGGTGGGCCGCGAGGCCGGTGAGGTCGCCCTCAAGGCGGGCGCGAAGGCCGCCGCGGGCACCGCCGCCAAGACGCTGGGCCGGTTCGCTCCGGGCGTCAACGTCGCCATCGCGGCCATCGACGTGGCCAACGCGGGCGCGACGCTGATGGACAAGAACGCGAGCACGGGCAAGAAGGTGACGTCGGTCATCACCGCGGTGGGCTCCATCGCCGCGGCCACCAACATCCCGGTGGTCAGCCAGATCGGCGCCGCGGTCTCCACGGTGTCCAGCATCGTGGGCGCCTTCTTCTAAATAAGAAGCGCGGTCATCCTTTCGCGGTTTGTCAGAGCGGCTCGGCTGGACTAAGCCTAGGTCCATGCCGAGCCGTCGCTTTGTTCCCCATTGGCGCGGACGCGGGCACCCCTATCTTCCGGGAGCATTCGTGAGCATCAAGCAAGGGAATCCAGGACCTGCTGGGGGCGTCGAGCGCCTTCTCAAGCTGAGCCCGGTGATGACCACCGCCTCCGCCGAGTCGCTCAAGCTCCCCGGTGTGACAGCCCCCTCCCTGACGGGGCTCTCCGTGCGCGTCCCCACCCCGGACGACCTGACCGAGGAGGATCTGCTGCGCAGCTTCCACGAGAAGCGCCGGGCCCTGGCCACCCAGCGCGAGCGTCTTCCGGGAGAGCCGCTGGAGCTGGGCGACGACGTCCAGCTCAACGTCGTGGGCTACTGCGATGGGACGCTCATCCCCTTCTCCGCGCGCTTCGGCATGACGACGGAGCTGGCGCCCATCGAGGCGCTGCCCGGGTTCTGCGAGGGCGTGGCGGAGGGTGGCAAGGTGGGCGGGTCCATGCAGATCGCCCTCGATCTGCCAGCCGACTACCCGGTGGAGCACCTCCAGGGTAAGCCCGCGCGCTTCCTGGTGGACGTCGTGGCCGCCCGCCAGGTGACGTTGCTGCCGGAGAGCTCCCCCGAGTTCCTGGCGAAGCTGGGGATGGGCAGCACCCTGGAAGAGGTCATGGACCACCTGCGCGAGGAGCTGGAGGACGAGCTCGCGGCGCAGCTCTGGGTGCAGGCCCAGGACATGGTGCTGGACGAGCTGGCCCGGCGCGCGCCGGTGGAGCTGCCGCAGGCGCTGGTGGACGAGGAGCTCCGCCGCCGCTGGGTCCAGGCCGAGGGCCAGGCCATGCTCGAGCACCAGTTCGACGTCGAGGAGCAGCAGGAGGCGTTCCAGGGCTGGCTCACGGACCCCACCACGCGCGCGGAGGTCGAACGCCGGCTGCACATCGGCATCGTGCTGAAGGCCGTCACCGAGGCGGAGAAGCTGCAGCTCACCCCGGAGAAACTCGAGGAGCTGATCCGCGACCACGTGGAGCCCTTCGGGTTGAGCGCGCAGGACGCGCACGCCGCCCTGCGGGAGACGCGGGAGACGACCCAGCGCCTGACCGAGCTGGGCTGGTACCTGCTCGCCGTGGAGCACGTCATGAACAAGGCGAAGGTCACCTTCGAGGGCGCGGAGCAGGGCTGAGGCGCCTCGGGGGAAGGGCTTCGTCCCCTCCCCCGCCTCACCGTCAGCCTTCGCTGAACCACAGCCCCAGGCCACCCAGCAGGCCCAGGCCCAGGAACAGCGCGGCGAGCCCCCAGGTCTGGCGGCGCGACCACCTGAGCGACTCGCCATACCGGTAGCCACACACCAGGATCAGTCCGGCGAACCCCAGGCAGATGGACACGGGCCCCAGGGCGACCAGCACCTTGCGGGTCGTCCCGCTCACGTCCAGGACCGCCAGCAGCAACAGCGGCCAGAAGCCGACGACGAGCAGGCCGAACACGAGCCCGAGGCCCCACCACGTCTCGGGGCTGGACAGCTCCAGGAAGTCCAGCAACCGCCACCACCAGGAGCGGGGCGGCTCCTGGGGCTCGCGACGACGTCGGGGGGCAGTGGGCGGCAGCATGCGCGGGGACTCCAGGGACCTGGAGCGTCTTCTAGTGCAGCCCGGCGCCTTTTTGAAGATGAGGGGACACGCCTCGGATTACCGCCATCCAGGCAAAAACCGCCAAGGCTTCAGGACTTCATTCAATTCCTGCCTGAATCCGGTCAAGTCAGTAAAATTAGAACAGCCAGAAAAACCTGATGAATGCAAAGAAGGCAGCGGTTGGCGCGAAGCCAATCCTTTGCAAGCAAAAGGATTCCCATGTCCAAGCTTCACAAGACCCTGCTGTCCGCTTCCGTCGCGCTCCTGGGTTTGAACGGGTGTGGCGGCACCGCGCTCCCGGAGACGGAGTTGGCCAGCACCCAGCAGGGCGTGGAAGTGGCAACGGCCATCCCCCTCCCAATCCCCGCCTGCTCGCTTCTCCCCGATACGGATGGCGACGCCGTCTGCGACGCCGTGGAGACGTTGCTGGGCACCAACCCCAACAACCCCGACACGGACGGGGACCGGCTCAACGACTACGCGGAGTCGTTCGGCTTCGGAGGAGGCCTGGACCTGACGGCCCTCGGCACGAACGCGCGCAGGAAGGACATCTTCATCGAGGCGGACTACTACCCGGGGCTCCAGCCGACCCAGGCGATGCTGAACCGCGTCATCACGGCCTTCGCCAATGCGCCGGTGTCGAACCCGGATGGCTCCACGGGCATCACGCTGCACGTGGTGGTGGACCAGCAGATCGCCGCGGCGGACGCGGACTCGGACCTGAACCCCGTCTGGACGGACTTCGACGTCATCAAGGGGAAGTACTTCGCCGCGCTCCGCGCGCCCTACTTCCACTACATGCTGTTCGCGAACCGGTACGCTGGCGGAAACTCCAGCGGCATCTCGCGCGGCATTCCCGCGCATGACTTCATCGTGACGCTGGGCTTCATCGGGGGTGGCACGGAGTTGCAGCTGGCCGGCACCCTCATGCACGAGCTGGGGCACAACATCGGCCTGCGCCACGGCGGAAACGATGACAGCAATTACAAGCCCAACTACCTGAGCATCATGAACTACGAGTACCAGTTCTATGGCTTCGGCATCGGCGGCTTGAACAACGTGCTCGACTACTCGCGCGTGCGCGTCGCTTCCGTCAGCGAGGCGTCCGTCAACGAGGCCTCCGCCTTCGCGCCCGTCGCCCCGACCACCGAGGCGGACCTGGCCAAGATCAGCGGGCTTCGCTTCAACAACGTCCAGGTCACTGGCAACGCGAGCGTCAACCTGGACTTCAACAACAATGGGAGCATCCAGGCCGCGTCCTACGCCCTGGACTTCAACCGCTCCGGCGCCGCGAACAACGTGTTCCCCGCGTCGCAGCACGACTGGCTGGCCCTCGCGTATGACGGCGGTGGCCAGATTGGCTTCGCCGCGCCGGGCCTCTCCCAGGACCTGGGCCGTGAGGAGCTCTTCCTCGTCGCCCCCGAGAAGATGGAGCCCTGCCTCACCGTGGACGAGCGCACCGGCCGGTAGTCCCCGCTGAAGCGTCGCATTCCGCCGCCGGGTCCTCCTTCACGGGGGGCCCGGCGGTGTCGTGTCTCCAGGCGCTCAACGCTCAGGCGGAGGTGGACGCCAGGGGCTCCAGTACGGACGTACACGCCCGACAGCGCCGTGCCTCCAGGGGAATGGCCTCCCGGCACTCCGGACAGACCCGCGTCGAGGGCGGAGGCGGCGCCTCCTTACGACTCCACAGCTTGCTCATCTTCACCACCACGAGGAACAGCACCAGGGCGATGATGAGGAAGTCCAGCATGGCGCCCAGCAGGTGGCCGACGCGCAGTTGCAACGGCGTGACGGTGACCTCGCGCCAGTCCCCGCCCGGCAGCACCAGCCCCACCACCGGCATCACGAGGTCCGACACCACGGCGTTGACGATGGCGGTGAACGCATTGCCGATGACCACCGCCACCGCCAGGTCCACCACGTTGCCCTTCAGCGCGAACTGCTTGAACTCCGAGAGCACGGACACGGAAGACCTCCCCCGGGAGCCGCGTGCCTCCCGGCGACAGCCGGCGGCCCGGCTCCGCGCGAAGGCACCCTAGCCGGCACCTCCAGAGGGGGACGCTGGCCCACAGGGCAGGTGTCACGCAGTGGGCAGGAGGCCGATCCCACGGACTTCAGGCGGCGACGCCCGTCGTCGGCTGGAGGAGCACCACGGGGAACAATCCCACCTTCTGCCAGCCCGTGCAGTCGTCGAGCAGGAATTGCCACCCGCCTTGTTTCCGCTCAGGACGGGCGCGAGCGGCGGCAGGGGGTTGCCCTGCTGGAGCGCCTTCGAGAGGGAATTGAAGCCCTGGCTCAAGGCCGCCCAGGCGCGCCCCACGTCGTTCGCCGCCTGCTGCATGCGGGTGGTGCTCTGGGCCATCAGCGCGGCTTCCTGCGAGGCCGTCTGCGCCACCGCCGCCTCCGCGAGCAGCGGGTTCAACTCCGAGTAGAGCGTGGTCAGCGTCTGGATTTGCCGCTCCACATCGTTCTGCGCCGCGATGGTGGAACCGCTGGTGTTCGCCGTGCTCACGATGATGCCCACGAAGGCCTTCGCCGCGGCCAGGGGGGAGTCCTCGCAGTTGAGCATCTTGATGGCCAGCTGGACCAACGCCTTGTCCGTGCCGGACAGCCCCTTCGCGATGGTCTGGCAATCCTGGTCGATGGCCTCCAGCGTCGAGTTGATCTGCGCCTCCAGGCTGGCGATCTCCGCGTCCCCCGCCGCCGCGACGGCATCCGCCGCCAGGGCGTCCGACACCTCGGTCGTCACGGTGGAGAGCCGGTGCGCCTCGGCCACGAACGCGGCGACGGTGTCCCGCCAGGTTCTGCGCGAGCAGGTCCAGTCCCTGGGAGAGCTCGAGGGCCGCCTGGCGTCCGGCGGAGCCCCCCTGGTCCACGACCTGGGCCAGCTGAAGCAGCTGCGGATACATGGCCATCCACTGGTTGAGGAACGCGATGGTCACCGCGTCGAGCCTCAACCCCTGGGGCATCACCACCCCCAGACAGCCCCGGGCCACGTCACGCGCGCGGCCCAGATCCGTGGCGAGGCTTGGCACCGACGCCATGCTCACCACCGGCTGCTGGGCCAGGGCCTGCGCGTACATCTGGAGGGTCGTTCCCGCCGCGCCCAGTTCGGCGAGCGCGGTGGTCAGGGGCACGGGAGAGAACACCTGCGGGGACAACTCAAGCATCGTAGTTCTCCTGCTGCACGGGCAGCGTGCCGGTCTGCTGGATGGAGATCGCCAGGGCGAGCGTGGTCTGCCAGTCCAAGTTGGCGGCGTCCAGCATGGGGACGAGCCCCGCAGGGAGGGCCTTCCTCCTCTGAGGGCCTGGCATCACGACGAGGGAGGACCGGACGGCTGGCGTTCTCGCGGAACGCAGCCGCGTCGCCACGGAAGGGCCACGACCTTGAGCGGTGCGGGACCGCCCATACCCCTGAACGGTCACGGCCCTTCAACCGGCCCCTTCTTCTTCCAGCCGCTACGCTGATCCGCGCGCGCGATGCTCAGGGACGGGGGGCGCAGTGCATTGTTCCGGCGATGGGTCGACGGGGATCATCAGGACCGAGCGGTGGTTGTTCGAGAACTGGGCGCGCACGCAGCGCGTGCTCGTGCCCGTGGTGCACAACCCGACGAAGGTCGAGCACATCGTCGCGGCGGTGCTCGAGGCGGAGAAGGCGAAGCAGACGCTGAACTCCTCGCGGACCGACTCCCAGGGGCGGTCCAGCCAGTTGCCGGGGATCAGCAATCCCTTCCTCGTCGGCGAGGAAGGGACGCCGTAGGCGAAGTCAGGCCGCGAAGCGTGCCCGGAGCTCCGCCGCGCCTCCGCGCTCGAGCCACGCATCGAACGTGAGGAGGCCCGGCGAAAGCCGTCGCAGCGCCGCGATGTCCGCGTTCCCGACCGCGATCCCTTCGTCGACAAGTTCGACGAGGCGGCGCAAGAGCGCGCTCTGCGCCAGGAACTCGGGGGGAAACCGCGCGTAGGAGATCGACTCGTGCGTCGCACGTCCAATCTTGTCGGCGAGCTGGTTTCCGGTGAGCTCGTCACCCGCCAGCTCCAGGGTGGTCCCGGCGTGCGTGCCAGGCTCCGCGAACACGCGTGCGACGAGCACGCCGATGTCGTCGCTCGCGATGAACTGCATCGTGCGGTCCGGCCGGACGAAGAACCGGAGCGCGCGCTGCGCCAGTCCGAAATGCGGCTCGAGCAGGATCTCCATGAACGCCGACGGCCGCACGATGGTCGCGCGAAGGCCGCTCGCGCGGACGTGTTCCTCGATCCTCCACTTGCTTTCGAAGTGACCAACCCCCGTGCCGGGACGCAGGCCCGCCATCGACGTGTAGACGAAGTGCTCGACGCCAGCGGCTTTCGCCGCATCCACGACGCCCACTCCAAAGCGGAGCTCGTCGTCGTCACTCACGCCGTACTGCGGCTGACCCGAGCTCGGCTGGATGCTGAAGACCCCGTACGCGCCCACGAGCGCGCGCTCGAGCGACGCGCGGTCCCCCAGGTCGCCGTGCACCAACTCCACCCCCATCCCTTCCAGCGCCCGGGCCTTCGCGCTCGAAGGGTCGCGCACGAGCGCGCGGACGCTCCAGCCCTCCCTGCGCAAGGCGCGCGCCGTCGCGCCCCCCTGTTGTCCCGTCGCTCCAAGCACCAGCACGCGTTCGCCCTGTGTCGCCACGACGTCCTGCCTTTCTTCCGGTAAGCGGAGGGTTGCTCCGCTTAAATACGGAGCTATGCTCCGTTTTTCAAGTGGCAACGAAGCTTCCGAAGAATTCGCCGGACGACGCGACCGGCGGCGGCATGCGCGCGGATGCGAGGCGCAATCGCGACCGGCTGCTCGTGGCGGCCGACGCCGTGTTCACCGAGCGCGGCGCGGACGCGTCGCTCAATGACGTGGCGAAGCAGGCGGAGGTGGGCATTGGAACGCTCTATCGACACTTCCCGACGCGCGAAGCGCTCCTCGGCGCGACCTGCGACGAGCGGTTCCTGACGCTCGCGAAGCAGAGCCGTGAGCGCTCGGCATCCCTGTCCGCGCTCGAAGCCCTGCGCCTCTTCCTGGAGGAGCTCGTGCACTACGCGGGCATCTACCAGGGACTCGCGGCGTCACTGGGGGTCGTCCTGCGAAGTGGCACCGAGGGGTGTCACGCGACGACCGAAGAGGGACAGCGCCTGCTGCAGGCAGCGCAGCACGCGGGCGAGGTTCGCGACGACATCCGGCTGGATGACGTGGTGTGCATGGCGATGGCGATTTCGCTCTCCGCCTCGCAGGACGCGTCGGGACCCAAACGCATTCCACGCCTCACCGGGATCTTCATCGACGGGTTGCGCCCCCCACGCGATGCGCGGGGCACACGGCACCGGTGACGAGCCCCCTGCCCTTGGCACCGCGAGCGCATGCACCCGCCAAGGAAACGAACAAATCATGCTTTAGCATTAAAACGTGACATCCTGGACGCAGCGGTTCCCCCCTGCCTCCGTTTCCCCCAGGAGATGTGTCATGCATCCATCCCGATACCGGCCGCACGGCCTGCTCTGGCTCCTTGCGCTGGGTTGCCTCACGGCCTGCGTTGACGAAACCCCGGCACCCACCGAAATGGGCGAGCTGACCCGGAGTGTCGACAGCGAGGTCAGCATCTTCGGCGCGGGCACCCTTCCCGCCACGAGCGCGGATCCGGACGTCGCCTCCGTGGAGCTGGGCGTGAAGTTCCGCGCCAACGTCCCGGGCGTCGTCTCCGGCATCCGCTTCTACAAGGGCAGCTCCGCCAACACGGGGCTCCATGTGGGGAGCCTCTGGAGCCGCACCGGGCAACGGCTCGCGACCGCCACGTTCACCAACGAGACGGCCACCGGCTGGCAGACGGTGCGCTTCACCACGCCCGTGAGCATCACGGCCAATACCACCTACGTCGCCTCGTACCTGGCGCCGGCAGGACGCTATGCCTCCACCAGCGGCTTCTTCAATGGACAGGGCGCGGCGAACGGCCCCCTGACGGCCCTGGCGTCAGGCGTGGATGGCCAGAACGGGGTGTATGTCTATGGCAGCGGCGGCTTCCCCACGCAGAGCTACAACCACAGCAACTACTTCGTGGACGTGCTCTTCACCTACAGCCCCGACACGACCGCGCCCACCGCGCCGGGCGCCCTCGCCGCCACGGCGCCCTCGCCGGGAGCCATCCAGCTCACCTGGAGCGCGGCCACCGACAACACGGGCGTGACGGGCTACCGCGTCCTTCGCGGGAGCACGCAGGTCGCGTCGGTCTCCGGCGGCACGCTGGGCTACCTGGACACCGGGCTCGCGCCGTCCACGCTCTACACGTACACGGTGAAGGCGCAAGACGCGGCGGGCAACGTGGGCGCCGCCTCCAACGCGGCCTCGGCCACCACGCAGCCGCCCCCCGTGGGCGGCGGGCTGAGCCTGCCCCGCGTGCCCTGGGAAGGAGGCCCGCCGTTCTACGCCGCCTACCCGGCCATGGCGGGCACGCCGTGGCTGACGGAGGACTTCTTCCCCATCGCCTACTGGGGCGCGTACACGGACACGGAGTCGCGGCTCATCACCGACAAGGCGCATGGCATCAACGCGTTCCTGGAGACCTATGCCGGCAATGCCTCGTCGGCGGGCTGGATGCGCAAGCACGGCATCTGGAACCTCGCGGGCTCCGGCACGGGCGGTGAGGCGGTGGGCGCCACCTTCCCCGACGAGGCGGACATGTGGGCGGGGCCGGGTTGGGACCCGTGGACCGGCAACTACGCCGGCTATGACGTCTGCCTCCCGGATGATCCGCGCCGCTGCGGCTTCACGCTCTACAACACTGAATACCAGCGGCTGAACAATCCGGCCGCCTTCATCTACGCGAACGTCGGCAAGGGCGCCCTGATGTGGTGGGGGGACCGCGACCGGGAGATCGCCCTCAACGGCGCGGCCGGGCCGGACAGCCGGGCGAACTGGCGGCTGGGCATGGTCACCGGCGACATCTACTTCTACACGGACGGCAACATCGGCGCGGAGGCCGTCAACTGGTTCGGGATTCCCGCGAGCGAGGTGCGGCGGGCCTCCAACTACGGAGAGGTCCTGATGAAGAACCTCCGGACGGCTTCCAGCGCGGGCAACAACGGCAACCCCCGCTCCGCGCTCGGCATCGTCGTGGAGCTGGGAGGGCAGGCCACCGGCAGCACCCTCAATGCCAACCAGGTGGAAGGCGCCGTCTGGTCCACGCTCATCCACGAGGCGCGCGTGGTGGCGTACTTCTCCCACGTCTTCTCCAACACGACAGCGAACCCGTCCACCACGGACGTGCTCAATGACACCCGGCCCGCCTACCAGGCCACCCGGGACCGGGTGAAGGCCGTCAACGCCCAGGTGCAATCGCTGGCCCGGGTGCTCAACACCCAGTCCTACGTGTGGCAGTTCAACCCGAAGCTGAGCACGATGCTCAAGTTCCGCGACGGCTCGGCGTACATCTTCGCGATGCAGAAGCGGCAGTACACCAGCGGGAGCTACACCTTCACCCTCCCGCTCGAGCTCCCCGCGAGCGGCACCCTCGAGGTGGTTGGCGAGGGCCGCACCCTCACCTACTCCGGTGGAACGTTCACGGATGCGTTCGCCGCGGAGTACACGCACCACATCTACCGGATCGTGAAGTGAGTCCCTCGGCGGGGGCCCGGGTGGCCCCCGCCGGGTCCTGGAGAGGGGGTAGGCAGGTGCAGGGGGCCGGGGTCAAGGAGCGGGCGAAGCCGTGCTCCGGACTCCCCGCTGCCGCCCTGCTGTGCTAACCCGCGCTGGCCGCAAGTCGACTTCCCACCCCTCCAGCCCGGAAGACCCCCATGGCAGGCAGCAGCCTGATTGCGCTCCTCGACGACATCGCGACCATCCTGGATGACGTCTCCATCCTGACGAAGGTGGCGGCGAAGAAGACGGCGGGCGTGCTCGGAGACGACCTGGCGCTCAACGCCCAGCAGGTGACGGGCGTGAACGCGGACCGTGAGCTGCCGGTGGTGTGGGCGGTGGCGAAGGGTTCGCTCGTCAACAAGGCCATCCTGGTGCCGGCCGCGCTGGCCATCAGCGCGCTGGCGCCCTGGCTGGTGACCCCGCTGCTGATGGTGGGCGGCGCCTTCCTCTGCTTCGAGGGCTTCGAGAAGCTCGCGCACAAGTTCCTGCACGGCCCGGAGGAGGACAACGCGCACCGCGCCGAGCTGCGCGAGGCGCTGGTGAACCCGAGCGTGGACCTGGTGGCCCTGGAGAAGGACAAGATCAAGGGCGCGGTGCGCACCGACTTCATCCTCTCCGCGGAGATCATCGCCATCACGCTGGGCACCGTGGCGACGGTGAGCTTCGCCACTCGCGTCTCGGTCATGGTGGGCATCGCCCTCATCATGACCGTGGGCGTGTACGGGCTCGTGGCGGGCATCGTGAAGCTGGACGACGCGGGGCTGTACCTCAGCCGCCAGTCCGGGGCCTTCAAGCGCAGCCTGGGCGCGGGCATCCTCCGCTCGGCGCCGTGGCTGATGAAGTTCCTCTCCGTGGCGGGGACGGCGGCCATGTTCCTGGTGGGCGGCGGCATCCTCGTGCACGGCGTCTCCGCCCTGCACCACGCGGAGGAGTCCTTCACCGCCTGGGCCCGGGCCGTGCCGGGCGTGGGCAGCGTCCTGGGCGGGCTCGCCCCCATGCTGCTCAACGCCGTGGTGGGGCTGGGCGCCGGGGCCGTGCTGGTGCTGCTCTTCACCCTGGGCCAGAAGGTGCTGAAGGGACGGGGCGCGAAGTAGCGGGCGAGCACGGTCCCCTCTCATTTTCCTGGGAGTCGCAACTGCCCGGGCGCCAGGGCGATAATTCAAGGAAATCGAGAGGCACTCACAGCCTCTCCCATTCCGCCTGAGCCCAGGCGAGGGGACCTCCCTCATGTCGACCATCCAGCGTGGCGTTCCGAAGCGCGTCGAGCCCCGAACCGCGGAGCGTGCGGAGGCGCAGAGCGTCACGAAGCCGGCCGTGCGCGATAGCGCGGTGCGTGCCGAGCTGGCGAAGGACGCCTTCCAGGCGAAGCCGGGGGCCCGGAGCGCGGTGAAGCTGGGGGCGGAGACGGCGGGTGTGCAGGCGACCCAGACGACGGCCGTCGCGCCCACGGCGCTGACGGAGTCCGAGAAGAAAGCCGCTCAGCAGGCCATCGCCAACTCCTATGACGGCCGGGACGCGAGCTATGTCTCCGACTGGCTGAAGAACAACCCGGACCCCGCCAAGCAGGCGGCGTTCATGGACCTGATGTTCCAGTACGGCTCCGTCGCCGGCGGCATCCTGGACGACGTGCAGCGGCTGCCGGACGCGGACCGCGCGCGCCTGTCCCGCGCGCTCGACAACGCCTACCGTTCAGGCGCGGTGTCCCCCGGGGAGCTGCAGGAGGCCGTCGCGTCGGCCCACAGAGGGGAGCTGCCGGGAGAGACGCACGAGGGCCTGGCGAGCATCGTCGCGGGCACGGGCAACGCGGACCTCATCGAGACGTACGCCAAGAAGGAGATGGAGATCATCCGCGCGGACGGCGGGTATGATCAGCAGCGCAGCTCGGCGGTGGCCACGGCCCTCGCGGGCATGCCGCCGGACCGGCTCCAGACATTCCTGGCCGAGAACCAGGCCGGCATGGCGGACGTGCTCAAGAACATCAACGCGGGCATGGATTCGTCGTACTCGCCCGCGCTGGGCAAGCTGCTGGACGCGGCCGGCCGCATCAACCCGCCCACAGCGGAGTCGCTGAAGTTGTTCTCGGACTCCATCGACAAGCTGGGGGAGAACCGCGAGTCGCGCGCCGCGGCCGCCCGCTTCTTCACGCAGCACGGAGACGCGGTCCTGGCCTCGATGCAGGACAGCGCCGGCTCGCTGAACCTGGACGGCCAGAAGAAGATGTCCGAGTTCTTCACCCGCACCCTCTTCTCGCCGCCGGACTTCCCGGGCCAGGACGCGTTCCGCCAGAACGTCATGTCGCGGCTGGAGTCGATGGGCGCCGGCCTCGCGGAGCACGCCACGGAGAACCCGCCGTCCCAGGGCGCCAAGCGCGACGCCCGGCTCATGGGCAGCCTGGTGGGAGCGCTGGAAGGCGGCTTCCAGGTCGCCGTGGACGAGCTGAACAAGCGCAACGACGCCGTGAAGGGCATGGTGGACCTGCTCTTCTCCGCCAAGCAATTCCTGCCCGACCTGCCCATCCCCGGCGCGGGCAAGCTCAAGGACCTGACCATCGATCAGCTCCAGCGCTGGGTGACGTCCAGCCTGCAGGAGAACGCCCAGTCCCCCGCGGAGGCCATCCCGTTCCACCGCGCCTTCGGCGAGCAGATCGCCAACCCGGACCTGCGCACCGACTACGACGCCGCCCGGGCCGACGCGTTCGTCAACCGCCAGCGCGGCCTGAGCTGACGGCGCAAGCGTGCGCTTCGCAGCGGCGCACCGCGAGCAGCGCCAGCTCCTGTCTGGGCGGCAATGCGACGGTGCGCGACCTGGGCGTGCCGTACCACCCTGTTACAGCTCGATGACGGGGATGGCGGCGAGGAGCGCGGCCCATTCGGGGTCGCCCGCCATCTTCTCCCGGTGCAGAGCCTGGATCTTCTCCCCCAGCGCGGGGTCGGCGTCATCGGTCAGGGCGATGCGCCGAAGCCTGGCGACGCGTGGCAGGAAGAGCAGGTCCCCCTCGCGATGCTCGGGTGCGTCGAAGTATTTTTGCAGGGCTGACAGGTCCGCGATACCCACGCAGTAGGCGTGCGTGTAGCCCTCGGCCGGGTCCCCGAGATCCCGTCCGACGACCGAGAACGAGACAGCGTCTGTCTTCGACGTGCGGGTGATCGCCGCGAGGGCTTGCGCCTGCTCGGCTTCGGTCACCCCGTCCTTGAAACGGAAACGCAACAGATTGACGAACATGGCGTCACCTCTCGCGGAAGAAGATAGCGGAGTGCTCGCTCAAACGAAGTTGGTAACCCTGGGTAACCACCACAATGTGGTTTCCCTCCGGTTACCACTCCGGGCGCTCCTCATGCTCCGCCGCCGCAAGAACAAGACGCCGCCACTTCCGCCGCTCTGCCCGCTCGCCGAGTGCATGAAGCTCCTCGGTGGCGCATGGACCGCGAACCTCGTCTGGCGCCTCAGTGGAGATCCGCGCCGCTTCAGCGAGCTGCGCGCCGACATTCCGCGCATCTCCGCGAAGGTGCTCAGCGCGAGACTGCGCGCACTCGAGAAGAACGGCGTGCTCACGCGTCACGCCGTCGCGAGTTCACCACCGTCGGTCGAATACGCGCTGACCGCGCTGGGCCGCGAACTCATCCCGGTCATCGAAGCCATCGTCCAGGTGGGGATGAAGCTCCAGCGCATGGAGGAAGTCAGGCCGCGAAGCATGCCCGGAGCTCCGCCGCGCCTCCGCGCTCGAGCCACGCATCAAACGTGAGGAGGCCCGGCGAAAGCCGTCGCAGCGCCGCGATGTCCGCGTTCCCTTCGTCGACAAGTTCGACGAGGCGGCGCAAGAGCGCGCTCCGCGCCAATTGGGCGCGACGTGTTTCCCCCCTCAGAGTTCAATCTCGTAGTCGCTGACCTCATTCGTGTTTCGCGTCCACCGCGCGACCGCGAGGACCCTCCCCTGCGCCATCCCCGACGCCAGGGCGGAGCTCCCTTCCCCGTCCGCGATGACGCGGCGGGCTCCGAAGTCCGCCAGGTTCGTCGCGGCCGCGCCACCGAGACGAAACGAGGTCACGATGCTCATGTCGCAGGGCGCGGCCGGACGGTTCGTCGTGTCCGAGCAGATCTGGAGATAGAATGACTTGTTCTTGAATTCAAAGGCACGCCCGGTCTCACCCGGGAAGAAGTCGAAACCGGAGAGCTCGGCGTAGGCATTGTCGGCCGCGGAATCGTACTTGCTGCACTCCGACAGCGTGAGTCCACCGAGATAGACGAATGCCGTGTTGAAGATCCGTGGGCTGGACACCCCCTGGACCATGAAGAACGTCCCCGGGATGATCAGCATCTTCGACCAGCGCGCACTGGCATTCGCGATGCGTGACCGCGCCAGCTCCGCATCGCCCGCCGAATACGCAAACGACGCGTTCACCGTGAGAAGCTTGTCCGAGTTATAGGTAAAGAAATACTCGGGTCCCACGAAGATATCGGCGCCCGCCGCGCCCGCCGCATTGATGGCTTCGACCATGCGCCCGGCCCGGGCCGAGGGTGACTCGTTGCCCAGTTCGAGAACCTTCGGCGTATAACAACGGATCTTGAATCGAGCCATTGACGGCCTCCTTGCGCCCGGAACCCGAAGCGCATCCGCCCCCATGCTACACGGATTGGGACCCACGAGGGCCGGGGACCGCGTCAGCCAAGGAACTCGTGGCCAATCTCATCCACGTCCCAATCCAGCGCGTTGAGGTCCGGGAGGCGGTTGGTGGCGCAGTGGAGGTTGCCTCCGGACTTGCACAGGTGGGACGTGTCCACGAAGGCGCAGTCGAGCCCCAGCGAGCGGAGGCTGACGAAGATGAACGCCTCCAGGATGTCCACCGTGCCCTGCGCGGGAATCTGGAGCACCTGCGGGCCGACGAGCATCTTTCCGTGGTCGCTCAGCGGAACGCCGAGCGCGGTGAGGACCTCCTGCACCGAAGGGTCCTCCAGGTCCTTGGACAGGGTGCAGGCCTTCGCGGCGTCTTGCAGCCGCATCGATTCGCCGGGGCGAACGTAGAAGGGGAGCGTCGGCTGGCGGCGCAGGAGCTCGGTGAGATCCTTTTCAATCTCCTGCCTTCTCAGCGGCGCCAGGCACTGGTCGTAGTTCACGTTCAGCGTGCCCTGGAAGGTCGCGTGGAGGATGTCCACCGCCGCCGCCAGCCCGACGCGGTAGGCGTGCTGACGGGGCACCACGACGAGCCCGTTCACGTTGAGCAGGTTGATGGCGCTGGGGTGCGTGCCCGGCAGGTCCGGGAGGATGAGCAGCCGCTCCGACCGCGTCTCCCCCAGGCGCTCGAGGATCTCCCCGGCGTTGTCCAGGCTGACGGCTTCGTGCCGCTGCCGCTCCGAGGCATGGAGGGATTGGGTGGCCTTCTTCTCGCAGAACCGCCTGATGTCCCGGGTCGACTTGGGGTTGTTGGCCACGAGGTTGGCCCCCACCGTGAACCCGCGTGAGCACCACAGCCAGCCGGGCGGCATGTCCTTCTTCGCGAGCACGGCCTTCAGCAGGGTCGCGGCCAGCACCTGCGAAGGGACCGCCAGGGCCCAGTCCTGCGTGCCGTGCCCACCGACGAACGCCACCCGCTCGTCGGTGTGGGAGACGTGGGTCTCCGAGACGTCGATCCGGAGCGAGTCCTGGAGCGCGAGGCTCAGGGCGGTGTGCTCGGGGGCATGGGCCGAGGCCTCATCGCCCACCAGGATGAGTCCCTGGGGACAGTCCTCCGTCCCGGGGGTGACCATGAAGTTGCCGCCCTCCGCCTTCCCACCGCCGAAGTCCATGGGCGTGGCCATGCCCTGCAGCGCCTTGAGGACCGGATGGGCCTCCCAGTCCGCCGCGTCTCCGACCATGCAGAGGCGCAGCCCCTGCCCCGTGGGATCCAGGCACGCACCGACGATGAAGGGATCGCGGATGAAGCCCTGCGAGTGTCCTCCGCAGTCCGGCACGAGCTTGACCTTCGCGGCCTCCTTGTGACGGCTGAACACCTCTCGCAGCTGGACCGTGAGGTGGTCGTCTTCGGAGAACCGCAGGAGGATGGCCGTGACGGAGCAGGTCTCCGGGATGGCCACCCACCGGCGCAGCATCACGGCCAGGGTCGCGTCGGGCTCGAGCGAGTCCTCCAGTCCCAGCCGGGCGAGCCGCGTCCGGATCTGGGGGCGCGCGACATTGAGGTTGACGGACTTCGGCATGGGGGAGCCTCCGCTTCTGGACCCTAGCCTGTCGCGCCAAACGATTCGCCTTCAACGGCCGGCACCGGCTCAACGGCGCGGGAGGACCTCCCGGACCTGCTCGAGGAAGGCCCGCAGGGGACGGGAGGCCCGCGCCCGGTGGGGGAGGCGTCGGGGCTCCTGTCGGGCAAGTACACCCGCGAGGGCACGCAGGCGAAGGGCGAGGGGCGGCTTCCCTCCATCCAGCCCTCAGGCAACCCGGGCTTCGCGAAGCTCTTCACCGAGCGCAACTGGGCCATCGTGGACACGCTGCGCGAGGTGGCGAAGGAGCTGGACCGGTCCCCGGCGCGGGTGGCCCTCGCGTGGGTGACGCGCCGGCCCGGCGTGGCGTCCACCCTCATCGGCGCGACGCGGCTGGAACAGCTCGAGGCGAACCTGCATGCGCTCGACGTGGAGATTCCCGCGCCGCTCGCCGCGCGGCTGGAGGCGGCCAGCCGTCCGGAGCTCGTCCACCCGTACCACTTTTTCGAGGAAGACTTCTTCACCGGAGGCATGTTCACGGGAGGCACGAAGGTCCGCGCCGAGCCCACGTGGTTCCGGCCGGCGCCTCGCTAAATGCCTATCATGGGCGCTGTCCATCCACACGATGCAGGCATTGGGGGAACCGTGAAGAACCGCAGAGTGAAGCAGGCGCAGGCCGTCCTGGCATTCCTTGTCGCCGGAGTCGCGAGCATCGCGGGCGCCCAGGGAGCATGCCCCGCGAAGGCGGCGGCGTGGAACGTTTCGCAGCCCGGGGACATCCCCGACCTCGAGGCCAAGGGGTTCAACCTCTTCTTCGTCGAGATTGCTACCGGCCCCGGGCCTGCGGGGGACCTCGCGATGCTGGCGCCAGCGGAGCAGGACTCCCGCATCCAGTCCTTCATCAGCCGGCTCGGCCCCTGCAGCCAGCTCATTCTGGGTTTGCGTCCGTGGCTGAGCAGGAATTGGTCGCACGGCGGAGCCGATGCGACGGTCTGCCCTGGCGTCCCAACCGGGACGACTGGCATGGAAGCCTTTGTGCGGCGCTGGGGCGGCTCACAGGGAAGCCAACCCAAGGTGTATGGCTTCCTCCTCAGTGACGACGTGACCTTGACCCCGCTCGGAGAAGGTTGCGGTACGCCGTCGAATGCCCTGTGGGTCGTCCGCTGGTTCTACCGGATGATTCGCAATAGCGCTGATGGCCAGAGCAACAGCTACGGAACGGACCTCGCTCCCGGCAAGAAGGTCATCGTCACGATGCCGTTCGACCCTCGCTCCTACAACGCCCAGTTCCAGGCCCATTTCAACATGCAGCCGTCGTTCCTCGTCCCGCCGGGCTTCTTCCAACCCGGGGACGCATGGGACGTGATGGCGATGTATTTCTATCCGCACACCAACTACCTGCCGCAGGATGGGTCGCTCGGGAACACCCTGCAGGCGCTCTACTCCGAGATGGCACGGATGTTCCCAGCGACCTCGCGCATGCCGCTGCTCCAGGCGGCTTCGTGGGAGTCGGCGCCACCGGGTGACAAGCTTCTCTTCCAGCCCGATCTGCGAATCCAGTACCAGAAGATGATGAGCGCGGGGCTGCTGGAAGGCTCGGCGGGGCTCGGGTACTTCACCGCCAACTGGCACCTGGAGTCCAAGGACCTGCTCCACATCACCGGGACGCGGATTGCCAACGACACCAACCCGTATTACCGGAGCGCGGGCATCATCAACGCCTTCCACCAGAACGTGCCAATCGGGCCTCGCTAAGCATCCGTCGCCGGCCCCAGGCAGCACGCTGCCCGGGGGAACGTCACTCCAGGACTCCAGCGCCGAACGGTGCTCAGGGACTCCAGCGCGCCCGACGCACCAACCAGGAGCTGCCGCCGCGCCCGTCCCGCACCACGGCCCAGAACGTCACCTCCTGCGCCGCCGCGCCTTCGGCCGGCTCCCACTCCGTGCGGTGCCGACCCTGCTGGCCACCGAAGTCCGCGCCGCCCGTCTCCTGCGGACTGAACTCGCCCAGCGTGGTGTGCCACGAAATCTCCCACGCCTCCTTGAGGTTGACGGCCTGCAGCCGCAGGCCCGGCACCACGTACGCCTCCTCCAAGGCCGTCACGTCCTCGGACGTCACCACGAAGGGACCGGGGCCGCTCAACTCCGGCAGCTCGCCGTCCTGCCAGGGCACGTCGTCCACCCGCAGGCCCGGGAGCACCGGCTGCTCGTTGGCCTTCATGCCCTCCACCACCGGACACCAGAAGACCATCAGCTTCTGCGCGTACACCTCCTCGTCGCCCGCCACCGCCCGCAGGACGAGCGGCATGCGGATGCCACCCAGCCCCCCGTAGGGGTCCTCCTCCTGCACGCGCTCCAGCAGGAGCCGGTCCTCCCCCACCCTGGCCGCGCCAGGATGGATGGCCAGCGTCAGCTCGCCCGCGCCCGTGGTGCCCTCCGCGAGCAACGCGCGATCCGCCTCGTTCGCGCAGGTGTTGTCGTCAGGGTCCGCGCACGCCCACAACGTGTACTGGATGGGGCGTCCCTCGCCAGCGGGGTCCACCAGCAGCGCGCGGTACGTCACCTCCGCCGCGAGCGCGTCCAGGGCCTCCGGCGTGCGCTCACAGGTGGAGGCCATCAGCTCCGGCCGCTCCGTGGAGACGCCGAGCACCCGGAAGTCGTGCACGCGCGAGGGCTGGTCTTCGGGGTCGATGCAGGCGAGCGCACCCATCGCCAGCAGGAGCAGGCCTCCGTAGTTGATCAGGGCCTTCATGTCAGAAGCTTCCTTTCACGCCCACCACGGGGAGGATGGGGATGCCGGGCACCTCGTACTCCCGGCGCTGCCGGTAGTCGTTGAAGACGAACTCGACGTTCTCCGCGTTGTAGAGGTTCTGCACGTCGATGTACGCCCCCAGCGTCCAGCTCTGGAACTGCCAGCTCTTGTCCAGCCGCACGTCGAGCTGGTGGAAGCCGGCCGTGCGCGCCGAGGCATACGGGCCATACGTGCCGTCGAAGCGGTTGCGGTCCACCTGGTACAGGTCGAACGTGTGATTGAGCGGCGTCGTCGGGCGGCCGGTGGTGTAGCGGAAGCGCCCGCCCAGCTCCCAGCCGTTGCCCAGGATGTAGCTGCTCACCAGCGTGAGGATGTGCGTCTGGTCGAAGGGACTGAGGCCATACGTCTCATCACTGTCATTGAAGCCCCCACCGAAGCCTCCGCCGCCGTCGGGCTTGGGGCCCGCGCGCCCGTCGAGCGAGCGACTGAAGGTGTACGACAGCCAGCCGGACCACCGGTCCTTCGCGGAGGCGCGGTCCTTCTTCACCATCACCTCCAGGCCCAGGGCGCGGCCGATGCCCTCGTTGGAGTACGGCAGCTGGACCACGCCCCCACCCGTGCGCGTGATGATCTGCCCGGGCGCCACGATGTTGTTGAAGCGGCGGTTGAAGAAGCCCGTCACGTCCACATTGAGCACGTCCGTCAAGCGGTGGTCCACGCCGAGGCTGCTCTGGAACGCACGCTGGTAGACGAGGTCCGGGTTGCCGTATGGCAGGTCGATGAAGCGGAACGTCTCCGGCGGCTGGCTGTAGAGGCCGAGCGAGCCCTTGAGGCTGGTCCGCTCGGTGGCCGCGAAGCGCACCCACAGCCGCGGGTCCAACGCCAGGTTCTGGGTGTCGCCCGCGCGCTGGAGGTTGCCGCGCACGCCGGGGGTGAAGGTGAACTTCCCCACCTTCATGTCCGCCTCGACGAAGAGCGCGCCGTCGAAGGCGCCGAGGCCGATCTTCTCCACCAGCAGCTCGCCCACGGACTCGGCGCCGGGGAAGGCCACGTACTCGAAGTTCTCCGGCGCGGGGAACTCCACGTCGAAGGACTGGTGCTCGTACATCAGGTCCACGCCGGTGCGCACGGTGAGAGCGGAGGACAGCTCCAGGCCCAGCACCTCGCGCGCGCCCACCGTGTAGCCCACGCCGTCCTGCTTCGCGGCGCCGAACTTGAAGCTGTTGCTGTCGTAGCCCACGTAGGGCGTGAAGACAGAGGTGAGGTTGCCCTTGCGGTACGTCCAGTCACCCTTGAGGCGGTGGAAGAGGGTCTGCGTGTCCACCGACAGGTCCCGCTCCGTCTTCGGGCCCGAGGACACCACCCGGAGCTGGTCGTCACTGCCGAAGGCCATGACGTAGCCGGTGCTGCGCGCGCCGCCCGCCTGGGCCTCCGCTTCCGAGCGGGCGCCCCGCTTCGCGCCGAAGTCCACGCGCAGCTGGTAGTCCCAGTAGCGCGGGACGACGGACAGCGTGCTGCCCTCGCTCTTGGGGAGGAAGACGGGCAGCAGCGTGTCGATGTACGAGCGCCGCGCGGCGGCGGCCACGCTGATGCCGTCCGTCACGGGCGCCTCCAGGAAGAAGCCCGCGTCCAGCACGTCCACCTTCACCGAGCCGTGGAACGTGTCGGCGGCGCCCTTGCGCGTGCCGACCTCGACGATTCCGCCCACCGCGCGGCCATACTGGCTGCCGTAGCCGCCCGGGTAGAAGTCGAGCTGATCAATGAACTCGGCGTTCACCACCGAGGGGCCGCCGAGCAGGTGGAAGAGGATGGGGATGCTGACCCCGTCCATCATCGTCGCCGTCTGGCCGGGGTTGGAGCCGCGCACCAGCAGCTCGCCGGAGATGAAGGGCGCGCGCGCCACGCCCGGCAGGGCCTGGATGACGCGGATGGGGTCTCCGAAGGTGCCCGGCGTCCGCTGCGCCTCCTGGCGCGTGATGGTCCGGCGCACGACCTCCTTCTTCGGCCGCTCGGAGCGCACCACCGTCTCCAGCGCGCCCGCGGCGGGGGCGAGGAAGAAGTTCACCTCCGTCGTCTCGTTCTGCTTGAGCTGCTCCTTCGTCTGGTAGAGCTGGAAGCCAGACGCCACCACGCGCACCGCGCACTCCCCGGGCGGCACCTCGAGGGTGAAGCGACCGTCCGCGTCCGAGGTGGCCTCGGGCGCCTCGGGGTCGTCACCGCAGCGCACGGTGGCACCGGCCACGCGCGAGCGGCTGCCGCGAGAGATGAGCTGGCCGGTCAGCGTGGCCTTCGGCGCCGCCTGGACCTGCTCCTGTCCGGGGGCCTCTTCCGGCGGGGCGTTGAGGGTGAAGTGGTAGACGTACTCCACCTGCACCGGCGCGGGCACCCCGTCCACCTCCGCGGGCGAGAAGCGGAACTGCCGCACCGCTGCGATGGCCGCCTCGTCGAAGCCATGGCCCGCGGCTTCCGTGGGCAACACATCCGCCACGGTGCCGTCCGCGGCGATGGTGATGATGAGGCGCACGGAGGCGGTGCCCCCCTGCGCGAGCGCCTCGGGCGGGTACTGGGCCTCCACCTGCTGCACCAGCGCCGGAGGCTTCGTCATGACGGGCTGGGCCTGCGCGGGCGCAGTGCCCTCGTGCTGCGAGGCTTCCGCGGGAGGCGCTCCAGCCTGCGGTGCCTGTGCGAGCGAGGGGGTCGCCAGCAGGAGCGAGGCCGCGGCGAGCGCGCTTCGGGCTTTCAGGGTCGGGGACATGGG
>NZ_RAWB01000300.1 GCF_003612055.1 Corallococcus llansteffanensis
GTCGTCGCGGTTCCCCGTCGTGGAAGGAGCATCCATGAAGCCTGACCTGTCTTCGCTGTGGAAGCATTCCCGGAGCATGCGCTGGCGCCTGCCGTTCGCGCTGCTGGCGTCGTCCCTCGCGGTGGGCTGTGGCCAGCCCGCCCCCGAAGCCTCGGAGCCCTCCACGCCCGTGGCGGACCCGGCCGCCACGTTGGACGCGGAGCTGGCCTCGGCGAACAATGATCCGGACGAGGCGCCCGCGCGTCCCGTGGTCGAGTCGCTGTTCGCCATCCCGCAGGGCGCGATGAGCAAGGCCACGGCGGCGGTGTTCGAGCTGAAGCTGGACGCGCAGCGCGAGCAGAACGAGCAGTTCCGCGGCAAGACGCTGGCGATGCTGGACGGAACCCAGCAGCTGCTCTTCCGCGACGACGGCCAGAACGGCGACGCGGTGGCCGGAGACCTGCTCTTCACCACCAGCGGCACCTTCGACTTCGTGACGCTCCAGGCGGATCAGCAGCGCATCCGGGACACGCAGGCCAGCTCCCAGGAGCCGCTCACGACCGCGGTGTTCGAAGGCCGCGAACTGGTGCGCACCGTCCCGGTGACGGCGCTGAACAGCAGCGTCTTCCAGGTCGGTCAGCGCGTGCCCATCCGGCCCATTGGTCTGGCGACGCTGGTGGACCCGGCGCGCTCGCTCATCATCCGGGCGCCGTCCGTCGTGAATGATCCGACGCGCACCTGGGACCCGTGCACCAACGCGGGCAACCCCACGGGCAAGTGGACGTTCAACTACCTGATGACGGAGATGGCCAACCAGCCCTTCACGGGCGTGGCCCCCACCACCTTCGTGCGCGAGTGGCTGCGGCAGTGGGAGGCGCCGAAGACCATCAACACCTTCGTCAGCCCGGCGCGCCCGAACATCGTGCCGAAGCTCATCACCCCCTGGCCGAAGCTGACCACGGGTGAGCTGAACCTGGCGCGGTCGCCCTTCAAGCTCATCGCCATCGTGAACCGGCTGGACCTGGCCGGCGCGAACCCCGCGTACGGCACCGGCCGCGCGGGCGAGGGGCGCTTCATCTTCGCCGTCACCGAGGGCACCGGCGCGTCGTGCCACACGGCGCCCTTCCTGGTCATCCTGGAGTACGGGGTGGACAAGAACGACTGTCTGTCCATCAAGAGCTACGCGCAGCAGTGGCAGGCCCTGTCCGGGCTGGTGCTGGGCAGCCCCGCGTACAACGCGGCGCTGGAGGCCCTCACGGAGCAGTTCGCCAAGCGCGACCTGTCGCCGCGCAAGCCCAACCGCAGCTCCATCAACCAGGTGCGCACCAACGAGCTCTGGATTGGCTCGCCGTGGGAGCTGCGTGAGTTCCGCCTGTGGAACACGACCATCAACCCGAACTCGTTCGCCGCCCCCGGCCCCGTGCTGGCTCACCTCAACAGCCACACCGTGGCCCAGACGCCGGACCGCGCGACGAAGCCCGCCGTGTTCGCGCCCTATGTGAACGGCAACGTGCCCTCCATCGTCGCCGTGCCGCCCACGTACACCGTCCCGCTCGTGTGGGCCGCCAGTGCGTTCCGCGGCGGTCGCGCCATCATCCCGTCGCCCTTCGGCACGCCTCCCTTCTGGAGCCTGCCGCCCGCGTCCATCCCCAACCGTCAGGCCCGGCACGTCTTCTCGCTCAACACCTGTGACGGCTGCCACGGCGACGAGCTGGCCACGAGCTTCACCCACGTGAACCAGAACGGCGCGCTGTCGCCCTTCCTCAGCGGCCCGCTGTCCTTCCCGGACCGCGCGGACGGCGCGCCCATTCGCAACTTCAACGAGATACTGGCCCGCCAGACCTTCCTGGACCAGACGGCCAACCAGAGCTGCCTGTCCCTGACGTTCCTGAGCAGCAGCGCGGCGGTCCACTAAGCTTCTTCCGCCTGACATCCGCGGCCTCCGTTCCCAGCTTGGGGGCGGAGGCCGTTGGCGTTCTGGGCCCCCAGGTTCGTTCGTCCGCCCGCCTGCCCGCCGTGGGGACGGACGTTGGGTGTTGTCTGGACCCACCCAGAGCGCGTTGTCGACTTCCCCGGCCGGGGAGGCAGCACCACGTTTACCCGGCTCCGGAGGTGCCCCGGGTCTCACGAGGGGGAGCGCTTCAGGGGCGGGGGAGGCAGGCCGTGAGACGAGCCGAATCAACACCGGGACGTCGGGCCCCGCGCGCGGGGCTCCGGCTGGGGGCCCTGCTGGGGGTCGTCTGGCTGTCGGCCGCATGCGGGCAGCGCTCCGAGGACGCGGCGGCGCCCACGACGCCCACGGTGGTGTCGCTGGGCCCGGAGAACGCCGTGCGCGTGGAGCCCATGCACCTGGAGAGCGGTCCCGTCATCTCCGGTTCGTTGCAGGCGCGGCGGGTGGCGAGCGTGCGGGCCGAGGTGGGGGGCAGCATCCTGGACGTGAAGGCGGACCAGGGGCAGACGGTGAAGGAGGGCCAGCTCCTGGCGCTCGTGGAGGAGGGCACGCTGCGCGCGCAGGTGCTGGCGGCCAGCTCCACCGTGCGCGTGGCGCGCAATGCCTTGCAGGTGACGAAGGCGGACGAGCAGCGGCTCCAACAGCTCGTCAAACAGGGCGTCATCACCCGCCGCGAATTCGAACGCACGCAGCTGGCCCGGACGCAGGCGGAAGGGCAGCTCGCGGAGGCGCAGGCGCGGCTGAAGCTGGCGCAGGATCAGCTGGGCCGCACGCGCGTCACCGCGCCGTTCACGGGGGTGGTGAGCGAGCGGCAGGTGCACGCGGGCGACATCGTCCAGCCGGGCGCGCCGCTCTTCACGGTGGTGGACCCGGCCACGCTGCGGCTGGAGGCCTCCGTGCCCGCGGTGCAGCTGGACCAGGTGAAGGTGGGCACGCCGGTGGACTTCCGCGTCAACGGCTATGCCGGCCGCGAGTTCAAGGGAGAGGTGGCGCTCATCAACCCGGCGGTCGACCCGGCCACGGGCCAGGTGCGCATCTACGTGCGCATCCCCAACACCGAGCAGACGCTCCTGTCGGGCCTGTTCGCGGAAGGGCGCGTGGCGTCGCAGTCGAAGCAGGCGCTCGCGGTGCCGGTGGACGCGCTGGACACGCGGCAGGAGCCGCCCACCTTGCTGCGCATCACCGACGGCAAGGTGGAGCAGGTGGCGGTGACGCTCGGGTTGAGGGATGACGTGGCGCAGGTCGTGGAGGTGCGCTCCGGGTTGAAGGCCGGGGACGTGGTGCTCCTGGGCTCCGCGCGCGACCTGACGAACGGCACGCCGGTGAAGCTCACCGCGCCGCCCGAAGGACGCAAGAAGCCCGCGGCCTCTCAGGAGGCTCCCGGGGTGGGCGGCGCGGGCACCGCGTCCGGGACGCCCACGCCGCCAGGGGCCGCCGGCACGCCCACGCCTCCGAAGCAGAACCCCTAGGCGCGGCCGCGCGCTCCACCTCTTCAGGCAGTGCAGGAGTCGTCCGTGTTCATCTCCGACTTCGCCATCAAGCGCCCCATCATCACCGTCACGGCGATGGTGGCGCTCGTCGTGTTCGGCCTCGTCGCGCTCATCAACCTGGAGACGGACGAGTTCCCGGACGTGCAGCAGCCGGTCATCAACGTCACCATCGCGTACCCGGGCGCATCCCCCGACACGGTGGAGCGTGAGATCGTCGAGCCCATCGAGGACGCCATCTTCAGCATCTCCGGCGTGGACGGGAAGAAGACGACGTCCAGCTCCACGGACAGCCTGGCGAACTTCACCGTCTTCTTCGACTTCGAAAAGGACATCCAGGAGGCGTCGCAGGACATCCGGGACGCCATCTCCAGCAAGCGCGCGGACCTGCCGCCGGAGATGGAGGAGCCCATCCTCACGCGCTTCGACCCGGCGGACCAACCCATCGTGTCGTTGGTGCTCACGTCCACCGCGCTGGACGCGCCCGCGCTGACGCTCATCGCGGATCCCACGGTGGTGGGCGACCTGCGCTCGGTGCCCGGCGTGGCGCAGGCCACGGTGGTGGGCGGCGTGGAGCGGGAGATGACGGTGCAGGTACGGCCCGCGGCGCTCCAGGCGGCGGGCCTGTCGGTGGCGCAGGTGGTGGCGGCGCTCCAGGCGCAGAACCTGGCGGCGCCGGTGGGGCGGCTCAACTCCGAACTGCAGGAGCGCACCATCCGGCTCAAGGGCCGGCTGGAGACGCCGGAGGACTTCGCGCAGGTGCCCATCGCGGAGCGCAACGGGCGCACGCTGCGGCTGGGTGAAGTGGCGGACGTGTTCGCCGGCACCGAGGAGCCGCGCACGCTGTCGCTCTACAACGGCGCGCAGGCGGTGGGCATCGAGATCATCAAGTCCAAGGGCTACAGCACCACGGAGGTGGCGGACGGCGTGCGCGAGCGCGTCAAGGCGCTCCAGCAGCGGCTGCCCGCCAACGCGCGGCTGGAGATTGTCCGCGACGCGGGCACGCGCGTGGAGGACTCGGTGGTCAACGTGCAGGAGGCGCTGGTTGAAGGCGCGCTGCTCACGGTGCTGGTGGTGTTCCTGTTCCTCAACTCGTGGCGCTCGACGGTGATCACGGGCCTCGCGCTGCCGGTGAGCGTGCTGGCGTCGTTCGTGAGCGTGTGGGCGTTCGGCTTCACGCTCAACACGATGTCGCTGTTGGGGCTGACGCTGGCCATCGGCATCCTCATCGACGACGCCATCGTGGTGCGTGAGAACATCGTGCGGCACGTGGAGATGGGGAAGGACCACTACACGGCGGCGCGCGAGGGCACGAACGAGATTGGCCTCGCGGTGGCGGCCACGACGTTCTCCATCGTGGCGGTGTTCGTCCCGGTGGCGTTCATGTACGGGGTGGCGGGGCAGTGGTTCAAGCCGTTCGCGCTCACCATCGCCATCTCCGTGCTGGTGTCGCTGTTCGTCAGCTTCTCACTGGACCCGATGCTCAGCGCGTACTGGCCCGACCCGCAGGTGGAGAAGGGCGAGCGCCGGGGCTTCATCTCGCGGGGGCTCGCGCGCTTCAACCACTGGTTCGACCGGCAGGCGGACCGCTACAAGGGCGTCATCGCGTGGGCGCTGGACCACCGGCTCGCGATGGTGCTGCTGGCGGTGGGCTCGCTGGTGGGCGCGGTGGCCTTGCAGGGCTTCTTTGGCGGCGCGGGCTTCGTGCCGGTGAGCGACCGCGCGGAGATCGAGATGCTGGTGGAGACGCCCGCGGGCTCCAGCCTGGACTACACGCGGCGCAAGGTGGAGGAGGTGTCCCGCCTCACGCGCGCGCACCCGGAGGTCGCGTACACGTACACGACCATCGGCGTGCCGCTGCCCCTGCGCTCGCCGGGCGTGGATCAGGCGCTGGTGTACGTGCGGCTCAAGCCGAAGGGCGAGCGCGAGGCGAGCCAGGAGGTCCTGGGCAAGACGCTGCGCGACGAGCTGCGCGCGGTGGGTGGCGCGTCGGTGTCGGTGTTCACCAGCGGCTTCGGCGGGGCCATCAAGTCCATCCAGCTGGAACTGCGCGGGCCGGACTCGAAGGGGCTCAACCAGGTGGCCCAGCAGGTGATGAAGGAGGTGAAGCAGGTGCCGGGCGCGGTGGACGTGGGGCTGTCCACGCGCGGCGAGAAGCCGGAGCTGGTGGTGGAACTGAACCGGGGCGTCGCCGGGCAGCTCAACGTGACGGTGGGCATGGTGGCGCAGTCGCTGCGGCCGGCCTTCGCGGGGCTGGACTCCGGGGACTGGGTGGATCCGATTGGCGAGACGCGCGACGTGATGGTGCGGCTGGCGCCGCAGTTCCGCGAGAACCCCTCGGACCTGGCCCAGCTTCCGCTGGTGGTGGGCCAGGGCCCCACGGGCGCGCCGGTGGTGGTGCCGCTGGGCCAGGTGGCGATGGTGACGCAGACGGTTGGCCCGGCGCAGATCGACCACCTGAACCGCGAGAAGGTCATCAACGTGCAGGCGAACGTGGCAGGGCGGTCGCTGTCGGAGGTGATGGGCGACGTGCAGACGCGGCTGGCGGCCGTGAAGATGCCGCCGGGCTACGAGCTGTCCTCGGGCGGCGAGTCGGCGGATCAGGAGGAGGTGTTTGGCCGGGTGTTCCTGGCGCTGGGTGTGGCGGTGATGTTGATGTACCTCATCCTCGTCATCCAGTTCGGGTCGTTCCTGGATCCGCTGGCCATCCTGATGTCGCTGCCGCTGTCGCTCATCGGCGTGGTGCTGGCGCTGGTGATCACCGGCGACACGCTGAACATCATGAGCCTCATCGGCGTCATCCTGCTGATGGGCATCGTGGCGAAGAACGCCATCCTGCTCATCGACTTCGCCAAGTGGCAGCACGAGAAGGGCATGCCCTTGCGCGAAGCGCTCATCGAGGCGGGGCGCATCCGCTTGCGGCCCATCATCATGACGACCTTCGCGCTCATCGCCGGCATGGTGCCGGTGGCGCTGGGAAGCGGCGAGGGCGGTGACTTCCGGGCGCCGCTGGGCCGCGCGGTGATTGGTGGCGTCATCACGTCCACGTTCCTGACGCTGCTCGTGATTCCGACGGTGTATGAGATTCTTTCGGACGGTCGGACGTGGATGACCCGCAAGCTGCGCAAGGTGTTCAAGGGGAACACGCAGGGTCACGGTCCGGTGCACGGAGGTGGTGAGCCGCGCCCCGCGCCGCAGGCCCGCCAGGATTGATGCGGGGCGGACTCCCGCGTCACCCCAGGGAACGGTTGGCGCTCCGCGCCCGGGGCCATAGGGTCGGGGGGTGGAGCCTCCGTCCCCTCTGCCTGACTCGCACCGCGCGCTCGTCACCGAAGCCCTGGAGGCACTGGGCGTCACCCGCTGGGTCCTGAGCCTCCACGACCCCAGCTTCCCCGGCCTCCCCGGCGAGGACGTGGGCCGGGGCTCGCCGTACTCCGAGGGCGCCGCGCACTTCCTCGCCTTCGCTCGGGACCTGGGCTTCACCGGCATCCAATTGGGGCCGCAGGGGCAGACCACCGCGCACAACCCGTCGCCGTATGACGGCACGCTGTTCTCCCGGAACACGCTCAACGTGGCGCTCGCGCCGCTCACGGATCCGCACGGGCCCTGGGGCGCGCTGCTGTCCGCCGACACGCTGGCGCGGCTCGTGTCCGGGATGCCCGAGCGCGGGGGGCCGGATGCGCGCTACCACTGGGCCTGTCATTCGCAGTCCCAGGCGCTTCAGGAGGTCTGGGACACCTTCCGCCGGGAGCGCGCCCGCGCGGATGCGCCTGCGTCCATCGTGTCACTGGCCCGGCGCTTCGCGGCCTTCCGCGAGGAGCACAGGGCGTGGTTGGAGCCCGATGCGCTCTTCGATGTGCTCGGCGAACAGAAGCACACGCCGGACGACTGGCGCGCCTGGGCGGATTCGCTGGACGGCCGCCTCTTCGCGCCACGCCCCGGGGAAGAGGCCGGGGCGGAGGCCCGCATCCGGGAGCTGCTCACGCTCGAAGCCGAAGCGGTGGAGGAGTACGCCTTCCGCCAGCTCCTCGTGGCCGAGCAGCACGGCGTCCTGCGCGAGCGCGCGGCCGGGTGGGGCCTCAAGCTGTACGGCGACCTCCAGATTGGCTTCTCACCCCGGGACGCGTGGGCGCGGCAGGGGCTGTTCCTACGCGCGTACTTCATGGGTGCGCCGCCCAGCCGCACCAACCCGGAGGGCCAGCCCTGGAACTACCCGGTGCTGGACCCCGAGCAGTACGTGGCCCCGGATGGCAAGACGCCCGGCCCGGTGCTGCGCTTCATGGACGCGCGGCTGGGCAAAATGCTCTCCGAGTACGACGGGCTGCGCATCGACCACCCGCATGGGCTCGTGTGCCCGTGGGTGTACCGCGCGGGCTCGTTGGATCCGCTGCGCGCCGTGCAGGGCGGCGCGCGCCTCTTCTCCTCGCCGGACCTGCCGGACCACCCGGAGCTGTCCCGCTACGCGCTCGTCACGCCGGAGCAACTGGACCGCTCCCAGCCGCGTCACGGCGATGGCTGGGTGAAGTGGCTGACGCCCGAGCAGGTGCGGCGCTACGCGCTCCTCTTCGACACCGTGGTGCGCGCGGCCCGTGAGCGTGGCCGGGCGAGGGAGGACGTGCTGTGCGAGGTGCTGAGCACGCTGCCCTTCGAGCTGTCCCAGGTGATGGCCCGCGATGGACTGGGCCGCTTCCGCGTCACGCAGAAGGCGGACCTGAACAACCCGGCGGACGGGTACCGCAGCGAGAACGTGGCCCCCGAGGACTGGGTCATGGTGGGCAACCACGACACGAAGTCCCTCTGGCGCCTCGTCGGGGAATGGCAGTGGAGGCACATCCTGCGCGCCCAGGCGGACTACCTCGCGTGGCGGCTGCACCCCGAAGCGGAGGGGCGTGAAGCCTTCGCGCAGCAGCTCGCGCAGGACCCGGGGCTGCTCGCGCAGGCTAAGTTCGCGGACCTCTTCGCCAGCCGCGCGCGCAGCGTGATGGTGTTCTTCGCGGACCTGCTGGGCATGCCCGAGACGTACAACGCCCCGGGCTCCATTGACGCTCGCAACTGGTCGCTGCGCATCCCCCACGACTGGGCCCGTCAGTACGCGCAGCGCCTGCGTGCGGGCGCCGCCCTCAACCTGCCCCAGGTGCTGGCGCTGGCCCTGCGCGCGGGAGGTGCGGAAGCCCGCACGCGCCATGCGGACCTCCTCGTGCGCCTGGACCGCGCCGCGTCGCAGCTTCGGTGGGGCGCGTAGGTCAGGCGATGCGCCGCAAGTCGAATTGCGCCTGGAGCTTCCAGTGGCCGGCGCTGTCCTGCTCTTCGCCGCGCCAGGTGAAGCTGTCGGGCCGGATGTCGTGGAAGCTCCAGCGGATGGGCTGTCCCTGCACCTCGCCCAGCAGGATGATGGTGTCCCCCTCCCTCCGTCCCGCGAGCCGGTTGAGGGCGCCGGTGACGGGATTCACCCAGACAATGCGCCACAGTCCCGCGGCCGCGTCGAACGTGCGCACGGTGGTGCCGTACCGGTTCCCTGTCCCGGGCTGCGGCTGAGCGGAGCCCCGCGTGCGTCGCGACGGCACGATGAAGACATCCTGGAGGGCCCGGCCTTCCAGCACCCAGTGGAACCACCATTCGCCTTCGCTCTGGCGGACCGTCCCATCCGCCGCAGGGTCGTGGATGGCCCCGGCCCAGCCGCCCACCAACCAACCGAAGGTGGCCGCCGCATCGCCCAGCTCGCTCGAAGGTTCCGGGCTCACCAGGGCGTTCGTGAACGCTTCGGCGGGAGACTCCGGCGCGGCGGGGCCTTCCGCCACCTGACGCCACACCCCGGCGTATTCAACGGGCAGGCCGTCCGCGTCCACATCCAGCATCGCATTGAAGCCGCTGGAGAGGCTCTCGTAGCGGTAGCGCGCAGGACCCACGCGCGCATAGCCTTGTCGCGCGGGCGTGACGTCCAGCGAGGGGAAGCGCACCCACGCCGCTTGTATTTCCGCGGTGCAACCTTCGTCGAGCCGCAGCCGGTTGATGGGCAGCGCGTTGGTGGAGGGACTCAAGCCCAGGTCCACGTCCGTGCAGCCCTCCAGCTCCTGCGCCTCCATTCCATCCCGCCGCCAGTGCCCGCCGCCGTCATGCTCCAGGGTGAGGCTGCGGCGGACACCTCGCCACGTCTGCGTCACCATCACCCGGCGCGTCCGCCACGCGGCATCACACACGACCGAATACTCCACCCGCAGGGGCGAGCCCTGCTCCGCGACCAGAATCAACCCGGAGAGCTCCGTGCCCTCCTGGTCGCGCCTCACCCGGGCATGTTCGAACCCGAGCTCATCCATCACGCGCCGCCAGAGAACCTCACGCGTGACTGCCGTTGCTTCCCTCGTCATCATCGGACACCCCATCCGCCGGTTGAGGAGGGTGGGCGTGCAAAGGCCCGCCGCCATGCGTTCGCGTCCTCCCTCCACTCGCAGCATGGAAAGCCGGGCCGGGGAGGGCTTGGGGAATGTTGACCTGGTGAGCGCGCGCCGGCTGGCCTCCGGCCCGGGGTGGCGGGTGAGCGAGGTCGTCTGTCGCTCCGGCCCCCGGGACCCCGTGTTCGAGGAACAGCACACCTGGGTGTCCATCTCCGCCGTCCTGTCGGGACACTTCACCTACCGCTCGAAGCACGGGCGCGTGTTGCTGTCGCCCGGCGCGGTGCTGCTGGGCGAGCGCGGGGCCTCCTTCTGCTGTGGCCATGAGCACGGCGTGGGCGACCGGTGTGTCGCCTTCCACCTGGACCCCTCGCTCCTGGAGGAGGTGGCGGGGGACCTGTCGGGCGTGACGCGGACGGGCTTTCCCACGCATCGCCTTCCTCCGCTCCAGCACCTCGCGCCGCTGCTCGCGGACGTCCACGCGCTGACGCGAAAGCCGGACCCCCGGAGCGCGGAGGAGCTGACCCTGCGGATGGCGGGCGCGGCGTTGCGAGGGGTCCACGCGGGCTCCGCGCGCCCTGTCAGCGCGCGCGATGAGCGCCGCATGGTGGACGCGGTGCGCATGATGGAGGCCCGGCTGCTCGAACCCCTCTCGCTCGGCACGCTCGCGGAGGAGCTGGGGATGGGCCGCCACCACTTCCTCCGCACCTTCCGCAAGGTGGTGGGGGAGAGCCCCTACAGCTACGTGCTGGGACGCCGGCTCCTGCTCGCCGCCGAACGCCTGCGCACGGGCCGCGAGCGCATCGCGGACATCGCGTTCGCCTGCGGCTTCGGAGACCTGTCGGAGTTCATCCGCCGCTTCCGCGCCCGGTTCGGCGTCCCGCCTTCCACCTGGCGTGCCCGGGCGGTGCCCGGGTCCGGAACGACGGTTGTCATTGAGGACCCGATGTCAGGGGTCCAATGTCACTCGAAGGCCGAGGGACTTCACACTCTGAGAAGGTGAGGTCGCCTCGGATTGGAAGCCTCACATTGAAAATCCCGTTCTAAGTGTTATCCGGTCTAAGCAATTTTGGAGAGAGCAAGGCGAGGACCGCATGCAGAATCATCGTGAGTGGGTGTTCGGAGCGCATCGCGCGTACTTCGAGGAGCCGGACCTGTTGGTGATGAAGTTCAACGGGCCCGCGAAGCTGGAGGACTCGCGCAAGGTGTTGGAGATCTGCGAGGCGGTGGGGACGAAGCAGCCGGTGTTCCTCATCTCCGACGTGTCGAACTCGAGCATCGAGAAGGACGCGCGCGAGCTGCTGGTGCAGCAGGCGAAGGCGGAGTGGTTCCGCGGCCACGTCTACCTGGGCACGGGCCCGCTGCAGCGCGCGGGCGCCAAGGCGCTGATGCTGGCCCTGTACTTCACCGGCAAGTGGACGGTGGACGTGGACTTCGCGGAGACGGAGCGCACCGCGCGCGAGCTCATCGCGAAGAAGCGCGCGCAGCCGCCAAAGACGTAGTCGCCTTGGCGCCTCAGTGCTGGACGTCCAGCACGAGGCGCGTGGGCTCCCGCAGCTCCAGCACGCGGTACGGGGCACGCCGCGCGGTGCCCAGCACCCACGTCACCTCGCCCTCGAAGTCGCACAGGCGCTCCAGCTCCAGCACGGACGGCAGCGCGGGCTTGAGCGTGCGCTGCGCCACCGTGGGCTTTCCCTCGTCGGTGTGCGCCTGCGCCAGGGTGAAGCGCACCTGCAGCGCGGCCTTCCCCGGGGGCGTCACGTCGTTCCCGGAGCCGCAGTCCTGCACCGGCGTCTTCACGTACGCCAGGTGGTAGCCCGGCAGGCGAGGGCCCTCGAACTCGAACACGGTGCGGTCGTAGCCCTCGTGCGTGCCGGTGCGCACCGAGCGCAGCGTGATGGAGGGCGGCTCGCCGCGCTTCTTCTCCACCACCTCCGTGGTCCACGCGGGTTCGGCGCCAGGTGTGCTGCTGCTGGTTGCATCCGGCCGGACGCCCGCGTCCACGGTGGCCAGCACGCGGTGGACCGGCGGCGTGGCGGCCGCGACCCCCTCCCGGGGCACGGTGTTCGTCGGCGGAGACGCGGCCGGGACTTCCATGGGCACGGTCGGCGGCTCCGGCTTCTCACAGCCCGCGCCCAGCAGCCCGCCCGCCAGTCCCAGCACGCACAGCCCCTGTCGCAGACGCATCCCGTTCCTCCGGTCTTCCTGTTGAACCCCGTCCTGCGGAGACTTCCGAGTCCTCGCACACCGTGCGCGCCACGACCATGGACAATGTGCCGGTCCGCGCGCTCCCGGACAGGCGCCGGAAGCCCGGTGGAGCCCGCCGGGCCGTCCCCCCAC
>NZ_RAWB01000301.1 GCF_003612055.1 Corallococcus llansteffanensis
GGGGACGAAGAAGCGCGTGGGGCAGGAGCTGGCGACGCTCACGCGCGCGAAGAGCTGTGACGACCTGCGCTCCACGTTGCGGCGACAGGCCATCGACCGGATGAACGAGGAGTTGGACGCGAAGCTCGCCATCGCGCTCGAGAGGCCGAGCGGGTACTGCGAGCCTCCGATGCTGGAGGACGTGGCGTCGGCGCCTCCCGGTGGGGGCGCCAGCAGCACGTCGTCCACCAACAACCAGGTGGAGGGCGTGGATGAGCCGGACTTCCTCAAGAACGACTCGCGCTACCTCTACGTGCTCGCGGACGGAAAGCTCAAGGTCGTGCAGGCGTGGCCCGCCGCCAGCTCCCAGGTCGTGGGCGCGCTGCCCATCGCGGGAACGCCACGCAAGCTCGTGCTCGACGGTGACCGCGCGCTCGTCTTCTCCAGCGTGCCGTCGTCCCAGGGGGAAAGCCCGGGTTGGCGCCCGCCGGAGTGCACCTACGGCTACGACTGCGACTTCGTGGGGGACGGCACGCTCCTTCAGCTCACCTGGGTGGACCTGGAGGACCGGACGCATCCGCGCGCCCTGCGGTCGGTGCGCTTCCAGGGCTCGTACATCACGGCGCGCCGCGTGGGCTCCGCCGTGCACACCGTCGTCACGTTCCCGGGGCCGAAGGTGCCCACGGTCGCGTCCTGGCCCGATGACATCCACTCCTGCCAGGAGAAGAAGTACACCGAGAAGGAGCTCCGCTCCGCCTTCAAGCGCCTGCGCGAGGAGAACCTGCGCATCCTCGAGTCCGCGGACTTCTCGCTGCCGCTGCCCCGCTTCACCGAGCAGTCCGTTGGCGAAGGGGGGACCATCGCACCCCTGCCGTACAATCTCGCGGAGTGTGACAGCTTCTACGTGTCGCACGCGGGCGATCCCGCCTCGTTCCTGACGCTCGTCTCCACCGACCTGGGCGCGCCCGACACGCTGAACGCCACGGTCGCGGTGGGCCGCCCGGGCGCCGTCTACTCCAACGGCGAGTCGCTCTACGTCTCCGCCCGGCACTCCCAGGACACGACGTCGGGCGGCTGGTTCTTCTCCCAGGAGAGCGGCGTCCCCGAGGCCAGCACCGTGCACCGCTTCTCCCTGTCCGCCCAGCCGCCCGCGTCCGAGTACCGGGGCAGCGCCGCGGTGAAGGGCCGCGTGCTCAACCAGTTCGCCATGGACGAGCACGCGGGCCACTTCCGCATCGCCACCACCACCGGCCACCTGCCGTCGCCGGACGTGCACAGCACCGTCACCGTGCTGGATCCTCGCGACAGCGGGCTCGTGCAGGTGGGGCAGGTGGATCACCTGGCTCCCAGCGAGGACATCCGCTCCGCGCGCTTCGACGGTGAGCGCGGCTTCGTCGTCACGTTCAAGAAGACGGATCCGCTGTTCGTCCTGGACCTGAAGGACCCCGCGGCGCCGAAGGTCGCCGGTGAGCTGAAGATCCCCGGCTTCTCCACGTACATGCACCTGCTCGACGACAACCACCTCTTGAGCATTGGCTACGACGCGCAGGACATGGGCAACTTCGCCTGGTTCCAGGGCGTGCTGCTCCAGGTGTTCGACATCAGCACGCCGTCCGCGCCGACGCTCCAGCACAAGACGGTCATCGGCACGCGCGGCTCCTCGTCCGAGGCCCTCACCCAGCACCTCGCGTTCAACTACTTCCGGCAGAAGCACCTGCTCGCGCTCCCCATGGCGGTGTGCGAGGCGAGCCGCGGCGGTGGCAGCTTCGGCGAGCAGCTCACCTTCAACGGGCTGATGGTGTACCGCGTGGACGCCGACACCGGCTTCAACTACCTGGGAGGTGTGGCGCACACGCCCGCGAGCACGCCGGACTTCCCGGCCCAGGGCGCGTGCTCCAACTGGTGGACGCAGGCGAGCACGTCCGTGAAGCGCAGCGTCTTCATGGAGGACTTCGTCTACTCCGTGGCCGCGGACAGCATCCACGTCGCGAACGTGGCGGCCCCGGGCACCGACGTCGCCGTGGTGCCGCTGTACTGACCGTGTCCGCGAGGGAAGGGGGGCCTTCCGCCTGGGCCACCCCTTTCGCTAACGTACCGGCGCGGCCCGTCTTTGGGGGCGGGCCGTGCTGCCATGGCGAACGTTCCTTCCGAGCTGGTCGCGGCCTTCCGTGGGGGCGCCGCGAGGCCCTTGTCCTCCGACGAGGAAACCGGGCTCGTGCCCGTGCTGACGGAGGTCCTGGCGCGCTGTGAGCAGGCCTGGCCCGGCGCGTGGCTTCCCCCCGGAAACTTCGCCGCGCACCTGGGGCGCCACCTGCCCGCCGGCGAGCCTCCCGCGCAGGCCCTGGCCACCCTCTGCTGCGAGGACCTGTACCTGGCGCTGGCGGCGGTGGAGGGCCACCGGGCCGCGCTGGAGGCGCTGGAGGCCACCGCGCTGGTGCCCGCCGGCCGCGCGGTGCGCCGCGTGGAGGACTCGAACGCGTTCGTGGACGAGGTGCTCCAGCTCACCCGCCTGCGGCTGCTGGTGGAAGATGGCACCCACGTGCCGCGCCTCAAGGAGTACGCGGGCCGGGGCTCGCTGCGCCGGTGGACGGAGGCCGTGGCCCTGGGCGTGGCGCTGTCGCTCAAGCGCAAACCGGACCGGACGACGCCGCTGGATGACGCGCTGATCGCCGCGGACCTGGGGGCCGCGGATCCGGAGCTGGAGCACATCCGCCACCGCTACCGTCCGGCCTTCCGCGCCGCCTTCGCGGAGAGCCTCGCGGCCCTGTCCCCGCGCGACCGCAACCTCTTGCGCCTGGGGCTCGTGCAGGGCCTGGGCGTGGAGTCGCTGGGCGCACTGCACCAGGTGCACGCCTCCACGGTGTCGCGGTGGATGGCGAAGGCCCGGAGCACGCTGCTGGAGCAGACCCGCGAGGGGCTGGCCCGGCGGCTCGCGTTGAACACCTCGCAGCTGGACAGCCTGCTGCGCGTCCTGGACGGCAGCCTGGACGTCAGCATCGCGTCCCTCTTGAAGGAAGGCTGAACCCGCCCATGTCCGAGTCCCCCTCCGCGTCCCACCTGGAGGAGGTCGAGCTGCTCGACCTCGCGGACGGCATCCCGTCCCAGGCCCTGCGCGAGCGCGCCGAGGTGCACCTGGATGCGTGCGCGACCTGCCGCGAGGCCCTGGCGGACTTCCTGCGCATCCGCGCCGCCCCCGCCCCGGACGTGCACGCCGCGCGCACCGAGGTGGTGGTGACGGAGTCCCCCGGCACGCGCCTGTCCGCGTCGGGCATGCCGCTGCTCGCCCAGGGGACGCTGCTGGGCCGCTACGTGCTGCTGGAGCGGCTGGGCTCGGGCGGCATGGGCGTGGTCCACGCGGCCTATGATCCAAGCCTCGACCGGCGCATCGGCCTGAAGCTGCTGCGCGCGCTGCCTGGCGCGGGCGGCTCCCAGGGGATGACGGAGCGGCTCTTGCGCGAGGCCCAGGCCGCCGCGCGCACCCGCCACCCGCATGTCGTCACCGTGCACGACGTGGGGACGTTCGGGCAGGTCGTCTTCATCGCGATGGAGCTGGTGGACGGCGGCAACCTGCGCGAGCACCTGCGGGCCCAGGCCCGGCCGTGGCGCGACGTCGTGCGGCTGTACCTCCAGGCGGGCCGGGGGCTCGCGGCGGCGCACGCGGCGGGCGTCGTGCACCGGGACTTCAAGCCGGACAACGTCCTCGTGGACAAGGAGGGGCGCGCCCGCGTGACGGACTTCGGGCTGGCGCGCTTGGAGTCCGCGGCGGGCGCACCGCACAGCGCTGGAGTGCCTTCCCACCTGGGAACGGGTGACGTGACCCCGGGCCTGCAAGCGGTGGCCACCACCGTCGCCGGCACGCCCGGCTACATCGCGCCGGAGGTGCTCGCGGGAGCGCCGGCCGACGCGCGCTCGGACCAGTACGCCTTCTGCGTGTCGCTGTACGAAGGGCTGCACGGCCAGAAGCCCCCGTCCCCCGCGCAGGGCGGGCCGACGAACCGCGCCGCCGTGCCGCGCGCCGTGCACGCGCTGCTCGTGCGCGGCCTGTCGCCGGAGCCCGCGGCCCGCCATCCGTCCATGACGGCCCTGCTCGACGCGCTGGAGCGGGCGGCCTTCCCCGTGCTCAGCAAGAAGGTCGCGGTCGCCGGGGTGGGGGCGGGGCTGCTCGCGGTCGCGGCCACGGTGTTCGCCGTGATGAGCACGCCGCCCTGCGCGGCGGATCCGCTGCGGCTCGTGGGCGTGTGGGACGGGGAGCGCAAGGCGGCGCTGCTCAAGGCCTTCCAGTCCACGGGCGCACCCGGCGCTGTCGCGGCGCACGAGGCCGCGGCCCGCGCGCTGGATGCCTACGCCGCCGCGTGGCACGACAGCCGCCGTCAGGCCTGCGAGGCCACCCGGGGGCGCGGCAACCAGTCCGAGGCGGTGATGGACCTGCGCATGAGCTGCCTGGAGCGCCGCCGCCGCGAGCTGGGCGCGCTCACGGACGTGCTGCTCACCGCGGACCGGGACGGCGTCGCGAGCGCACCGGAGACGGCGCAGGCCCTGAGCCCGCTGTCGCGCTGCGCGGACGTGGAGGCGCTCTCGCAGCCGGTGCCGCCGCCCGAGCGGCCCGAGGTCGCCGCGCGCGTGAAGGCCGCCTATGCGCGGCTGGACGAAGCGCGCGCCCGGCTGAACGCGGACCGGTGGCAGGAGGCCGTGGACCGCGCGGGCCCGGTCGTCACCGAGGCGGAGGCCCTGGGCTACAAGCCGCTGCTGGGCGAGGCCCTGCTCGTCGAAGGCGAGGCCCGCGCCTTCCTGCGCGACGAGGCCGCCACCACGACGCTGCGCCGCGCGATGCTGGCGTCGCTCGCCGGCCGCGATGATCTGCACGCCACCGAGGCCGTGGTGCACCAGCTCTACATCGACGGCGAGGTCGCCCAGCGTCCGGAGCAGGCGAAGCTCCACGCCGAGGAGGCCCGGGCGCTCCTGGAGCGCTCGGGAGGCAACCTGGACCTGGAGGCCCAGTTGCTGGCGTACCAGGCCAGCTCGCTCGTACAGCAGTCCCGCCCCGGGGACGCGCTGCCGCTCCTCCAGCAGGCCCTCACCCTCCAGGAGCGGCTGTACGGCAGGGACTCCCCGCGCCTCGCCCGGGGGCTGCTGCTGCTGTCCTCCGCCCTGCGCCAGACGGGCCGGGGCGAGGAGGCGCTCGTGCACAACCAGCGGACGCGCGCGCTGCTGGAGAAGGCCTACGGCACCGACCATCCAAAGGTCGCGATGCTGCTCAACAACCGGGGCAGCACGCTGGTGGAGCTGCGCCGCTACAAGGAAGCGCGCGACGCCTTCCAGGAGAGCCTCAACCGCTACGAGCGCATGTACGGTCCGGGGCAGCCGGTGCGCTACGCCACGGGCCTGCGCGCGAACCTGGGCGCGGTGGCCTTCACCATGGGGCTCTACGACGAGTCGGAGCGGATGCAGCGCGAGGCCCTGGCGATGTACCAGCAGCAGTTCCCCCCGGGCTCGGCCTACCGCGTGCGCACGGGCAACAACCTGACGCTGGTGCTCATCAACCAGGGCCGCATGCAGGAGGCGCTGAAGCTCATCCAGGAGATGGAGGCGGAGTCGGAGGTGGCCACGCGGGATGGCCGCAAGGCCCCGGTGTTCGCGACGGCGCCGCTGAACGCGGCGGAGGTCCACCTGCGCATGGGCCGGCCGGACCTGGCCGTGGCGTCCGCGAAGCGCGCGGTGGCGCTCCTGCGGGAGATGAGCGCGGAAGGGGACCTGGGCTACGCCCTGCGCAACCTGGCGGGCGCGTACACCCGGGCGGGCCAGCTCTCCGAGGGCTGGCGCACGGCGCAGGAGGCGCTGGCGCTGCACCACAAGCTCGCGGGGCCGGACGTCCCGCCTTCCCCCGAGCTGGGACAGGCGCTGGGCGAGCTGTCCCTGGAGCGCGGCGACGCGGAAGGGGCCTGCCAGTGGCTGGGCGCGGCCCTGGCGCAGTGGGAGGCCACGGAGGCCCCGCCGCTGGAACTGGCCGTCATCCGCTACACCCTGGCGCGCGCCTTGCGCCAGGCCCACCGCGAGCCGGAGCGGGCGCGCGCGCTCGTCATGGCCGCCCGCGACGCCGTGCTCCCCACCTCCGAGCCCCGGCTGCTGAAGCTTTCCGAACTGGACGCCTTCCTTCGCGGGCACTGAGGGCTGCTAGGGTGCTGCCCCCTATGCGAACCCTCGTCGGACTGACCTCCTCGGGTTGGACGGAGAAGGCCCGGTGGGCCCTGGATCACCACCGCGTGGCCTACCGCTTCCACGACTACGTCCCCCTCATCCAGGAGCGCTGGCTGCGCAAGTACGTGGCGCCCGGCGTGAAGGCGTCGGTGCCGCTGCTCATCGACCCGCCCGGCCCGGCCACGCACGGCTCCTTCGCCATCGCGAAGCGCGCCGAGGAGCTGGGGCAGGGCAGTCCCCTGTTCCCGCCGGAGCACCTCGAGGCCATCCACCGCTGGGAGGCGCTCAGCGAGCAGGTGCTGGACGTGGCGCGCACCTACGCGATGCCGCGCATGCTCGCCAGCAACGGCGCGCAGGCGGAGGCGCTGCCGAAGTTCGTGCCGGGCGCGCTGCGCCGCCTGTTCGCGCCCACGGCCCGCATGGGCATGCGCTTCGTCATGCGCAAGCACCAGGTGCCAGAGAGCGCCGAGGCGCTCATCGAGTCCACCGTCGTCCCCGCGCTGGAGCGGCTGCGCGCGGCGCTGGGCGGACGGCCCTACCTGGAGGGCACCTTCACCTATGCGGACATCACCGCCGCGATGATGCTCGTGTTCCTGGGCCCCCCGGCGGCCCGGCACCTGCCCATGGGCCCCGCCACGCGCGCGGTGTGGACGCACGAGGGGCTCGTCGCCCGCTTCCCGGACCTCCTTGCCTGGCGCGACGCGCTCTACGACAAGCACCGCCGCACCTGAGCTGGAACGGAAAACGGGCCGCCCTCCTGGTGTGGAGAGCGGCCCGTCCCGTGCTTCAGCGGCGCGTGGCCCGGCCTCAGGCCGTCTGCTTCACGCCCTTCGAGTTGTCCACCAGCACCTTGGCGAAGGTGAGCCCGTTGGGGCCCGCGTCCGCCTGGATGGTCTCACCCGGCGCGAACTCGCCGCTCAGGACCTTGAGCGCGAGCGGATCCAACAGGTACTTCTGCACGGCCCGCTTCAGCGGCCGGGCGCCGTACGTGGGGTCGTACCCGCGCTCCGCCAGCAGCTCCCGCGCGCCGTCCGTCAGCTCCAGGGCCAGCCGCTTGTCCGCGAGCAGCTTCTGGAGCTTCGCGAGCTGGATGTCGACGATGCGGTAGATGTCCTTGCGGCGCAGCGGCTCGAAGACGACCACTTCGTCCACGCGGTTGAGGAACTCCGGACGGAAGTGCCCGCGCAGGGCCTCCATCACCTCGCCGCGAGTCTTCTCGTTGAGCACCTCCGTGCCCGCCATGCCGTCCTGGATGGCCTGCGAGCCGATGTTGGACGTGAGGATGAGCACCGTGTTGCGGAAGTCCACCGTGCGGCCCTGGCTGTCCGTCACCCGGCCCTCGTCCAGAATCTGGAGCAGGATGTTGAACACGTCGTGGTGCGCCTTCTCGATCTCGTCGAAGAGCACCACCGTGTACGGCCGCCGGCGCACGGCCTCCGTGAGCTGGCCGCCCTCCTCGTAGCCCACGTAGCCCGGGGGTGCGCCTACGAGCCGCGACACCGCGTGCTTCTCCATGTACTCGGACATGTCGATGCGGACCATCGCCGTGTCGTCGTCGAAGAGGAACTCCGCCAGCGCCTTCGCCGTCTCCGTCTTGCCCACGCCCGTGGGGCCCAGGAAGATGAACGAACCGATGGGCCGGTTCGGGTCCTGCAACCCGCTGCGCGCGCGGCGCACGGCGTTGGACACGGCTTCGATGGCGCTGCGCTGACCGATCACCCGCTCGGCCAGCCGGTCCTCCATCTTCACCAGCTTCTGCATCTCGCCTTCCATCAGCCTGGAGACGGGGATGCCCGTCCACTTGGCCACCACGGAGGCGATGTCCTCGGAGTCCACTTCCTCCTTGAGGAACTTCTGGTGCTTCTGCAGCTCCGCCAGCTTCGCGTTCTGCGCCGCGACCTCCTTCTCCAGCGAGGGGATGACGCCGAACTTCAGCTCCGCGGCGCGGTTCAGGTCGCCCTGGCGCTCGGCCGCCGCCTGGTCGTTGCGCGCCTTCTCCTGCTTCTCCTTGAGCGTGCGCAGCGCGGCGATGGACTTCTTCTCCTCGTCCCAGTGCGCCTTGAGCGTGTTGAACTTCTCGTTCAGGTTCGCGAGCTCCTTCTCGATGTGGGCGAGGCGCTCACGCGAGTGGAGGTCGGTCTCCTTGCGCAGGCCCTCGCGCTCGATTTCGAGCTGCGTCACCTTGCGGCGGATGTCGTCGATCTCCGTGGGCATGGAGTCGATTTCAATGCGCAGGCGGCTGGACGCCTCGTCGACGAGGTCGATGGCCTTGTCCGGCAGGAAGCGGTCCGCGATGTAGCGGTGGCTGAGCGTGGCCGCCGCGACGAGCGCGCTGTCCTGGATGCGCACGCCGTGGTGCACCTCGTAGCGCTCCTTGAGGCCGCGCAGGATGCTGATGGTGTCGTGCACGGACGGCTCGCCCACGAACACCGGCTGGAAGCGGCGCTCCAGCGCGGCGTCCTTTTCAATGTGCTTGCGGTACTCGTCCAGCGTCGTCGCGCCAATGCAGTGCAGCTCTCCGCGCGCGAGCGCCGGCTTGAGCATGTTGCCCGCGTCCATGGCGCCCTCGGCCTTCCCGGCGCCCACGAGCGTGTGCATCTCGTCGATGAAGAGGATGATCTCCCCGGCCGCGTCCGACACCTCCTTGAGCACGGCCTTCAGGCGCTCCTCGAACTCGCCGCGGTACTTCGCGCCGGCCACCATCGCCCCCAGGTCCAGGGTGATGAGGCGCTTGTTCTTCAGGCCTTCGGGCACGTCGCCGTCCACGATGCGGCGGGCGAGCCCCTCCGCGATGGCCGTCTTGCCCACGCCCGGCTCACCGATGAGCACGGGGTTGTTCTTGGTGCGGCGGCTGAGCACCTGGATGCAGCGGCGAATTTCCTCATCGCGGCCGATGACGGGGTCCAGCTTCCCGGAGCGCGCGGCCTCCGTGAGGTCGCGCCCGTACTTCTCCAGCGCCTGGTAGGTGGACTCCGCGTCCGCGCTCGTCACGCGCCCGGAGCCGCGCACCTCCTTGAGGCCTGCCTGCACACGCTCGCGCGTCACGCCCGAGGACTTCATCGCCTCGCCCACCGCGCCCTTGTCCTGCGTCAGGGCCAGCAGCAGGTGCTCCGACGAGGTGAACTCGTCCTTGAGCGCCTTGGCCTCGTCCTCGGCCTTGTCGAAGGTCTTCATCAGGCGCTGGCTGAGCATGGCGCTCTCGCCGCCCTGCATCCGCGGAAGCTTCTGGAGCGCGTCACCCAGGCGCCCCGCGAACAGCTTCACGTCCACGCCAATCTTGCGCAGGAGGGGCTCGACGAGGCCGTCCTTCTGCCCCAGCAGCGCCGTGGCCAGGTGCTCCGGCTCGTAGTGGGGATTGTCGGCCCGGCGGGCGAGGGACTGACCCTCTTGGATCGCCTCTTGTGCCTTCACCGTGTATTTGTCGAGTCGCATGCCTTGAACCTAAGAGCCACGACCCCCTTGGCAAGACGACACGCCGCGTGTGGGTTCCGATTTTCGTGGAATACTTTGAGCCGCTGGAAGCAGCCGGGCTTTCGTGGTGACGAAGTTGCCAGCGGGTGGGGGGGTCGGTTATAGGCGGCGCCCATCACTGGGGGCATCACTCTGGACGCGCACGGCGGCTATCTCGTTCGACTCGACACCTTCTCCGGGCTGGCGCTGGTGCGGCTGGCCCGGGAGGCCCTGTCGATGGACAGCGCCCCGGGAGCCACGGCCCTGCGCGTCACCATCAACCGCCGCCGCAAGGTGGTGCGCCTGTCCTTCCTGGGGCCCTTCTCCCAGGGCAGGCCGGGCGCCCACTGGTATGCCGCCCACCACGCCCTGGCCCGGCTGCTGTCCGCCGCCGCCAACGCCACCGTGCACGCCTACGTCTACGACGCGGACGAGGGCGAGGAGGTCATCGCCTACGGCAATGGCCGCCGTGTGGGTGGAGAGAAGGTGGTGTACGAGGACGCCGAGCTGCCGTGCCCCCTGGACGAGCTGGACGAGGAGGCCTTCGCCCGGCTCCAGTCTCGCTGGCCCATGGGACACCTGGCGTACGTGTTCGGGCTCACCCGGGACGAGCTCCTGCGCATCCCCCGGGCCCCGCTGGCCCGCGTGCTGCCCCTGGAGGGCACCGACGCGGGTTCGGAGGCGGAAGCGATGGCGGCCCTGGAGGCCCTGCTCCTGGGCCCCGCGTTACCGCGCGCCGTGACGGACGCGGGCTGAAGGCGCCGGGCGGCGGGACGGTTCCATAACGCGCCGCATCCGCTTCACTTCAGGCCCTCAGGGGTCTTCGGTGGGCCCATCGAGCGTGAGGATGGCCTCGCGCACGCGCTCGCTGCGGAAGTACTGCGCGAGCATGGCGAAGGCGCCGGCCACGAGCACCGTCGGCAGCACGGCGCTGACGGTCATCAGGGACGGGACGAGGGCGCGGAGCTGGTCGGCGGCCATCGGGTCCTGGAACTCGGGCAGGCCCTTGAGCCCCTCCACCATGGCCTGGCTGGTGTGGCGGGCCACCACGGTCCACTGGGCCCCGTCGATGGTGCGCAGCAGGGCCGCGAAGATGCCCGCTCCGCCCAGCAGCTGCCGGAAGCCGTCCCGGTGGATGCCCTCCGGGGAGCGCAGCATGCGGCTGGAGGCGAAGAAGAGCAGGGTGCAGGCGACGGTCAGCCCGGACAGCACCAGCGCGCGCGACTCGCGCATGGGGGAGAGGGCGGACAGCTGCGCCTCCATGATGGCCTGGGTGACGGCCGGGTCCTTGCCCAGCAGGGCCAGGGTGGGCGTGTGCTCCCGCTGCGCCTCGCGGTGCTGCTCGAAGTTCATCATGACGGAGGCCTCGCTGCAGGCGAGCATCCCCGTCAGGGTGGAGAGGACCAGGCACAGCGCGGCGGCGAACCGCACGCCCCGGGGCAGGGCCCCCGGGCGGGTGACTTCAGGGGGCTTCACTTCCGGCTCGCCTCCACGTAGCGCAGGCGCAGGTCGGACAGCAGGCCCTCCACCAGCTTCTCCTCGTCCGCGGTGAGGTTGCCGCGCGTCTTCTCCCGCAGCATCGCCAGCAGGTCCAGGTTCTGCCGGGCCGACGGGAGGTCCTTCTCCAGACGGCCCGTCTCCGGGTTCGGCGCGCCCCCCAGGTGGATGAGCACGGCGGAGCCCAGGCCCACGACGAAGGTGCTGAACGACAGGGACTCCTCGGAGGCGGGGTTCGCTTCCCCCGTCATCACGAAGGTCTCACCCCGCTTCTCCGAAGGGCTCATTCGGCCGCCTTGTCCTCGTCGCTGTCTTCCGCGTCGTCGTCGCCGTCCTCGGCGTCGTCCTCGTCGTCGAGGTCATCCTCCTCGTCGTCGAGGTCGTCCATGATGTCGCCGTCCATCTGCGTCTCGATGGGGACGCCCTTGTCGGCCACGTCCGGCAGGTCGGCGAGGTGCTTCTTGAACGCATCCTCCTCGACCTGGCCGCCACGCTGGTAGCGCTCCGCGGTGCGCTTATCGGTGTGCTTCGGGTTGATGCCATCCGCCATGATTCAAATCCTCGGAATTGCTTGGAAAACAGCGCGCCACCTTATAGCAGGAAGGGCGCCTGTCAACGCCGCTGTCCCCGGCACCTGGAACCGATGAACGTCCCGCCCCGTCCCCTGCTTCCCAGAGGCCCCTACCTGCTGTGCGACGACAGCCTCCGTCCGGAGCTGTCCCTGGTGGACAAGGCCGAGCGGCTCCTGGCCGGCGGCGCCCGCGTGCTGCAACTGCGCATGAAGCACACGCCGCCCCGGGAGGCCCTGGCCGCGGCGCGGGCGGTGGTGGCCCGCTGCCGGCAGGCGGGCGCGCTGTGCCTGCTCAACGACCGGGTGGACCTGGCGCTCCTGGCGGACGCGCACGGCGTCCACGTGGGGGACGAGGACCTGCCCCCGGAGGCGGCCCGGGAGCTGCTGGGCCCCGGCAGGCTCGTGGGCGTCACCGCGCGGGGCACCGAAGGGGCGAGGGCGGCCAGGGC
>NZ_RAWB01000302.1 GCF_003612055.1 Corallococcus llansteffanensis
GGGGATTTTGAGATTGATTCGCAAATTCGAATCCGGGCAGGGCATGTATCGCGGAGGGGGGCGTGGGCGCAAGAGGGCCGCGCGACACGGTGACGGTGCCGCCTGCCGTGCCCTGAAAGAAAGACAGACACGGCGTCGCGCGCCCCTACGCCATCGACAGCTACCGCTTGACGATGTTCAGTTGGTGGAGGCGGACGTGAGGAGGCTTCCCGTATCATCATTGCAAGACAAGACCTCGGACGTGGCCTTGTAGTTACGAATCTCCATGATGGTGTCGAAGTTGGAGTTCCGAGTGGAGAACGAATAGGTCCCCGCCGCGGGAACACGCCACACGATGGGTCACCTTGGGACGGCGCTGCCAATGGCAGGGAAGTCCGGCCCACGCACTGTTGGAGTCGGACCGGCCGTCACGAGGAACCGTGGCTGCCTTGCACAGCAGGGTGTGCCTGCCTGCCCGGGACAGCCATTGCCCCATGGATCCGATGACGGACAATCATGGTGTTGCCCGTGAGGTCACATCAACGACCTTGTCGGAAACGCGACGCTGCGCAAGATGGAGGGCAGCGTCGTCGCGGGCGCGTTGATGAGGACGCCCGCGCGCCTATCGACGTCATCGTGAGTCGCGCGTCGCCCGGGTTGTCTTCCTGCCGCCCTACAGCCGAGACCTCAGCCCGGCATCGAGCCGTGGCTACCCGGTTGCTCAACCCGGCTGCTCAACGTTGTCAGGCAGTGCCAGCGGGGACGAAGGTTCGCCTTAGCACCCAGGCAGTCGGGCTCGCCGCCGTCCGCTGCAACAGCTTCGCGAGCCATTCAGGACCATCCTCTGCGTCCGGAGAGGGCGGGGGCTCCGCCGTGTCGAGCACCAGGTAGAGGTCGAGCACGTCCTCCGGTCGTTCGAGGACGAACCCGGGCAGTTCGTCCGCCTCTCCAGCTTGGACCACGCCCGGGCTGCGCCACAGGACCGAGAGCTTCCTCCACGACTCGATGGCGTACACACAGACATGGCCCGAGTCTGACAGCTTCAGCCGCAGGTAGATGGGGTGCTCGAGGCGGGCCGGGATGAGGGTCTCCTCCACGGGAGGCCCGCTGAGGGGAGCGAGGGCGAGCTGGCGTTCCCGGTCGACATCGACGAGCGATGCCATCCGTGTTCCCAGGCGCGAGCGTGCCTGCCAGAAGGCCCGCTCCAGCCTTGCCCGCAGAGGGTTGGCAACGGAGGAGGCGAGGAACTCCCGCCGCTGCTCGCGCTCGGAGACGAGCTCATCGCATACGGCCAGGATTCCCGGGTCGGCATGGAGCACGAGCCACCGGCGCACCTCCGCCTCTTCCTCCGGCGGCAGCTCTCCGTAGAAGTAGGCGCGCAGCAGATCCACGTCAGGCACGAGGGTGCTCATGACTCATCTCTTCTGTTTTCAATGGGGGTGCCGTCTGGTTCGGGGAGCGCGCCGCGGAGCGCTTCCTCCATTTTGCGTGGCAGGAGCCTCAGGGCCGCTTTGTTCAGCCCGCAGCGGAAAACGCCCTTCCACAGGCGCTCGACGTGCCCGTCCTCGGGGCTGGGCCGGACTCGCTCCCGGGCCAGGTGCCAGACCTCCTCGAATGCGGTCACTGCGGCGGTGTCGATGAGGATCTGAGGGGGGTAGGGTGGCTTGGATCTGGCGGGTCCGACGAAGACCGTCCGAGCCATGGCGAGCAGAGGGCTCGGCGAGCTTCCTCGTGAGGCCAGCTCTTCGACGTTGAACCGGAAGCAGGCGGCGGCACCGGACCGGGTGCGGGCGATACGGTCGGCCTGTGATTGACCCGGTGAGGAGCTACCCGCGATGGCGGTCTGCAGATCCGCGCTGACGAGCCGAGATGTCTCCGTGGACTGTCCCAGCGTCTCGGTGAGCTGCTTGCGGACCTGGTACGTGGCCCAGAGCCAGTCCAGTTCAATGGCGCGAATGCCCGTGCGCTCGACAAGGCGCTCCAGCACCTGACGCCAGCGCGCGAGCATGCGCTGCAGATCGAGCAGCTCCTCCGGGACGTCCCCGGAGTGGCCCTCTGCCTGGACGCGCACGGGAAGACGGCGCCCCGCCCGGGCTGCGGCACCGCCGATCAGCCAGGCGTACCAGCCCTCAAGGTTCCCCCAGGCATTGGCCCGGTCCATCCGGGACCGCTCATGCAGGGCCATGATCAGTTTGTCCGCGATCTCCCGGGCCGAGGGCTCGGGTTCATTGGCCCGGGCACCCAGCGCACGCCTGGGGTCGATGGACTCACTCGCGATAGCAACCGAGAAGGCCTTGCTCCAGAAATCCCAGAGGATGTCTTCATGCTGCTCCAGAAAGGCGCTGCGCCCCTCAAGGGAGAGGTCCTCGAGCGGGGGGAGCATATGGCTCTCCTGGAGCCAGCGCTCGGCCTGCAGGTCGTCCCTGGCCTTCTCACGGCTCATGCGCGCCAGTCCTCGAGCGTCCGGAGGGTCAGCCGCCATCCTGCCCAGCAGATGGAGCTGCGGAAGGGCTTCAGCATGTCCTGGATCCTCTGGGCAAGTGAAGGTCCGGAGTCCTCGGGAGCCGAAGGTGTCTGCTGTGAGCGGGGAGGAACGAAGCGGATCATCCGCTCAAGGCTTGCCCCGGAGGTGCCCTGGATCGCCCCGGGAGAGAGTCCGAGCTGCGTATACCAGGACGAGCGGAGGCTCAGGAGTGCCTCCGAGAACGCGCGCTCGAGTTCCTGTGAGATCCCGGCTGCGTTCATGTTCTGCCGGCTGGCGGCCCACTCCATCAGCCGCTGCTCGATGAAGCCGCGCTGGGAGAAGGCGGTACGCAGCTCCACGCGGGCGCGTGCGAGCGCCTCGGGCTCGTTGCCTTGAGCAGAGAGCAACAGCGCGAAGCGCTCCATCAGCAGGGCGCTAGGGAGCGTTGGGACGTGCCAGCGGGATGAGATGACCCGACGGGCCCCCGCGAGCAGGAAGGCCACGGTGAGGTCTTCCGGCTCTTCGGCGACACCGTGCTCCATCAGGTGCCGTCCGTATGCGCCCCCTTCGCAGGCCCAGAGCTCCACGCAGTCCATGCCCGCGATCGCCAGGGCATGAATGTCCTCAGGCTTCAGGTCCACCCGCTCGCCCAGGTTCTCTCCATCCACCAGGGTGATCCTGTCCGCCTCGGGGCGGAGGCTGTGGTGGAAGCCATGCAGGAAGAGCCTCAGGCGCGCGGCGGTGCGCAACTGATTCCGGAGCATCCGTGCATCACAGGCCTCTGTTCCGCTGAGGGGCGGCCGGGCCACTCCCACCGATGCAAGTGCACGCATCCCTGATGCGCCCAGCTCCATGACATGGGCCGAGCTTCCAGCGCCATGGAGCTGAACCGTCCCCTCGCGCGAGGAGGCGGGGCGTGTGGGGAGCTGAGCCAGTGAGTAGAGCGAGCCCACCAGGACGCGGTCCCCAAGGCGCCCCCCCTGCTCATCGGCCTCCAGGTCCTCCCAGGGGACGAGCGCGAAGTCCAGCCCCCGCAGGAGGATCAGCAGCTCGGAGATGCCCTCCCGCGCGAGCAGGGCGGCGAAGTGCCGTGACCATGGGGCGAGCGCCTCCCGCAGTGTGTCCATGGCGGCGCCGAGCTGCTGGAAGGACGCGTTGCTTGGTCTGGCCCGGTCCTGGCGGATGGCCTCCCGGACCTCCATGAGCACGGAGACGGCATGCTCGCGCCCGGCGCTCTCCGTCAGCACCTCCGACTCGAGGCGGGTAGGGGCGCCCTCACGGCAGACGAACAGGGAGAGCGGTGTACGCACCTCGGGCCAGGGCCCCGGCACGAGCACGCCCAGGCCCGGCCGGCGCTTGAAGAGCGCCTGAAGTGCCGTCGGATCAACGTCAGGCACAGGGTCCCCGTCCGGCACCTCCCCGTCCGAGCGGAGCGCGGAGAAGGCCCAGGCGATGCGCCGCCGTGCCCGGTCCACCTGATCACAGACCTGCTCGTATGAGTCCAGCGGGATACGGACAAGGGTGACGCCGTCGCGCTGCTCCCAGTGCTCAGGAGGCACACCTGTGAGCTCCTCGATGTGCTCGGGCGGAGTGCCGCGCCCGAAGGCCATCCGGCTCAGCGCGGAATCCTCCAGCAGCTGGGAGAAGACGGCCTGGACCCTGGGGTCCAGCTTGCCAGCCTCGATGGACATCTTCAGCCGCCCGTACTGCGCCAGGGTGGCGTGCGCCATCAGGAACTCGTTCCAGTGCCTCAGCGGGCTGTGGGGAGCATCCTCCGCCTCGAGGGGCGCTTGGATGGACTGCTCCACGTCGCTCCAGGAGCGCGTGGAGTACCGGGGCGGGACACCACACTCGCCGCGGCCCAGCCAGAGGCTGTTGGCTCGGAAGGTGGACGCACCACCGCGCTCGAGCAGCCACAGTGCCTCCCCAGGGGGCAAGGTCCGGAAGTCGTCGTGGAACGTGCGGAAGAGCGTCACGAGTTCCATCAGCCAGCCCGAGAGCTGTGCGCGCTCCGAGTCGGTGCGCATGACGGTGTTCAGCGCGGACTCGAGGGTGTGGATTCTCAGCCGCAGGTAGCGCACCCAATCTCCCGCGGGCTGTCCGGGTTTCAAGGAAGCGCGGAGCGCTTTCAGTTCCGCGGCCTTGAACGCGAAGACGATCGCCAGCTCGAGGGAGGGGATGCCGGCCTGCTCAAGGGCCTCGGCGATGAGCACCCCTTGGGCCGGGGTGAGGAGCTGGCCCAGCTCAATCAGTAGACACAGCAGCGCGCTGATGGACTCGAAGAGCCGCGCGTGAGAGGCCAGTGGGTGGGTCCTGAGGCCCAGGATCCACGTGGAGTGCGCACCATGAGAGGGATTGTCCAGTGCTGCCGCCGCCGAGGAGATGGCCTGGAGGAACGCCTCAATCGAGCCTGGGGGAGTGTGCTGGCGGAGGAGCTCCTCGAAGCGCTCGCGCAACAGCGCCTGCTGGGCCTTGTCGAACCGCATGAAGAGCACGCCGCGCAGCGTGATCCAGAAGGTCGTCTGCAACAGGGAGGCAGCAGTCCCGAACTGGAGGGCCTTCCATGGGTCGTGCGGGGACGCCTCCCGCAGGGCCTGGAAGTGCGCGGTGGCTCCCTGGAAGGAGTCTTGCGCCCGCCGCTCCAGGGAGTGGATCACCTCGGGAGAGGGAACTTCGGAGGCCATCACATGGGCCAGGTCCTCGACGCCCTTGTAGGCAAGCACCGGGGCATGCGCGGCCTTCGCGAGTTGGCCTAGCTCCCGGGCCTGCACGGCTGGGAGCCCACTGCCGAGCACCTGCTGGTGCGCCGCGGTGCCATACGCGAGCAGCCGCTGGCGCAGCGCGAAGAGCGGCTCGTGGTCCAAGACCAGCGGGAGCCTCCGGGCCAGGCAGTCCGTCGCGGCGATGGCGGCCATGGCGGCGGTGGCCGGGTCCCCCGCCGCCATGAAGGCCACCGAGGCCTCATCGAAGCGCTGGTGCGCCTCGGCCAGGTTCCGCTCGGAGATCCCCAAACGGATCGAGGCCAGCACACGGCCGAGCTCGAAGAGCGCCTCTGCCCGGAGCAGGGGCAGGGAGCGGTAGCCCTGGCGCAGCCCTCCGAGCCCCAGCCCCGTGATGACGCGTCCCGCTTCCAACTGGGGAGAGACAGTGTGCCCGTTGGGGCAGCGCCCGGGTCCATTCCCGTCGCTGGTCTCCTGGATGCGCGCAGCGATGGCTGCTGGCAGTGTGCTCAAGACCTCCAGCGCGACCGCGAAGAGCCCCTCCTTGTCGAGCTCCTTCGCGGCCAGTCCCCACTTGAGTCGGGCCGTCAGGTCCGCATGGCGGACACGGCCCGGCATCTTATCGAAGCAGCGGACCAGCTCTCCAAGGATGGCGGGGCGCACGCTGTAGCGCTCCCGGAGCTGCTTGAAGAGCTCGTCATCCATGCTGTTGAGCGCCATGCAGAGCAGGGCCGAGGACTCCGGTGCGACCCGTCGCATCTCAAGGAGCTTCTTGAGGGCGAGGACCGCCAGGTGGGTCATGACCTCCACGCCCGTCACTCCCTGGGACGGCGGGGCCACGAAGGGCCGCATGGACATGTTCCACTGGAGCCACACCGCGATTTCCTCGGGCGTGATGCCGCCACCGTCGGCGAAGAGCACCTCGATGGCCTCCTGAGCGAGGTGCGCTGTGTCTCCCAGGGTCCGCTTCACTTGAAATTGCGGGTGGCCATCGACGAACTGGGAGAGGGCCCTGGCGACCACGAGCAGCGGGTGCTCCTCGAAGCGGTGGCTCCGGCCCTCTCGCAGGGGGCGCACGGCTTCACGTACCGCGGTTCTCAGTCCATCGGCTCGCATGGGTCTCCTCTGGGGATTCTGCCCGCTTGTGGTTCAAGGCACAGAGGAACCGGTTTGTTTCCCACGATGGCGTACCCGGCCCCTCGCTCCACCCATGGCCTCGTGAGTGGGAAACAAGCCCGCCCACAGCCCCCTTGTCTCTGTACCGGCCTGTGCCGGCAACAGCGTGTGGGAGGTGGATGTGACTTCGATGGATGTCTTTTTTGACGTGGGGCCGTTCCGGCTGACCCGCCATGCGAAGCAGCGCGCTGTCGAGCGCGGCATCTCGCTGGAGGTGGTCCGGATCGTGATCCGCCATGGTATGCCGTTGCGAGACGAGCGAGGCGACCGGTACTCGGTGCAGGGGGTCCGGCGCCCCTGCTGTATTCCGCCAGGGCTCTGGAACAAGGCGCTGGGCGTGGTCGTCCCCGTGGATCGTTACGGGGACATCCCGACGCTGATCCGGGAGTCCGGGCCGAAGGCCGGCGCGGGGAGGGGATGACATGAGTCAGGCATTTGACGAGCTGGTGCGGCGGGCCATTCAGGAGGCGGTGGGGCGCAGCAGCGCAATCCTGCTGACGCCGGACGCCAACGCCGTCTTGTGGGTCCTGAATGCACTCCCGGAGTTCATCCGCTCCCGCCCGATGACGGTCAGCGAGGCGGGACGCCTGACGCAGCAGGCCGCCGACCTGCTGGTGAGCCAGGCACCGCGGATCACCGACAGCGATCTCCTGGAGGCGCTGCTAGCGGTGGGCGACCACGTCAGGCAGGGATTCTCCCCCCGCCGCGATGACCAGTTCGCGTTCCTGCTGGTGGTGAGGGTGGCACACCGACTTGGCAAGCGCGGCGCCTTGTCATCCTCTTCGCTCGCGGCCCTCCTGCTGGAAGCGGAGGCGCTCGACGAGGTGCTGGAGCGCAGGGACTCCTCACGTGCCCCTCAATACAAGCTGCGAGCCCTCATCGTCTCCGAGCTGGCCGAAGCGTTCTCCACGGTCTCCGGGGAGGTGAGGCACACGGACCTGGTCGTCCGCTTCAAGCAGGCCCTGCTCGCGGCCGACAGCCGCGGGACCGTCGTCTCCGGCGTGGGCGGGAGGTTGCTGCGTACACTGCCTGAGGACATCGCCCTCCGCATTCAAGAGACCCATGATGGAGAGGCAGACGGGCCCTGCCCGGATGGCCGCCCTGTCGATGCACGGCACCGGGCGGGCCGGACCTTCCATCTCGGCACCCACAGGGTCTCCGAGCAGTACCGCTCGCTTCGGGCCCTGCGCGCGGAGGCGCTCCTGACACGTGGGCAGGTACTGAGCGAGCTTCGCGAGGGAACTCCCGCGAGGAACCTCAAGGATGCCGCGGCGGCGTTCGATGAGGCCTTCAACTGCCTCAAGGAGCTGGGGCAGCCGGTGCATGCGGCCTGCGCCGGCATTGCCGCGACCGAGTGCTTGAGCCGGTTCATGGCACTCCAGGACTCAGCGGAGGAGGGTGCGCACGCCCTGATGCAGGTGCTTGCCTACGGTCAAGACTTCAGCACGTGGCTGACCGATGCGGGCTTGGGCGAGGAGGAGCACCGCTCGTTTGGAGCGCTCTTCCGTGCCGCGCACGAGCGAGAGCTCTTCTATGCCGGCATCTTCGAATTGGTCCGTCCCGAGCCTCCGGGGCAGGAGCCCGTGCCCCCCGGAGAGCGCATGGCGAGGTGGCGCCAGCGCAATCTGCGGGAGGTCCGCGCCCACCTGGCACACATGCTCCAGATCGCATCCCGGGATCCATGGCAGGCGCTCATTGTCGGAGCGGCAGGGCTCCTCCAGTTCTGGACGCTCGTCTCCTTCGATCTCTCGAACAAGAAGGACGCCCTCGACGCGCAGTCCTTCAGCCGGCACGAGGAACAGGCACGGGAGTACTGCCGGGAGCTCCTGAGCGAGAGCGTTCGAGATACCTTCATCACGGTCCTGGTGAACACCGTCACCCATGCCTGGCCGCTGGGGAGCTTGCACGGGGAGAACCCCCGGAAGCTCAACCCGCGGCACCCGCTCCAATCGATCCGCCGCGTGCACGAGGCCATTGCCGAGCTCATGCGGCTGCTGGCGTGGAGCCGTCAGCCGCTGACCGCCTCACAGCTCGAAGGGCTGGGCTCGGTGCTGACCCGGGCCGGTCTGCCCGCGTTGTCGGTCTCCACGTCGCTGCTGTTGTCGAGCTACGAGCCGCAGGTGCTGGCTCAGGCGGCGGTGGCGGGCGCTTCCATGGACGTGGTGCGGAGCTATGTCGAGGGGCGTCTTCCCATGCTCAACGCGGAGCTCTCGAGCATCGGGCTGTCAGCTCCAGAGCGGGTGTTGCTCTCGGGATGGATCTCCGGGCTGGTCCTTGGCGCGCGCGAAGCCACGGCGGATCTGTCCTCGCTGGCCCCTGCGCGTGCGCTGGCACTGATTGACCTGGGAGGAGCCTCGGCCTTCCGGGCCGGGGCCTTCATCTTTGGCCATGGGGAGGTGGAGCCCCCTTACGTGTATACGAGCGCCCTCCACGATGACATGGCCGGGGTGGTGAGTGGGAAGGGGCAGGGGCAGCTCCCCCCCGTAGGGACGGTGGAGCGGCTGTTCCGGCATCTCCACCACTACCGGAGCCAGCTCGATGCCTGGGGGCGTTTGAAGATGGCGCGCGAGGCGGGACGGGAGGATCCGTTCGTGCGGGAGACCTTCGCTCCACTGCTCGAAGAAGGTAAGGCGCGCCACATCTCCGCGTTCGCCGAGGATGTGCCGGAGGAGTCCATCGAGCAGCTCACCGGAGTCCCCCGGGAGCAGTGGCAGCGGCGCGAGGGCGCCATCCTGGTGGATCAGCGCATGGCGGCGATGCATCCGGAGAAGATCAACGAGCTGGTGGATCGCGCGCGGCGCGGAGTGGTGGAGACGTTCTTCGAGCTGGCCGCGCTGAGGCTCATCCCGGACGGCGTGCCCGCGCCCGTTACGGCGCCTGAGCGCATCGAGGCCTTCCTGGCCGCGCACCCCCAGCTGGCCATTGTCGTGCCAGGCTTTCATCTGAAGGGCCTCGCGCCAGTCAGCGTCTTCCTGCACACGGAAGGAGCGGTGCAGCGCTATCTGCTCGGAGAAGCTCAGCGCCTCGCGGGAGATGAGCCGGAGTTGCTCGCGATGCAGGGACTGTTCTCCGCCTTCGTGGACGACGATGGCATCCCGGGAGGGGAGGGCTGGCGGCAGCTCGGCGAAGCCCTCCAGCGGCTCTGTGTCGCGCACGAGGACTGGGCCCGCCAGCTCAGCGAGCGCCTTGAGCGGCACGGCATCACCCAGGTGCTCTTCATGCTCCGGGGCACGGATCATGTCTACCTGCCCTGGGAAGAGCTGCGCGCGGGACCTGGAGGGCCGCGCCTGGGCGAGCGCTATCTCATCGGGTACGTGCACACACTCGCCGATCTGGGTGAGGTGGCTCCCGCGTGGATGCCCGTGCGACAGGGTACGGTTCAGCTTCATGGAGGAGGCACGTTCCGCGAGCAGATGCAGGTGGCGCGGGAGTGCCAACAGGCGTTGGCATCACAAGGCTACGGCCGGCCGCCTCTTTCGGGCGAAGACGCGTGTGATGCCCGCCGCCTCCACTCCGAACTGCGCTCCTGCCGCCGCGTCCGGCTCTTCCTCCATGGCCACCATGATCAGCTCAACCCAGAGCAGGATCGCATCACGCTGGTGGATGCCGAGCAGCAGGCGGGCCGTGTCGACTTGAGGGTGAGCGAGCTGCGCAGCCTTCCGCTTGCGGGAGTCGAGTGCGTGGAACTCTGGGCCTGCGAGGGAGCAGCTCATGGGCGCTCGCTTGCGGAGCATGGGCCCGCGGAGGAGCCAGAGGATCTCTCGGCGGCCTTCCTTCAGGCGGGCAGCCGCAGGGTGATGGCCTCGCGCTGGCAGGTGCCCGCGCTCACCAGCGCGCTGATGATGGAGCGGTTCGCCTTGCTCGTGGAGCAGGGGTGGGGAGATGCCGCGGCGCTGAGGAGCGCCCGCGAGGAGTGTCGGGCCGCGTTCAGCCAGGGAGGAGTCATCGAACAACACCTGCGCGGCACCATGACCACCTCCGTGCCTCACGCTGATCTCGAGAAGGCTTTCACGGAAGCCGTGCTGCGGCTCAGAGAGGCCTGGGGGGCTCGGAAGGATGGGAGTTGGGACAGCTCCAGCCTTGCCCACGCGATGGGGTGTCTCGTCCGCTACGTCCCTCCCAGGTCAACGGCACCCACCGGCCCCGCGCACGACAGCTCCGCGCAACGAACGGACGCGCGGATCGCCGAGTACCTGCAGCCTTTCCAGAGCCCGCTGTGCTGGAGCGGGTGGCGCCTCATTGTTCGCAGGCTGGAGGACTGGGATGGGGGGCCAATCCCTGCCCCCCAACCGGGCATCACAGGCTGAGGCGCAGGCCGACCCCCAGCTCGAAGGTGGGCGCGGCCACGGTGACGCCCGGGATCTCCTGGCCATTGACGGTGACGTCGGGCACGGAGAAGCCAAGCCGCAGCTCACCGCCCTTGTGGCCGTAGTGCACGGCGCCGAACGCCTCCACCGTGAGGTAGGTAAGCGCGCGGTACGTCATGTTGAGCCGGCTCGTGTAGGAGCTGTCGGACAGGTTGCCCAGCGTGAAGAAGTTGAAGGCCGTGTGGTCCCAGTCGAACGGCTGGTTCAGGAAGAGGTACGCCGCGCCGTAGTGGCGCCCGACGTACAGCGGCTGGAAGGCGCCCCGGGCGAGCAGGTACGGGTAGCCCACGGAGCTCGTGTAGCCCGTCGAGTTGTAGAAGTACTCCACGCCCAATACGGCCAGGTCGTTCTGCCCGTAGGGGAAGCTGTAGTTCGCGCCGCCCGTCACCTGGGGCGTGAGGCCCCCGGGGATGTACGCCTCCACCTGGATGCCGTTCTGGAGGATGTCCTCCAGCGTGGTGCCCTCGGGCAGCCGGTACAGGGGCTGGTCCGTGCCCTTCTTCAGGGCCAGCTCCCCGTAGACGTCGATGGGGCCCAGGGCGGAGGACAGGTCCAGGCCGAAGCGGGGCTTGCGGCCTCGCTGGGCCACGGCGCTGACGCCCACCTCCGCGGGGCCCACCACCACCTCCGCGCGCAGCGCACCGCCAATGCGGCCGAGGCGGTTGACGGGGTCATCGCCGCCAGGTCGGGCCGGGCCCCCGCTGGGGTCGACGACGGCGCCCGCGTCGGTGCCCAGGTCGTCCGTCACGGCGATGGCGTAGAAGTTCCAGCCTCGCGCCTCCCAGGGCACGTGCAGCTTCATCATGGATACGCCGGTGCGCAGGTCCACGAAGGCCAGCGGGTTCTTCCGCTGGGGCGACAGGAAGTCGGTGGGGTTCCAGATCTGCCCCGTGCCCCACTTCACGTGCTGCTTGCCCACGGTGAAGAACACCGTGCGCGCCAGGTCGAAGCGCAGCCACGCCTGATCCAACAGGACGCGCGGGTTGGACGGCGCGCCCTCGGCGGGTTGGGAGGAGAGCGAGGGATTGTAGGTCAACCGCCCCACCACGAAGGCGCGCAGCCGGTCCGTGGGCCGCGCGTCGAAGTAGCCGTCCACCAGCGTGGGCGCGGAGAACGCGGTGTCGCCGAAGGACACGCCCTCGTATCCCGCCACGAAGGCGCGCACGTAGAACAGGCCGCCAATCTTCAGCGGATCATCCACCGCCTCGGCGGAGTCGAAGGCGCTGCGGGTCGCCGGGCCGGCCAGGGCCTCCGAGTCCCGGTCGCCACCGGGCGCGGAGGGCTCGCTGGGTTCGGTGGCCGAGGGTTGCCGCGCCGCCTCGCCGGACTTCGGCGCGTCCTCTTCGCCGAAGATGGCATCGTCGCTGGGACGCTCCTGCGGAGACGGGGCCTCGGAGGAAGGG
>NZ_RAWB01000303.1 GCF_003612055.1 Corallococcus llansteffanensis
GGGCGAGCCCGCCCCCGCGCTGGAAAAGACCGGCACGCCCATCCACCCGCGCAACCTGGAAGGTCTCCAGAGCGCCGAGGCGGACGCGGCGTCCGCCGCCTACATCCCGCCGCCCCCGCCGCCCTCCTGTCCCGGCGTCATCAGCAACGGGACGGTGCAACTGGGCGTGGCGAGCGCGGGGCACCTGACGGTTCCGTGCGCCACCAGCATCGTGTCCGGCGGCACCAACGGCACCACCGCGGTGGGCCTGCGCTTCGTGCCCAACAACACGGAGGCCGCGGCTCCCGGCACGCCCTGCGAGGGCTGGGGCGTCGCGAGCGCCGACCTGAACATCACCGGCTTCACCTCCGCGGGCTGTGGCGCGGGCAACGTCACCGTGGAGAGCTTCAATGCCACGACGACGACGGCGACGTCGGTGGTGCGCGTGGGCAACACGTTCCGCGTCACCCACCGGTACGTCCCATCGCCCGCGACGGCCCTGCTCTACCAGGTGGATGTCCTCATCGAGAACATCGGCACGGTGCCGGTGAACGACCTGCGCTACACGCGCGCCATCGACTACGACGTGGCGCCCAACACCTTCTCCGAGTACGTCACGCTCGCCGGCGCCACGGCCCCGTCCGTGCTGCGCGTGGATAGCAACGGCTTCGACTCGTTGGATCCGCTGGCCCCTCACGGCGCGCTGCCCACCGGGACGCCGACGTTCACCGACCTGGGGCCGGGAGACCTGGGCGCCCACTTCGACTTCCAGCTGGGCGCGCTCGCGCCGGGCCGTGTGCGCTCCTTCCGCACGTACTACGGCGCCGCGGCCAGCCAGAATGCCGCGCTCAACGCCCTGGCCACCGTGGGCGTGGGCACGTACTCGTTGGGGCAGGGCAACTGGAACGGCACGGGCAGCCCGCTGGCCTCCACGGGAGCGCCGGTCGGGACCTTCGGCGCCCTCACCGGCCAGCCCACCACGTTCATGTATGGCTTCCTGCCGCCGCCGGTCTTCTCCAGTTGCACGGTGGAGTGCCGCAGCTTCAACCCCAATGAGATCTACACCGTGGACCTGCTGGGCACGCAGGACATCTGCCTGGTCAACAGCTCCAGCTACATCGTCCCGGTGGGCGTCCTCTACCGCTACGGCCAGCGCCTCCAGTTCAACTGCGGAACCTACGCCATGGGCACGCTCTGCAACGTCATCCCGGGCCCGGACACCTGCAACGCGTCCGTCTATGACGCCATCTGCAGCAGCCCCATCTACGCGCAGAACTGCCTGTGAGCCCGGCCCGGTAGCACCGTTCCCCCGGATCCGGTCAATCACCCCGCGGGGCTGACGTCACCGGATCAGTCCCCGCTGGTGACTGTCTGTCACCTTGATACATTTGCTGTCGGGTATCGCGCTGCCCACACGGCGGATGGACATCCAAAAGACAGCCACCAGATGCATTCGGGACAGCCGGGATGGAAATCCCGAGGTGAGTTGGGTTTTCCAGACACTCCAGGTGAATCCGGGTAATTAGGCTTTGTCCCGCTTGGAAAGCCTGGTCATCATGGGGGTGCACGGACGCTGCTCGGGGGGCACTCCATGGCTGACGAAGAAGCGCAGCAGTTCGCACTCATGGTCATCCAGTTCCGTTCGGGGCTCTTGAAGCACGCCCGGCGCATCCTGGGGAACACGGCGGACGCAGAGGACCTGGTGCAGCACGCGCTGGACGAGGCGTGGCGGGAGCGGCTGCACCGGCAGGGGCCGGAGGCGTTCCGGGCGTGGACGGGGCGGGTCATCAACACGCGGGCCATCAGCCTGTTGCGGCACCACCGCGCGGAGCAGCGCAAGGCGGTGAACGCCGGCTGGGTGACGGTGCTGAGCGATGATCCGGACGAGCACGAGGGCGGGGAGCTCTGGACGTTCATCCAGGAGAAGGACCTGATGGAGGCGGTGAACGGCCTGCCGCCGCAGCAGCGGGAGGTGTTCCACCTGCGAGCCCAGGGTCGTTCCTACGTGAGCATCGGAGCCCAGGTGGGGCGCTCCACCGGCACCGTGGGCTGGTGGCTCCACCAGGTGCGAGAGCAGCTGCGCCAACGGCTGCTGCCCATCGCGGAGCAGCGCCGGCTGTCCGTGGGTGGCGGGGCTTGAATCAACGGCTGGGCTCGGCCCGCCACCGTCACGCCACCTGGCCCGCGTCCGCGTCCACGGGCTGCGGTTCCGGGGCACGGGTCAATCCCAGCACCTGTTCGCGCTGGGGCCAGGGCCACGCTCCGGTGACCATGGCCAGCTTGCCCGCGAGCGCCGACATGACGGCGACCTGGAACGTGCAGATGTACGAGATGATGCCCATGTCCCCGAACACCTGGTTCAGGTACGACGCGACCACGCCCACGATGCACAGACACGCGGTGCGGTGCTCCGCCGAATAGGCCCGGTGGTACGAGCGCGCCGCCAGGTACACCGTCACCACGAGGTACATCCACACGCCCGTGAACCCGAACCACCCGCCGAAGGCCAGCAGCCCCAACAGCGAGTTGTGCGGGTGGAAGCGGTACGTGGGGAACACGAACGCGATGTTGGGCAGCGGGTAGGGCTCCAGGAACTCGTGCCCGTAGCCCGTGCCGAACACCGGGTTGGTGTTCCACGTCGCGATGAGGTTGAGGTTCTCGATGTCGCGGTAGTCCAGCTCTCCTTCCGCGTGCTGCCCCTCGATGATGGAGCGGAAGGTCGCCACCGGCTTGAACACGCCGCTGCTCGAGTTCCACCCCACGAGGAAGTACACGATCAGCAGCGGCGAACACGCCAGCAGCCCGCGCGTGATGAACTTCTTCAGCGGCGTCCACGGGTTGAAGAAGTACGCGGCCGCGAGCCCACCCACGAGGCTCACGTACGCAAGCCGCCGGTCGTTGAAGAACATCCCGATGAACACCAGCAGGATGATGATGAGGCCCCGGATGGCGTGGCCGGACTTCGGCCGCTCCAGCCACCGCGCGATGCACACCGTGATGGCGAAGATGAACGTCATCGAGTCCGAGTGGCAGGTCGTGTACTCGACCTCCAGCCCCTGGGCCGGGATGATGACGAGCGCGAAGTACGTGCTCACCGCGGACTTGGTGAGCGCCGCCAGGATGATGGTGCGCGCCACCACGGGCCAGTCCTCCGGCCCGCGCAGGCTGTAGTGGTACATCATCGCCACCAGCGGGAGCACGGCGGCCTGGTGCCACTGCCACAGCGAGTTCTTGATGTCCCCGCCGCGGACGACGCCCCACACCTCCATCCACATGATGGAGAAGAACGAGATGGCGAGCACCACCGCGAGCGGCCGGGGGATGGGGACGACGGGCGGGTCGATGGTGGACTTCGTGGCCCGCCGGTAGATGCCAATGCCAATGGCCCCGATGATGAGCCCGTCGATGAGCGGGAACCGCAGCGCACCAATGCCCACCAACTCATGGAGTTGGGTGAACAGCAGCTTGCCCAGCGGGAACAGCGGCGAGGGCCAGAACATCGACTGGGGACGCTCGGGCGTGTAGTCCACCGCGAGCACCAGGTAGAGCACCGTGAGCGCCAGGTAGCGCAGCGGCACCTTCCAGATGACCCACCCCACGGTGAGGGCCAGCACGGGCGCCAGCGTGACGACGGGGTTGCCGTCACCCACCGCGGCGGCGCCCACGGTGACGAGCCCCAGCCCGGCGATCATCACGATGTACTGGAGCCAGGCGGCGCGGGAGGGTGCGGAGGTCATCGGACGGAGAGGGGGGAGGCTATATCCCGGGCCCGGGTTGGGATAGATGCGGATGCCGTATGGCTGGCTCCCGACCCCGTGTCCTCCTGATTGCTGAGCTGTGCAACCCCGACTGGGTGAGCGTTCCCCTGGAAGGCTGGTCCCTGGCCCGGGCGCTGGCCGAGGTGGCGGACGTGCACCTGGTCACCCAGGTGCGAAACCGCGAGAACATCCTCAAGCAGGGGCTGGTGGAGGGAAAGGACTTCACGGCCCTGGACTCCACGCCGGTGGAGCGCCCGCTGGAGAAGGTGGGCGAGGTGCTGCGAGGCCGCGCGGGCGTGGGCTGGACGACGGCCACGGCGCTGAGCGTGCTGCCCTACTACTACTTCGAGGAGCTGCTCTGGCGGCGCTTCGGGGACCGCATCCGCGCGAAGGAATTCGACGTGGTGCACCGCTACACGCCCATCAGCCCCACGACGCCCAGCACGCTCGCGGCGCGGTGCGCGGAGGCCGGGGTGCCCTTCGTGATGGGGCCCATGAACGGCGGCCTGCCGTGGCCCAAGGGCTTCGGGGACGCGCGCGTGCGTGAGCGCGAGTGGCTGAGCTACATCCGGGACGTCTACAAGCTGATGCCCTTCTACAAGTCGACGCGCAAGCACGCGGCGGCGCTGATGATGGGCTCGCGGGCGACGCGCTCGCAGCTGGCGGCGGAGTACCAGGACAAGACGGTCTACATCCCGGAGAACGCCATCGACGTGCGGCGCTTCGGCGCGTCGAAGGCGGAGGCGCCCACGGGGCTGCCGCTGCGGGTGGCGTTCGTGGGGCGCTTCGTGCCGTACAAGGGCATGGCGATGCTCATCGACGCGGCGGCGCCGCTGGTGCGCGAGGGCAAGGTGGTGGTGGAGCTCATCGGCGACGGCGCGGAGATGCAGAACCTGCGCGCGCAGGTGGCGAAGGGCGGGCTGGAGAACGGGGTGACGTTCGCCGGCTGGGTGAAGCACCAGGAGCTGCAGGGGCGGCTGGCGAAGAACCACATCTTCGGCTTCCCGAGCGTGCGCGAGTTCGGCGGCGCGGTGGTGGCGGAGGCGATGGCGCTGGGCCTGGTGCCCATCGTGATGGACTACGGCGGTCCGGGTGAAATCGTGAGCCCGTCCACGGGCTTCGCCATCCCCATGGGCACGCCGGACGAAATCGTGCAGCGCGTGCGCGGGGTGCTGGAGAAGCTGGTGGCGGATCCGTCCGTGATTGGCCCCATGGGAGCGCGCGCGAGGGCGCGCATCCAGAAGCACTTCACCTGGCGCGCGAAGGCGGAGCAGGTCCTGGAGGTCTACCGCTGGGTGTCCGGCGAGCGCGGCCAGCCGGACTTCGGGATGCCGCTGGCGGACTGAGGTTCGCGCGTCGCGCTCCAGGGCCTTCACGGTGCGCCCGTCGCCAGGGCGGCGGACACACCGTGAAGGAGGAAGCGGGAGGGATGACTACGGCGCGTCGATCCAGTCGACGCGGTACGGGTCGAGCGTGGTGTCCCAGGTGGCCTTCGGCTTCGCGCCGCTGACGTCGACCTCGATGTACGGATAGCCGCCGACCGCGTTCGAGTTGACGGTCGATTTGGACTTCCAGGTCAGCCCCATGGACGGCGCGGTGCCATTTCCCGCGAGCGCCGCGTCGTAGACGCCCTTGACCCAGAAGTACATGTAGTCAGGGTCGTACCAGTAGCCCGTGATGTTGCGCTGCTGGGTCGGACCCTCGCGCCCGGACTTGATCAAGACCTGATGGAGGATCCCATCCCGGTCCCAGCCCCCTGGAAAGGTCCACGCGCTCATGCTCGTCACCGCCGGGAGGCCGCCGTTCTTGTCACGGATGTTCGTCGCGGGCGGCCAGTTTCCCCGGATGTGGCTGCCCCAGTGGTAGGTGCCTTGTCCAATGGTGCGCTCTCCGAAGGTGATGGTCCGTGTCCAGCTGGGGTTGACCGTCGTGCGCGGGATGGCGCCGCTGAAGACGACACACATCGAGGCGAAGCTCGTGCAGCCGGCGCCCTCGCCCCCCGTGGTTTCGCCAGGCTGGCGCGACTTGATGGCCGGTTCCATCATGAGCGCGTAGCGCTGGTCGGTGCCGCTCGTGCTGTGCAGGGTGACGCGCGCCTGGACCGCCTTCCAGGTCGCCTCGCTCAGGATGAAGTCAGCGCGCCCGATGAGCTGCGCCGAGAGCTCGGCGCCGACGACGACATTGCCCGGGCCGCGCACGGTGACGGGGCCGCCGTGGTTCTTCTTGCGCAGCGTGATGTCGTTTGACGCCTCGGCGACGGTGTTCATCCGCCCCGGATAGACCCGGAGGATGGTGCCGCCGGCGCCAACGTCCACCACGTCCCCGGGGCCACCACCGCCGGTCTGCCCCGTCGGGTAGCCCCCCACGGGAGCGACACCGGTGCCGTCGGCGTTGCGCGAGAAGAAGTCGACGTATGCGTGGCCGATGGAATGCGAGAGGCCGACGAGGTTCTGGTTCACGTGGCCGCTGCCAAAGATCTCGCTCTGGAGGAGCGCGGCGAGGAGCGTCTTCGGGCTCGCATACGCCGCATTGCCCAGAAGCGGCACCGCTCCATCCGCGCCGTCGGCGGGGACGAAGTAGATGCTCATCACGTATTGCTTCGCCGGAGGAGGAGGGGGCGGCTTGCAGGGGGGACCGTTCCCGCCGCAGACGCCGCACGTGTCGTAGGAGAGCCCGCTGCCCATGACGCCGTCGCAACCGATGCACTCCGAGCCATTCCCGCCGCAGACGCCGCACGCGTCGTAGGAGAGCCCGCTGCCCATGACGCCGTCGCATCCGGGGCAGGTCGAGTGGTCGCCGCCGCAGACCCCGCAGATGTCGTAGACGTACCCGCTCCTGGGGGAGCCGTCGCAGGACGGACATTCGATGGGCGCTTCGCCGCCGCCCTGGATCGCGTCGCCGCCGCAGACCCCGCAGGCGTCGTAGGTGAGGCCGCTCCACGGGATGCCGTCGCACCCCGCGCAACTCGAGCTGTCGCCGCCGCAGACGCCGCAGACGTCAAGCTGGAGGTTGCTGCCCATCACGCCGTCGCACCCCTCGCAACTCGAGCCGTCGCCCTCGCAGACGTTGCAGATGTCGATGGTGTCGCACGGGGGAGGGCCCGCGTCGGAGCCGCCGTCGTTACCGCCGCCGTCGACCCCCGTGCCGCCGTCACGGCCACCGTCACCGCCCGTGCCACCGTCACCGCCGGTGCCACCGTCACCGCCGGTGCCACCGTCACCGCCCGTGCCACCGTCACCGCCCGTGCCGCCGTCACCGCCGGTGCCACCGTCACCGCCCGTGCCGCCGTCACCACTGCCAGCACAGTCACAACAGCTCTGCGGCCCGTCATAGACGGTCTGACAGCCGCCAGGGCAGGACTGGTCGCAGCTCTGCTTCTGCGAGGCCTGGCAGTTGTCCATGGTGCTGCACGTGTTGCTCTCGGGGCACCACGACCCGGTGGTCGAGCCGTTCGACGGACAGTAGAGGTGATAACCCGTCCGCGACGAACACCCGGGCGCGCAGGTGCCTCCGCCGTCGTAGCCGGCGTCGTAGCCAGCGTCATGACCGGCGTCGTAGCCAGCGTCATGACCGGCATCGTAAACGGGGGTCGACGCATCGCGGGTCGCCACGGCCGTCGCGTTGCCCTCGACGGTGCCGATGGGCTGCCCGGATGGGTCGACTGCATCTTCGATGGGCCCGCAGCCGACCGCGAGCATCGATACGATGAAACACAAAATCCTTTTCATGAACCCTCCAAGGCGAACCGCATTGCGTGCGTGTCTCGCCCTGCGACAAATCCCGCATTTCCGAACATTGAACAAGTAAACCTTGTTATAACTGGATTCCTTGAACAGTTGGACCAAGTGGCCAGCGGGCTCCGTAGAACGGCCTTCCCGAGCGCGAGCGCGTGCCCGGGCCGGGGCGGGTTGAACGCGCGCTCGCATCAAGAAGCACTTCACCTGGCAGGCGAAGGCGGAGCAGGTGCTGGAGGTCTGCTGGCGGACCAAGGGGTAGGGTTCCCGGCATGAACCCCGGTTCCCCCCTGCTTCGCCGCATCATCCGTGGCTGCGCGCTGTACGACCTCGTCGTCACCCTGCCGTTCGCCACGCCATGGACGGCGGAAGCGGTGCTCGTGGCCCTGGGGAAGGTGCATCAAGCGCTGTCGCTGCGCGGTGATGCCATGCCGCTGTTCACGCCCATGCACCTGTTCTTCGTCACCCTGTTCGGCGTCCTCGCGGTGACGTGGGCCGTGGCCCGGATCATCCAGCCCAGCGTGTTCCTTGGCACCGTCGACACGGTGGCCCGCGTGCCGGTCTCCCTGTGGATGCTGCTGGCGCTCGCGCACGGCGCGACCCAGGTGCTGGTCGGATTCCTCGTGATGGAGCTGGCGGGGATGGTCGCGCAGGGCGCTGTCCTCCTGGGCACGGTGAAGCGACGCGAGGGGCTTCCCTCGGCGGTGCGTTGAACGGCGCGCTTGCCTCTGCACCAAGGTGCAGGGGTTAGGGTTTTGGACATGAACCCTGACTCCTCCGTGTCCCGTCGCGTCGTCCTGGCCAGTGCGCTGTATGACCTCATCGTCACCGTCCCCTTCGCCACACCCTGGACGGCGGAGGCGGTGCTCGCGGGCGTTCGTCAGGTGCACCACGCGCTGTCGTTGGGCGGTGATCCCCTTCCCGCGTTCACGCCCACGCACCTGTTCTTCGTCACGCTGTTCGGCACCATCGTGACGCTGTGGTCGGTGGTGCGGCTCGTCCAGCCCACCGCGTTCCATGGCGCCATCGACACGGTGGGCCGGGCGCTGTTCTCCACCTGGATGGTGGTGGCGCTCTCGCAGGGCGCGACGCAGGTGCTCGTCGGGTTCCTCGTCCTGGAGCTGGCGTGGATGTTCGTGCAGGGCGGTGCCATCCTGGGCTCCAGGAGGTGGCGTGGTGGCATCCCCGCGACGGTCCGTTGAAGCTGCGCAGGCAGCACCCTTGAGGATTGGCGCCCTCGCGCGCGCCGCGGGCGTGAAGCTGTCCACGCTGCGCTTCTACGAGCGCCGCAAGCTGCTCGTGCCCCTGGCTCGCAGCGAGAGCGGCCAGCGCCTGTACGGCCCGGACGCCGCCATCCGCGTGCGCTTCATCCGCCGCGCCCAGGAGTTGGGCTTCACCCTGCGGGAGCTCGCCGCGGTGCTTGCCCTGTCCGACCGGCGGGGTGCTCCCACCCGCGAGGTGGCCCGCTTCGCGGAGGCGAAGGTGGAGGCCATCGACGCGCGCATCGACGACCTGCGCCGCATGCGCCGCGCCATCACCACCCTGATGGTCGAAGGGTTCTGCGCCCCGGACACCGTGTGTCCCATCCAGGCGTCACTCGGGGCTTCGGGGCCGGTGGCCGCACGCAAGCCCCGGGTCCCGACACCCGCCTCCGTGCGAAGCCCGCGCCGACGGTCCACCGCCGTCGGCAGCTGACTCCCACGCGGGTGCGGATCGAATCGCATCCGCGCGGGCACACCGCGCGACCGCCGCGAAACTCCGCTGTCGCTGCTCCGCCCGCGCTACCGCCGCGACCTGCCGCTCCGCCCCGCGCGATGCACTGCTACGACCGCTCCCGCGCTACCACCGCGAAGCGTCGCTCAGCGCCGCGCTACCGCCGCGACCTGCCGCTCAGCGCCGCGCTACCGCCGCTCCGCCTCACGCGTGGTGCGCACCCACTCGCCGCGCTTCTCCGCGCCGGGGCCTCGCACCATCAGCCACACCTTCCACACCACGTAGAGGGGCGCCCACGCCAGGTCCAGCAGGCCGCGCGCGCCCACGCCGGACACCCACCAGCCGCGCAGCACGTACAGCGCCAGCGACGTGAGCCCGAACGACGCCAGCGCCGAGGCCGCCACCGCCGTGCCCCCCGACAGCCACGCCACCCCGGCCGCCAGCACCGCGCCCGCCACCGTCGCCAGCATCAACTGGCTCAGGGGCGGCACCAGCACGTCCATGGACAGGTCGAACAGCAGCCCGCTCTTCTGCTTCAGCGCGTCGCTCAAGAGCGGCCAGCCGTGCAGCTTGCGCATCTGCGCGCGCCCACCCTCCCAGCGCTGACGCTGCGAGCGGCTCTGCTTCTCCGCCGTCACCATCTCCCCCAGCACCTCCGCCTCCCAGGCGTAGTGCACGCGGTGCCCCGCGCGCGCCAGGCGGATGCCGTACTCCAGGTCCTCCACCACGCTGAACGCGTCGTGCGGCACCTGCTTCAGCACCGCGTGCGTGAAGCACATGCCGTTGCCGCGCAGGCCGCAGGACACGCCCATCCGCTCGCGCCCCATGGAGCGCACCCGGTGGAACATGCCCAGCGCGATGGTCATCAGCCGCGTGCGCCACGACGCCGTGGGGTTCATCACCCCGTAGTGCGCCTGCGCCGCGTGCGCCCCGTCCTCCAGCCGGCGGGAGAACGCGTGCAGCAGGTTGGGCGTCACCACCGTGTCCGCGTCCACCACCACCACCGCGTCCGCGAAGCCGTCCCGCTGGCTGCGCTCGAAGGCGTGCGCCAGCGCGTAGCCCTTGCCGCGCTTCTCCGCGTCCTGGCGCTCCAGCACCGTGGCGCCCGCCTCGCGCGCCTTTTCCGCCGTCGCGTCCGAGCAGTTGTCCGCCACGACGAGGATGCGCCGCAGGTGCGTGGGGTAGTCCACCGCGGACAGGTTCGCCACCGTCCGGGCGATGCCCAGCTCCTCGTTGTGCGAGGGGATCACCACGTCGAACTTCCGCACCGCGGGCGACGGCGGCACCGGCGCCGCCTTGCGTCCGGACAGCAGCGTCAGCAGCAGCAGATAGCCGCAGCCTCCCGCCACCGGCAAGAGCCCCACACACAGCGCCACGTCCACCCAGGTCCAGACCGTCACAGTGTCACCCCCGCGCGCGCTGCCCTGAGGGGCAGCACCCGCTTGAACCTTCAGCGCCGTTCCAGCTCCGCCAGCACCGGCAACTTCAAGAGCCGCTCCACCTGCCAGCGCTCCAGCACCCGGCGGCGCAGGATGTCCAACGCCACCGCCGCGAACACCGCCAGCGCCACCCCGCCCACCACGCCCGCGATGGCGATGAGCTTCGGGTTCGGCTTGGACGGCTTCTCCGGGAAGAGCGCCGGCATCAGCACGCTGTAGCGGTGCTTCATGGACGCCTTCGAAATCTCCAGCTCCGTCTGCGCCAGGTCCAGACGGCGGATCTTCTCCTGGTGCCGCATCACCACCATGCGCAGCCGGTCCGACGCCACCGCCACCTCCGGATCATCCGGCGTGCCCAAGAGCGCGCCCGCCATGGGCGTGCCGCCCAGCGCCAGGCTCGAGCCCTCGGTGGCGGAGTCCACGTCCGTGCCGCCCATGCGCAGGTACTCCTGGATGAGCGACTGCTCCTCCGCGCGCAGCCCGATGAGCTGGGGCGTGTCCTGCTGCATCGCGGCCACGCGCTGCTCCAGGTCCACGATGACGGGGTGCTGCGGCGAGAAGACGACGCGCTGCTCGGTGAGCTGCGCACGCAGCTCCGCGAGCCTGCGGCTCCTGAACTCCTCCACGTCGCGGATGGCCCGGCGCTTCGCCTGCACCAGGAACTTCAGCTGCGCGAGCGCGTGGTCCGTCTGCAGGAGCGCCTGCCGCGCGCTGGCCGCCTTGGGGTCCGCTTCCTTCTTCTTGCGGCGCGCGTCCGCCTGCTTCACCGCGCGCTCCAGGTCGGCGATGGCCTGCTTGATGTTCGCTGCCTCGTTGTCCACCTGCGTCTTCAGGATGTTGACGGCCTCGGTGATGGCGCCCATCTCCGAGTCGTGGCGCATGTCGAGGAAGTTCTGCGACGCGGCCTCCACGATGTTGAAGGCCAGCTGCGGGTCGCCCCAGTCCACGCCGATGGTCACCGTGCCGGAGCCGCCCTCCGCCATCACGTTGAGGCTCGACTCCAGCATGGCGATGAGCGCCTCCTCCTTGTCCTCGTCGGCCATGGGCGGCGGCGCCTTCTTCAGGTACTGCTCCTTCATGCGGCTCAGGGGCGAGCGCATGTGGTCCCAGTACTCGACGAGCTTCGCGTGCTTGATGACGGACTTGAGGTTGCCCCGGCTGAGCACCATCTCCCATGCGGCGCGCGTGGGCTGATCCGCCTCCATCGGGATGGAGCGCCCCGGGTTCACCAGCGAGGAGATGATGAGGTTGCGGTACGTCAGCATCCGCGTCTCGACGTGGTACTTGCGCGGCATCAGCTTCGCCGCCACGGAGCCCAGGCCGCTCATCACCGCGATGATGCACAGCCCCAGGAACCAGTGCCGGAAGATCGCCCGGCGCACGAAGCCCAGCCCGTCGAAGAGGAAGCCCCAGTCGATGAGGTCCGCCGGCGCGTTCGTCTCCTCACGCTCGGGGACGTACGACGGGGGCGGGGCG
>NZ_RAWB01000304.1 GCF_003612055.1 Corallococcus llansteffanensis
ACAGGGAGGCATGACGGGACCGGCATTCTAGTCGGCTTCCGGGCCGCGCGTGCTGACTGTCGGAAGGTAGTGCCCGGCCGGTAGCCGGCCGGGCACGATGCGTCAAAAGCCTGCGCGCCGGGATGTTTTCTTGTGCCGTGAGAGGTCGCGTTCAGTTGGGGTACTTCAGGATGAACGCGTCGCGTTCGCCCTGATTGGTGCTGAAGACATTGCCGCGGGTCTCCCCCACCAGGAGGATGTCATCCGCGTTGTCGACCGCGACGCCCAGTCCGTACGTCGAGGCCGTGCTCGGATGTCCCCCCTCCCAGAGGAGGTCGCCGGAGGGGGTCAGCTTGTAGACCGCCATGGCCCCCGAGGACTGTCCCGCGACGATGACGTTGCCGGCGGAGTCCGTCCGGATGCCGAAGAGCGAGGCGAAATAGGTTGAGAAGGTGGTCCGCGTCCACTGCTCCACGCCCTCGCTGTTCAGCTTGATGACCAGCGGCGTGTAGGCCTCGGAGGAGGGCTGGAAGAAGCCGGCGACGTAGGCATTGCCCGTGGCGTCCACGGCGATGTCGGAGCCCCGGGCCATTCGCGCGGGGAAGACGTGCTCCCAGACCTTGTCACCGCCGGTGGTGAACTTCGCGACCGACACGTACCGGTTGTAGACGTGCCCCAGCACGTAGACGCCGCCCGCGCCAACGGCCACGCCTTGCACGGACTCGTCCTCCTCCGTGCCCCACACGCGGGTCCAGAGCGTGTTCCCGTTCGCGTCCAGCTTCATGAGCAGGTGGTCCCCTCCGGCCACCGCGTGGTGCGGCTGCCCCGGGAAGCTGCCCCGCGTGGTGCCCCCCGCGTAGACGGAGGTGCCATCCGAGGCGATGTCACTGAAGGAGTCCCCCTCCGCCGTGCCGGGCTGGACCACCCACTGCTTCACGCCACTCACGTCGTACTTCACGACGAAGGCATCCCCATTGCCCAGCTGGAGGCCGCCCAGGTTGCTGGTCGTGAACCCCGCCGCGTAGACGTTGTTCGCGGTGTCGACCGTGATGCCCAGGGCCTTCTCATGGCCTGACTCGCCCAGCAGGCGGGACCAGCCCATGGTGCCGGTCGACGTATAGCGACCGATGATGGCGTCCCAGCCGCCCATCGGCGTGTAGTTGAAGGCGCCCGTCGTCCAGCCCGCGTAGAAGACGTCGCGCTGCGCGTTGGTGGTCACCGCTTCAAAGGCTTCGTCGCCGGTGGTGCCGCGCTGGAGCCCCCACTGGGGGGAGGGCGGGACGTCCGACGGCTGCTGGGTGCCGGTGGCGCAGCTCTCCTTCGCGCCCACGTCCGGACCGTTGCCGCAGTAATCCACCGTCTGCGTGTCATTGAGGGCCATGTCGCGCGCCGGTGAGCCCGGCTGGGTTTCGCGCGCGAGCGAGGAGAAGAGCGGGTCACCCCACTGGCTTTGGCTTTCGAGCGCCAGGCCCGGGATGCCCAGGCAGTTGCTCCAGGCCGCCATGTCGACGAGGGTGAAGTTGCAGCGCAGCATCTTCGACGCGCCCTGGGCGAAGAGGTTGTAGCCGCTTTCGAACTGGCTCACGCCGTTCTGGCTCGCGCCCAGGTAGTAGCCCGCGCCGCCCTTGAAGATGTTGTTCCAGACATCGACGTTGGTGACGTTGACGCCCGTCATCTCCTCGCCCACCGACACGAAGGCGTTCTCCCAGCCGTCGAAGGTGTTGTGGTACAGGTCCACGCCCGTCACACGCGTCATCCAGACCGCGTTCGAGGGGCACCGCGCCGTCGTCAGGGTCGGGTCGCGGATGATGTTCCGGCGGATGACGACGTTGGCCAGCTGCTCGTTCGAGTCGAAGCGGCCCAGGTTGATGCCCCGGCAGGTGTCGGCGATGTCCACGCCCTCGATGAGGATGCCCTGGGCGTTGAAGTGGGCGACGATGGCCTCGCCCTTGCTCGCGTTGCCCGTCGCGTTGCGGGTGGCCCGGAAGTGACTGACGTGTCCGCCGCGGATCGTCACCCGGTCGCAGTCCTTGATGTCGACGGCGTTCTCCGTGTTGCCATCACTGCTGCTGGTGTTGGCGATGGTGTTGTCGATCATCAGGATGTCGTGGGGGCGGACGGTGCCCGTGCCCGCGGGCTCCACGTACACGGGGCCCACGCACTGCACGCCGTCCCCGGAGTTGTCGTTCAGCGTGTTCTCCGTGAGCAGGACATGGTGGCTGTCCGGGTAGATGCTGATGGCATGTCCATCCTCGCGGGTGGCGCAGTGGAACCCGTCCACGCAGACCAGCCCCACGGGCGTGGAGGGCTCCTGGGCGGCGCAGTCCGCGTGGGTGTTACAGCTCGTCTCGGGGCGCAGGGCGCTCCAGTGGTACGTCCACTGCACGGTGGTGCGGTGGACCTGGATGTGGTGGGCGGAGTCGCCGATGAAGACCGCCGCGCCGCCCCGCGCGTTGACGACGTGGCTGTTGCGCAGGATGGAGTCGTGGGAGCCCGCGCCCTTGAACCGGACGACGTTCGAGAAGACCCGGTTCCCGTCGAGCTCGAAGCCGTCGATGATCCAGTGGCTCTTCGTCACGTCCAGCAGCGGTCCCGAGCCCGGGTTGCGCACCGTGGCCTGGTGGCCGGGCCACTCCATCAGGGTGATGGGCAGCGCGGAGGTGCCGTTCTGGGCCGCGCTCCAGCTCAGGTTCTCCACGAAGACGCCCCGGACGTAGGCGGCCTGGCCCGGCTGCAAGGCATTGATGGCGGCCTGGAGGGACTTCCAGGGGTTCGCGAGGCTGCCATCCGACGTGCCCGTGAAGGATGAATCGACGTAGCGGAGGTTGCCGGGGGCGGGCACGTAGCCCGCGTGGGGCAGGGTGAAGGCTTCCGAGCCCGCGACGATGTCTCGCTCCAGGTTTGCCTGGGAGGGAGTGGCCAGCAGCAGCGTGGCCGAGAACAGGGATGAGGCAACGATGTGACGTTTCACGAGCGAGGCTCCGGATGGGACAGGGTCTTCGCGCGGTGGGTCCGTCAGCGCCGCGCATCCGGGCTACGCGGCGGGCTTTTTCGGCCGGTCGTGGGGCCGTCGTCGATTCGCCCCGGAGGGAGAGGCATTGTCGGATGGTCGGCTTTGCGGTGTCTGTTCTGGTGAAAGGCAGACACTTCCTGCGTCCCAAAGACAACGGCCGCCCTCCCCATGACGAGGAGGACGGCCGTGAGAGGCCCTGCCGTGACGCCCGCGCTCAGTCGCCTTCGTAGATGCCGATGAGGCCCGGGGTGACGACGCCCGTCTTCGGGTTCTTGACGCCCTCGAAGGACATGAGGACGCGGCGCTTGCCGCCGGAGCGGTCGAACTGGATGTCCGACACGGCGCTCACGGAGGTGACCGCCGTGCCGAAGACGTCCGCGCTGTACTTCACCGTGCCGCCGCCCTTGAGGCGCGTGATGCCGCCCCACCAGTTGGCGCCCACCCAGAGGCTGCCATCCAGCGGGTCCGTGGCCACGGCGGAGGTGGGCGCCATGGCGGGAGTGGAGCCCCTGGCGGGCGAGTAGTTGACCAGGTCCTGCATCACCTTGGTCTGCACCTGGCCTTGAGGGTTCAGGCGCGCCAGGCCGTAGAAGAAGGAGCTGACCCAGACGTCGCCGTTGCCCGCCATGGCCATGCCGGAGACGTTGTCGTCCACGCGCTGGGCCTCGGAGGGGTAGTCCGGCACCTGGTCGGCCCAGATGTCGAAGCGGTTCCAGTCGTAGCCCTTGTCCTCCGTATAGGCCTGGGCATCCCAGTAATTGCCCTGCTGCTGGTCGGGGCTCAGCGTCATGTAATAGAAGCGCGTGGAGCGGATCTGCCCGCCGAAGAAGACGTCGTGGTTGTCGGTGATGGCGATGCCGTAATAGCGGTCCGACAGCAGCTCGCCCTTGGAGCCGGAGATGTGCGGGTGCACGTGCTCGTAGAGGCCCGCGCACTCGAACTCCCACTTGAACTTCGGGCTCTCCGTCGTGTTCCAGGGGCGCGGATCCCAGCAGTAGGCCGGGACGTTGCCGTCGAACTTCGCGTCACCCATCGCGAAGCCGTGGTTGCCGCCAAACCAGACGACCTCCTTCACCGGATCATAGGCGATGCGGTAGATGGTGCAGAGCTTCTCGCGGCCGCGCAGCTCGGCGCCCACCTTCGTGGGGCCGGTGTGGATGTCGTAGTGCACGACGTCCAGGGTGCCGTCCGCCTTCAGCGTCACCTTGTCCGCGTCACCGCTCTTGTAGACGCTCGCGTCCGCGGGGCGGCCTTCCTTCTCGGACTGGTCCCACTCGTCCTCGCAGGTGGGCCTGCCCGGCGCGGGCGGCTTGCCGGCGTAGCCGACGAACACCGTGCCGGAGGGTCCGCCCGCCACGGAGATGACCTTGAGGTACGGCATGCCCGGCGGAGGGCCGCCCACGCCGTCGCGCATGCGGCCGAACGGGTGGAGGCCGTCGGACATCGTGAAGCGCTGGAGGGTGGTCTGCCCCTTCTTCATCAGGAAGAGGCCTTCTTCGCCGCCCGCGACCCAGATGTTGCCGCCCTGGTCGGCGGTGATTCCGTAGATGTAGCGGGGAGCGCCCAGCTCCTGGTTGTAGAACGTCCAGCCCGGCGCGGAGGGCAGGGGATAGGTCTGCACCGTCTCCGGCGGCGTGCCCGCGTCGGTGCCGGCGTCCGTGCCGCCGGTGCCCGCGTCGGTGCCACCCGTGCCGGCGTCCGTGCCGCCGGTGCCCGCGTCGGTGCCACCCGTGCCGGCGTCCGTGCCGCTGCCCGCGTCAGGGCGCTGCGTCCCCGCGTCCGGCACCTGCGGGTTCTCCTGCGGATCCTCGACGGGGGCCGGGTCGTCCACGCCGCGCGTGTCGCCGTCATCCCCTCCGCAACCCACCCACCCCAGCGCTCCCACCAGCAGGACCGCTCCCGTCCACCGCCACCCGTGCTTCATGGTCCAGACACCTCTCGCTGACTCAAGGCGGAGTTCCCCCCAGCGGGCTCCGCGAAATGCCGTCACCCAAGGCAAGGAAGGTGCCAGCCCGGACGGGACGGGCAGCCGATGCCGACGTCATTTGCCGGACAGCGGGTGGGCAAACGATTGCCCACTGTGGGCACGCAGGGGGTCCCGAAGCGCCCCGCAACCGTGCTAGGGCCTGGGCCATGGCAGGGAACGACGCACGCGGCCGCACCCCGCTGTCCCTCGTGGGACAGGAGCCGGACCTCGTCTTCTACACGCGGCAGGCGACCGAGCACGGCGCGCCCGTGTTGGTGCTGGGCGCCGCCAACGGCCGCGTGCCCTGGGCCCTGTCCGGCCATGGCTTCGCCACCGTGGGCGTGGATCCGTCGGAGGTGATGATCCGCTCCGCCGAGGAGCGCCGCGCGTCGGAGAGCCCGGAGGTCTCCGCGCGCACGCGCCTGATGACGGCGGACCTGCGCACGCTGCGGCTGCCGGAGAAGTTCCCGCTGGTGCTCGCCCCGCAGCATGCGCTGGGCCTGATGGCCGGCCGCGACGACGTGGAGGCGTTCCTCGCCACCGTCATCCACCACCTGGCCCCTGGCGGCACCTTCGTCTACGACGTGCTCAACGCCCCGCGCGAGCCCGTGCTGCCGCGCGACGAGGACGAGCCCGGCTCCGCGGTGGAGCCCCGCCGCCCGCTGTTCGCCCTGCACCTGCGCGAGCGGCGCCCGCCCGGCGGCACGAGCCCCATCCGCCGACTCAAGCTGCGCCACTTCCTCCCGGAGGAGCTGGAGACCGCGCTCACCTCCAGCGGCCTCACGCTCCGCGAGCGCTACGGCCGCTTCGACGGCAAGCCCTTCGACCTGGAGGACCTGCGCCAGATTGGCGTCGCCGGGCTGTGAGGCAGCCAGGAGCTCGCTTCAGCGCTCGAAGCGGTAGCCCAGGCCGCGCACGGTGAGGAAGTGCCGGGGCTCTTCCGGGTCGGCTTCGAACTTGAGCCGCAGCTGGCGCATGAAGTTGTCCACCGTGCGCGCGCTGCCCTCGTAGTGGTAGCCCCACGCGCCCGACAGCAGCTCCTCGCGGGTGAAGGTGCGGCCCGGGTGCGCGAGGAAGTGCGCGAGCAGCTTGAACTCCTGCGCGGTCAACTCCACCGGCTGCCCGTCGCGCGCCACCGTGCGCAGCGCCAGGTCCACCTTCACGTCCCCGAACGTCACCGGCGGCGCGGTGGTGCCCGTGACCCCGAACCTGCGGCGCAGCACCGCCTTGATGCGCGCGAGCAGCTCCTGGAGGCCGAAGGGCTTCACCACGTAGTCGTCCGCGCCCAGGTTGAGGCCCAGGATTTTATCCGACTCCTGGCCCCGGGCGGACAGCACCACCACGGGCGTGTCGCGGCCGCGCTGGCGCAGCTCGCGGATGACCTCGTAGCCGTTGAGCTCCGGGAGCATCAGGTCCAGCACCAGCAGGTCCGGCGCCTCGTCCAGCGCCTTGGCCAGGCCCGTGCGTCCGTCCTGGGCCTGGAGGACCTCGTACCCTTCGAAGCGCAGGTTCATGGACACGCCGGTGAGGATGGACAGGTCGTCCTCCACCACCAGGATGCGGCGCGGCTTCTCCTCGCTGCCGGTGCTCATGAGCGGCCCGCCTTGAGCTGGAGGGTGAAGCGGCTGCCCTTGCCGGGTTCGCTCTGCACGGTGATGCGGCCCCCGTGCGCCTCCACGATGCGCTTGCTGATGGCGAGCCCCAGGCCGCTGCCCTCCGTCTTGCGCGTGAGCAGGTTGTCCACGCGGTAGAAGCGCTCGAAGATGCGCTTGCGGTCCTTCCTGGCGATCCCCACCCCGTTGTCCTCCACCGACAGGTTCACGTGTCTGCCGTCCCTCTGTGCGCGCAGCGCGATCTTCCGGTTCGTGGGCCCGCTGTACTTGTAGGCATTCTGCAACAGGTTGAGCAGCGCGCCCGCGACCGCGACGCGGTCCACCTCCACCGGAGGCAGCGCGCGCTCCACGTCCACGCTCAACACCATGTCGTCGCCCAGCCGCTGCGCGCGGAAGGCCGCCACCGCCGCGTCCACCACGTCCGCCACCGGCAGGGCCTCGCGCTGGTACACCTTGCGGCCGCTCTCGATGCGCGCCCAGTCCAGCACCCGCTCGATGAGGTCCGACAGGCGCTCCGTCTCGCGCGTGAGCAGGTCCAGCACCTCCTGCATCTGCGCGGGGTCCTTGAGCCGTCCCAGGGCCAGCGTCTCGATGAACATGCGGATGGACGTGAGCGGCGTGCGCAGCTCATGGCTCACCAGCGACACGAAGTCCGTCTTCATGCGTGACAGGCGCGCCTCGCGGTAGAGCACGCGGCCGGTGTAGACGACGCCGAAGGTGAGCGTCAGGTAGAACAGGCCCAGGAGCACGCCGTACACGGCGCGGTTGCGCGTGGAGGCGCTCGCGATGGGGTCCTCGCCGGTGGGCAGCACCACCAGGCGGAAGTCCTGCAGCGGCGGGGACAGCACCCGCTCCGCGAGCACCGTCGTCCCCAGCGCGTTCTGCCGGGCCTGGGCGACCTCCGACATCAGCCGGTTGACGAGCCCGCCCTCGCTGGTCGCGTCGCGCGGCACGGGCAGCAGCGTGAAGCGCACCGGCTCCGACGTGGCCCGCCCCTGGGCCTTGTCCGACAGGAGCCTGTCCAACGCGATGCCGGACAGCCGCACGCCGCGCACCTGGGTCCCCTGGCGCTCGGCGGCCACCATCACCGCCCGGTTCCCGGTGGCGAGGGAGAAGACGGTGGGCACCGTGGGCAGGGAGGCGGCCTCCGGCACCAGCGCCGCCAGGGACTCCGCGAGCTGCGGGTCCCTGGTGCGCACGAGGCCGTTCTCCACGTGGAAGGTCCCCTCCGGGTCGGACACCTCCTGGTCGTCCGCCAGCAGGAACGCCAGCCGTTCGCCGTCCGTCGGCTCCAGCCGTCCGCCGTTGAGCGCCCGGGGCACCTCCGCGGACAGGTCCGCGAGCGTGCCGCGCCAGGCGGCCTCCAGGCGTTTCTCCACCGCGGCGCGCTCGTTGATGATGGCCACGATGCCGAAGCCCGACAGGCCGGCGGAGGGCAGCACGATCAGCAGGAGGAGCAGCGCGAACGTGCGCCGGAAGCTGAGGATGACGGGCGCGGGACGAAGCACGGCCTCCGTATCTACACGCGACAGGGGCCCGGTGCTCGGGGTGTTTGTAGGACAGGGGCACCTTCCCCACACTGTCCTGGGCCGCACGACGGGTGCGGAGGGCATCGACTTCCGGTGGACGGGTGGGCGAGCATGCGGCCCTCGGGACGGCGTGTGAGCAGGGCCGGCACGCACCCGACAGGCCGTGGGGCTTCACCGCGCGCAGGGCAGGGCCGGAAGGACGCGCGGGCCCCACGGGAGGGGAAGGCTTTCCGATGCGACGGCAGGGATGGGCCGCGTTCTGCGCGGTGACGCTGGTGCTTTCGGGGTGCAAGGAGCGCGAGGTGGCGGGCACCTGGAGCAATGCCTCCGGGTCCGTGGCGCTCAGCCGGGATGACGCGTTGCTCTACGTGGTGGATGCCGACAACGGCATCCTCGCGGTGGTGGACACCGCCCGGCAGGAGAAGGTGAGCGAGGTGCGGGTGGGCCCGCGTCCGGAGCGCGTGACGGTGGGCCCGGACGACACCGTCTACGTGACGAACCGGGGCGGGCGCAGCGTGTCCGTCATCCGCCGGGGTGACGCGGTGGAAGCGGCGCGCATCGACGTGGGCGTGGAGCCCACGGGGCTCGTGGTGTCCCCGGACGGCGACACGCTCTACGTGGTGAACAGCGCCACGCGCACGTCGGCCACGCACGGCAGCCTCACCGCCATCGACACGGAGTCGCTCACGGCGCGCTGGGAGTTGCCGCTGGGCGAGGAGCCGCGCGGCATCGCGCTGCTGGAGGGGGGCCGCAAGGCGGCGGTGTCGCTGTTCCGGCAGGGCGACGTGATGACGGTGGACCTGTCGGACGCGGACCGGCCCCGGGTGCTGCGGGACGGCACGGACCTGAACGCGCGGGCGAACGCGGCGTCGGCGCCCCGGGCCGTCACGGCCCTGGACACCCCGCTGCCTCCGTCCGCGCCGCGGGGCGCGCGGACCTTCCGAGCACGCGGCATGGTGGACATCATGGGCGCGCCGGACGGACGGCGGCTCTTCGCGCCGGTGCTCTGGTCGCGCGAGGACGCTCTGGCCGCGTCGCCGGACGATGGCGGCTTCCAGGGCGGGGACTCGCTGTATGGCGGCGGGACGCCGTGCGGCGCGGACGTGGGCGGCGGCGTGGTGGCCGCGGGCCTCATCACCTTCGACGCGGACGGTGAGGCGCCGGAGCCGGTGGTGGACGACCTGGACGAGTGCAAGCCGCCGCCGGACAGGACGCCGGACTACCCCACGTCGCTCATCGCCAGCCCGTCGCTCATCACACCCGTGCAGGGCCCGGCGGCGGCGGTGGTGGACCCTTCGGGCGCGTGGCTGTTCCTGGTGAACCAGGAGACGAACAACGTGGCCATCGTGCCCGCGTGGCGTCGCTCCGGGCAGGACCTGCCGAACTCGACGAGCTCCGTGCGGCAGACGGTGCTGGTGGGCGCGGGGCCCAACGGCATCGCCATCACGCGCGACGGGCGCAAGGTGTATGTCTACAACGCGTTCGACCACACGTTGAGCACGCTGGTGAGCAGCGGTGACGGCATCGACGCCGTGTCCGAGGAGCGCACGCGGCTGCCCATCGCGGGCGACGTCCTGTCCCCGATGGCCGCGGCGGGCCGGCGGCTGTTCTTCACCGCGACGGACGAGCGGATGACGAGCCCGATGGTGGCGATCTCCTGTGGCTCATGCCACCTGGAGGGCCGCGAGGACGGACACGTGTGGGGCTTCCCGGACGGGCCGCGCCAGACGCCCAGCCTCGCGGGGCGCATGACGACGTCGACGGCGCCGTTCCACTGGAGCGGGGAGTTCTCCGGTCTGGGGGACTTCATGAACGCCACGGTGAAGGACCGCATGGGCGGCAAGGCGCTGGACTCCGACACGGTGGCGAAGCTGGCGGCGTTCATCGACACGATTCCGGCGACGGACAACCCGTTCCGGGGCGAGCCGCTGACGGAGGCGCAGGCGCGAGGCGCGGCGCTCTTCAAGAAGGCGGCGTGCGACACGTGCCACGCGGGTGCCGTGCTCACGAACAACGCCAACGCGGACGTGGGCACGTTCGTGCGCGAGGGCGTGCTGAAGGACGCGGCGCAGGTCATCAGGGCGGGGCTCAACACGCCGTCGCTGCTGGGCGTGGGCCGCACCGCGCCGTACCTGCATGACGGCAGCGCGCCCACCCTCCGGGCCCGTCTGTTGAACGGCCGCGAGTCGAACCAGCACGGCCTGACGGCGCAGCTGTCCGACGCGGATGTGGATGACCTCGTGGAGTACCTGCAGACGTTGTAGGCGCGCACGCACGCTCCGGGGGATGGCGAGCCCTGGAGCGTGAGCGCGGCATGGGAGCGAGGGCCCGGCTCGGGGTGTCTGTGCCGGGGCTTGAGGTCGGGCCCGAAGGTCGCGTTCCGGTGCAGGCGTTCCGGGTTCGGCGCAGGCGTCACGGTCGTGGGTGCAGGCGTCGCGGGCTTCGGCGCCGACGTCGGCGCAGGCGTTACGGGTTCGGCGCAGGCGTCACGGTCGTGGGCGCAGGCGTCGCGGGCTTCAGCGCTGACGTCGGCGCAGGCGTCACGGTCGTGGGCGCAGGCGTCGCGGGCTTCGGCGCTGACGTCGGCGCAGGTGTCTCCGGTTTCGGCTCGGAGGTCGGCGCAGGCTGTGCGGTCGTGGGCGCAGGCTGTGCGGTCGTGGGCGCAGGCGTCACGACCGTTGGCTCAGGCGTCGTGGGTTTCGGCGCGGGCGTCACGGTCGTTGGCGCAGGCGTCGTGGGTTTCGGCACGGGCGTCACGGTCGTTGGCGCAGTCGGCACGGACGTCGGCACAGGCGTCACGGTCGTCGGCGCAGGTGTCGTGGGTTTCGGCGCGGGCGTCACGGTCGTCGGCGCGGGCGTCACGGTCGTCGGCACAGGCGTCACGGTCGTCGGCGCGGAGGGCACGCCCACGTTACGGGGCGGCGTGCTCGCGGGACGGGGCGGCGTCACCGGCGGCGCGGGCGTCACCCCTGGCGCCAGGCCCGTCGGCGGTCGTGAGGGCGCCACGGATCCGGGCGCGGGTCCTGCTCCCACGGGGGCCGTCACCCTGGGACGCGGAGGCGGCGGGACCACCGCGGGCGCGACGGAGGGCTGTGCCCGGGAGCCCGCGGGCGCGGAGAGCACATCCGTCGTTCCAGCGCGCGGCCGCGTCAGCGTGTCCAGCGGCTCCAACGGCGCGTCCCCGAGCGGACTGTCACCCTCCAGGCGCGGAAGCGCCGTGCCCGCGTCGGCCGCACCCTCCACCCCCTGATGCGCCGTCACCGCGAGGCGCGCTACGTCCATCGCGCGGTCGGGGTCGTCGCCCAGCCAGGTGACGACGACGACGCAGGGCGCGTCGTCGTCCCACGCCACCACCTGCGTCATGCCCTGCACCGGGTTGCGCCGAGCCGCCGCCCGGCCCAGCGCGGAAACCTCCTCGCCGCCCGCGTTCAACATGGGCTCGAGCAGCGCGCGCACGTCCGCGCCCGCGTAGCCCGGCTGGCAGTCATAGGCCACCGACACGGAGACGTCCGGCGTGGCGGCCGAACGCAACATGCAGACGGGGCCGCACGTGGGACAGCCCCGCTCCTCCTTCATCGTGAACCCGTTGAGCGTCAGGTCGCGCAGGTCCGCCGGCAGCAGCACGTCGCACGTGGGAAGGGTCAGCGGAGAAGGCCGGCCCGGAAGCCCGATGGCGCCCGCGTCCTTCACTTCCGTCGCCTCCGTGCTCGCGTCGGGCTTGCAAGCCCCCAGGGCGAGCATCATCAGCAGTGCGCCCCGTCCAACCCTCATCCCGTCTGCTCTCCTCACCGACGCATCGCGCGCGAGCGCGGATGGTAGACCGGGGCCAGCCCCCGTCATCAGCATTGTGGCGCGGCTGCCGCTTTCCGGACGCGGCCGGATGGAGGGAAGGGGAACGGGCAGGCTTCGTCCACGGCGGGAGCGTGGGCTAGGCTGCCCGCCCTCTCCACCATGCGCATCCC
>NZ_RAWB01000305.1 GCF_003612055.1 Corallococcus llansteffanensis
ACAGCCGCCCCCACAGCGGCGCGCTCACGAGCTGCACCAGCGGCACCGTCGCCATGAGCAGCCCCACGACGGCGCCCCCTCCCCCCAACCCGGTCGCGTGGAAGGGCAGCAGGGGGACGATCATCAGGAGCGCCACCGAGTCCAGGAACGCGGTGAAGAGCAACACGGTCAGCCGGTCCAGGAACGCCTCCGCTTGAGGACTCGCAACCCACCCGACTCTAGATGTCGGGTCCGACGTGCATGATGGGCCCCCATGAGCGATGCCTCCGTCCCGCGCCTGCTGCTCGTGACCGCCCATCCCGACGACGAGACGATGTTCGCCGGGGCGGTGTACCAGGCGACGCATGCGCTCCACGCCGAGGTGGACCTCGTGGTGCTCACGAACGGCGAGGGCGGCTTCCGCTACGCCACGCTCGCCGAACCGCTCTACGGCCTGCGGCTCACCGACGAAACGGTGGCACGCGCGCACCTGCCCGCCATCCGCAAGCAGGAGCTGCTGGGTGCCGCGCGCATCCTCGGCCTGCGCGACTGCGTCTTCCTGGAGCAACCAGACACGGGCTATTCGCTGGCCCCAGACGCCCCCGCGCCGGAGGGCTGGGACGTGGAAGCCGTGCGCCGCCGGCTGCGCGCGCAGCTCGAGCACGGCCGCCATGACTTCGTGTTCCTGATGATGCCCACGGCCCGCACGCACGCGCACCACCGGCTGTCGGCGCTGCTGGCCTTGGAAGCCATCGCGGCCCTCCCCCCAGAGACGCGCCCCGCGGTGCTCGGCGTGTCGCTGCACACGCGCCGCGGCCCTCCCCAACCCGAGGGCTATCCCATCCTCGCGCTCGACACGACCGCCGCCGAAGGACTCCCGCCCCATCCGCTCACCGCCCTGCGCACCGACGTGGGCCCCTTCGACTTCGACCGGACCCGGCCCCTCGGTCACGGGGGCCGGCTCGACTTCCACGTCGTCGTCAACTGGCTCATCGCCGAGCACAAGTCGCAGGGCTTCATGCAGCGGCGCATGAACGTCGCGGACGTGGAGCGCTACGCGTGCTTCGCACTGACCTCCGACGCGGGCGCCGCACGGGCCCGTGACCTCTTCGCGCGCCTGGCCACGTCCGAGGTCGGACTGTCGCGCAACCACTGACCCAGGACGAACGCGCGCATCACGAGCTGCTCCGGCGCCACGCGGTAGGCCCCGGGCGCGGGCGGCGGCGCAGCCCCGCGCAGCAGCCCGTCCAGCACTCCGACGAAGACCTCGGGCACCAGGGGCGGAGGCAGGGCCTCCAATCCAGCGCGGAGGAACGCCACCACCCGGGGCGAGCGCTTCAGCAGCCGGGCCCAGTCCACCCCGTTGCTCCGCTCGGCGAACGGGATGTCCAGGTGCTCCGCGAACTGTCTTCGATAGCAGTCCTTGAACAGTCGCTTGTCGGTGCGCCACGCCGCTGGAAGCGCTCGGGACAGGGCCAGCACCTCGCGGTCCATCAGCGGGTTGAACACCTCCAGCCGGTGGGCCTTGAAGTAGTTCAGGTGGTGCAGGAACGCGGGCACCCGCTCGCGGAAGTACAGCGTGTCCCGCAGGGCCTCCACGCCCCCGGGAGCCGCCGCCACACGCTTTCGCACCTGCTCCTCGCGCGCCGCCCACGCGTCCGCCCCACCGCCCACCAGCCACGCCTCGCGTCCCGCGACGTCCGCAGTGAAGGGCAATGACAGCCGCGCCAGCACCTCGCCCTCCGTCGTCGCGTTCCAGCCCGTGGGCCCGAAGCACTCATCCCCACGAAACAGCGAACCCACGCCGTGCCGGTCCGCGAGCTGCTGGCACAGCGTCAGCTCGTCCGCGTGGCCGAAGGCCAGCTCCGTCATGCCGGACTGCGCCTGGAACATGGCGGCGAAGGTCTCCGGCACCTGTGCCACGCAGCGCTTCAGCTCCAGGTGACGCGTGCCGAAGCGCCGCGCGATGTCATGCGCCACCCGCGCGTCCGAACCCAACCGGCGCAGGTCCTGCCCCCACGTCACCGTGCACAGCCGCGTCGTGTCCTCCACGTGCCGCGCCACCGTGTGGAAGAGGAACCGCGAATCCCAGCCGCCGGTCAGCAGCAGCGCGGGCGCCCGGGCCTGCATCCACCGCTGGAGGACGGCGCGCTCCAGGGCCTCGCCCCACTTCGTCAGCGTCGCTTCCACGTCGAGCGGCCCGGAGTCCTGGCTCACGGTGTCCGGGGCCGCGCGCCGCCGCTCGACCCGGCCGTCGCGGTGCACCAGGTGCTCCCCGGGCAGCAACGGGTGGACCTCCTCCAGCAGCGTGTGCCCAGCGAAGAAGCGCCCGCCCACCAGGAACTGCGCCAGGTTCGCGCCGTCCACGGTGCAGGGAGCCAGCGCCCGCAGCGGCGCCACCTCCGGGGAGAACGCCAGCCCCCACGGCGCGTGCCGGAAGAACCACCGGCGTGACGCGGTGGGATCCATGAAGAGGTACGTCGTGTCCGGCGTCCGCACGAGCACCTGGAACGAGCCGTCCAACCCCTCCAGGAACCGCTCCCCGCGCTCCAGGAACACGCCCAGCAACGCCTCCGGCACGGACCCGTCTCCGAACGGTCGGCCCAGCAGGTGGCCCTCGAAGGCCAGCCACACCCCGGCGCGCTCCCGGAAGCCGCCCGTCCCCCGGACCGCGAACGCGAACCCCGGCGCCCAACCGCGCTGCGCGCCCTGCCCCGGCACCGGGAACAGCACGGCCTCCATCCCGTCCAGCAGGCCGCGGGCCTCCGCCGCCACCACACCCGTCAGCCCTGGCATGCGCCGCCTCCCGAAGCCCGAAGCCCCCTCATGCCGTCCCCACCGACAGCGCCCGCGCGTAGACGCGCACGTAGTCCGCCACCTGCCGCGAGCCATCGAAGCGCGCGAGCACCTCCTCCGCCCGCTCCCGCAACAGGGGCCTCGCCGCGCCGTCCGCCACCTGGGCCATCCGCTCCGCGTAGGCGTCCGGGTCGGCCGTGTCGCCCCGGACGAGCAGTGGCCAGTCCGTCCCCAGCACCTCCGGGATGCCGCCGACGGCGGGCGCCACCACCGGCAGGCCGTGCGCGAGCGCCTCCAGCATGACCAGCCCGAAGGACTCGGACCGGGACGTGAGCACCAGCGCCGTGGCCTGCTGGTACTCGCGCGCCAGTACCTCCATGTCGTCCTCGCCCACCAGCACGGTGACGGCGTCGCCCAGCGGATGGGACTCCAGCAGCTCCCGGGCCCGCACCGCGCCCCGGTGCGTGGTGACCAGCCGCAGCGTGGCGTGGGGCCGGTGCGCGTGGAGCCGGGCGAAGGACGCCAGCAGCAGCTCCGGACGCTTCACCGGCCGCAGGGACGACACGTGGAGGAACCGGTCCGGCATGCCGACGCCAGGGCCCAGGGGCCGCCGCAGCTCCGGCCGGAGGAAGTTGTGGACGACGTCCGGGGCGGGCAGCTCCGGCATCCGGTGCGCCAGCGCGTCCGCCAGGTAGCGCGACACGCACGTCACCGCCGATGCGTCCCGCAGCACCTCGCGGGTGACCTCCGGCCGCGCGCCCAGCAGCGCGTCGTTGAGCACGTCCGAGCCGTGGAAGGTCACCACGTACGGCACGCCCCGCAGCCGCCGCAGGAAATACGCCGGCAGGCCGAACACCTGGAGGTTGTGCAGGTGCAGCAGCCCGAAGGGCGCCGTGTCGTGGAGCCGCAGGAGCTGCTCACACACCTCCAGCGGACTGGTGAAGGCCGCGTCCACGTCCAGGCTGTGCGCGGCCCGCAGCGCCCGCTCCGGGGAGAGCACCCGCGTGTCCTCCGGCCGCGCGCCCAATGGATCGCAATGCAGGTAGCGGACCGCGAGCCCCTCCTGTCGCAGCGCCGCGCCCAGGCTCAGCGCGGCGATGGACGACCCGCCATTGGTGGACAGCATGCCCATGCAGACGGTGGGCAGTCCTTCGAGGATGGACATGCGGTGAGGATAGGGATTACCGCTGACATGCCTCTTCGCTCCCCGGGCCACCTGCACGGTGATAAGCCCCGGCGACAGGAGGCAGGACACGCATGCGCAAGCTCACCTATTACGTCGCCAGCTCGCTCGACGGCTTCATCGCCGCTCCCAACGGGACGTTCGACTTCTTCGCGATGGAGCCGGACTACCTGGACGCCATCGCCGCCGAGTACCCGGAGACGCTCCCCGCGGGCTACCGCGCGTTCCGCGGCCTCACCGGTCCGGGCCGTCACTTCGACACGGTGGTGATGGGGCGGCGGACCTACCAGGTGGGCCTGGACGCGGGCACGACCAACGCGTACCCGCATCTGGAGAACTACGTCTTCTCGCGCTCCATCCCGGACAGCCCCGACCCGTCGGTCACGTTCTCCAGCACCCCGCTGGCCACCGTGCGCGAGCTGAAGGCCCGGGACGGGCTGGGCCTCTGGCTCTGCGGCGGCGGGGCGCTCGCGGCCGAGCTCCTCCCGGAGATCGACGCGTTCATCATCAAGCTCAACCCCGTCATCGCGGGCTCCGGCATCAAGCTCGTCGACCTGGGGTTCGCGCCCCACCGCCTGCGGCTCACCGGAACGCGTGCGCTCGCAAGCGGGGTCGTCTTCCTGAGCTACGAGGCCGCGACGGTGGGTTAGACCCCGCTGCTGCTGGAACGACGCCCACGGCGCAAATCAGCCAGCACGGGCCTGGGGTGCGTTCTCTTCCATCTGAGCATGAACGAGCCTGCTATAGATCCCCCCCCGCCCGAGCAGTTCCTCGTGGGTCCCCTGCTCCACCAGCTTGCCCTCGTCCATGACGATGATGAGATCAGCGCTCCGGATGGTACTGAGCCGGTGGGCGATCACGACGCGGGTGCAACGCAGTGAACTCAGTGCCCGCTGCACCAGCCCTTCCGTGATGGCATCCAACGCACTGGTTGCCTCATCCAGCAGCAGCACGGAAGGGCGGTGCACCAAGGCCCGTGCCAGGGCCAGTCGCTGCCGTTGCCCGCCTGAGAGAGACAGGCCCCTGTCGAGCAACAGCGTGTTGTACTGCATGGGCATCGCCATGATGTCGTCGTGGATGTGGGCGAGCCGCGCGGCTTCCGTCACCCGCTCGAGCGGCAACTCGGGAGCCCCCAGGAGGATGTTGTCCCGCAGGGAGTAGTTGAAGAATGCGGGGTCCTGCAGAACGATTCCCATCTGGTTGCGGACCAGACGTAAGTCCAGGCTCCCCAGCTCCACACCGTCATAGAGCACGCGCCCCGAAGTGGGCAGGTAGAGCCCCAGCAGGAGGTTGGCAAGGGTCGACTTGCCCGAGCCCGAGCGGCCTACGATGGCCACCATCTGGCCTGGCTCGACGCGCAGCGAAACGTCCTGGAGCACCAGGGGAGAGGCACCGCTGTAGCGGAAGGAGACGCGATTCAGCTCGATGGCGCCCTGAAGCGTCACCCGGACGCCGGACCGGGTCGGATCCTGTTCGGACGGCGCATCCATCACGTCGTTGATGCGCTCCAGGTAGCTCCCCAGCAACTGGAACTGTCCCGAGGTCCCAATGAGGTTGGACAGCGGGACCAGCAGGGCGACGGACAGGGCATTGACGCTCAACATCTCCCCGAGCGTCAGCGTCCCGTCGAGCACCAGATACGTTCCCAGGCTCAACAACAGCAGGGGGGAGGCCAGCCGCAGGGTGTTGGTCAGGGCCTCCACCCAGAGACCGAGCCGCCCACGCCCCAGGGAGCTGTTCAGCACGTCGACGAAGAGGTGGGAATAGCCCTCGACCGCGTTGCGCTCCGCGCCGAAGGCTTTCAGGGTCTGCATCCCGGTCAGCATCGACAACAAGAAGCTCTGGCTCTTGGCTTCCACCTCCAGACCCTGCGAAAGCAGGCTGCGGCGTCGATCCCGGGTCAGCACGAAGACCAGGACCTGCAAGACCCCCAGCGCCAGGACGGTCAAGGCCATCCGTCCACTGACCGCGAAGAGCACCGCGAAGTAGAGCAGGACCAGCGAGCCGTCCAGCAACGCGGACACCGCCGAGGAGGACAGGATCTCCCGCACATTGGCCTGGGCTCCCAGGCGCATCATCAGGTCGCCCGCGGGGCGAATCTGGAAGAAGGAGTAGGCTAGGTCCACTAGGTGGTCCAGGAACCCCAGGGTCATCGCGGAGTCCAGCCGAGTGCGAAGCTCCAGGAGCAGGTGCCCTCGAATCACCGAAGCAACCAGGTGGAACAGCACCAGCAACGACAGGCACAACGACAGCACCAGCAGGAGCGAGTAGTCCCCCCGCGGCACCACCCGGTCCACCACCATGCCCGTCAGCACGGGCGCCCCCATCGCGAAGAGCTGCAACGCGGCGGACAGCGCGAAGATGCGCCCCAGGGAGTCCGACTGGCCCAGCAGCGGGAGCAGGTAGCGGAAGGCCCCGCCCCGCTTCGCCCGAACCCGCTGGAAGTCCGCCGTCGGCTCGAAGAGCAGCACCACGCCGGTGAAGCGCTGTCGGAAGCTCTCCATCGCCACCACGCGGCGTCCCATGGCGGGATCCACCACGTGCACGTGCCCCCGGCGCAACTCCTCGAAGACGACGTAGTGGTTGAAATCCCAGTGGAGGATGGCGCCCACGGGCAGATCCGAAAGACGATCCAGGTCGATGGATACCGCCCGGCCCCTCAGCCCCAACCGCCGCCCCGTATCCAGCAAGGCACGCGCGGTGACCCCGTCACGTCCCGTGCCGGAGAGTTCGCGAACTTCGTCCAGGGACATCTTCCGGCCGTGGTAGGCCAAGACCATGCAGAGGCAGGCCGCACCGCAATCGGTGAGGGAGAGTTGCCGGACCTCGGGCAGCCGCTGGAAGTCTGGCAGCAACCGCCGGAGCGCCGGAAACCGTTCGGTCAGCGTCCGCTTGGATGGACCGACCGCGTCATGCTCAGTGTTCATGAGGGAGGAGCGCCTTCAGTCCGGGAAGCAGCGCGAGCAGAATCGATTCGGAGCGGACTGCGGCCTCGACGTGGGCCGGCATCCCGTCGAAATAGCCGAACTCCCTTCCGTTCCGTCTGAAGGTGCGTGAAGGGATGCGCGCCCGGACCAGGACGAGCGGTCCCTTGAGCTCCATGGCCCCCGCCAGTTCCGGGCCCAGGTAGCGCTGCAACTCACCCGGGCCGATGATCTGGTCCCCCACGGACTCGATGGGCAGCTCCCGGTATTCGTAGCGGAAGCCCTCCATTTCAATCCGCAGCATCATCCCGGGCTTCAGGAAGGGCCTGTAATAGCCTGGAAGAAATGCCTGTAGGGACACGGGGGCATCATCCTCCACCAGGGAGGCGACACGGGTCCCTGGCGCCAGGTACTGCCCCACCTGGATGCGGAGGTCTCCCACGACACCTGCCACGGATGTGCGGAGCGAGCGCGCTTCCAGGCGGGATTGCGCCAGCTCCTGTTCGGCGCGGAGCGTCGTCAACGCCTGCCGCGAGGACTGGTCGGTCAGGTCTCGCATGTAGCGCACCAAGTGCAATTCCAGCTCATGCTGGCTCCGGGTCAACGAGAGCCGCTCCTCGTCGGCCTGCAGCGTCATCAACACGTGGTCCGCGGCAACGCGCTGCCCCGGTTGGACATCCACCGTCGCCACGACCCCGCCAGTGGGCGTCGTGATGTCGGTGCGCCGCTCCACCCGGATGAGCGCGGGCCCACTGGCGTACTCGGAAACCTCTCCCAGCGTGCAGACCAGCAGCCCCACCGCGAGCATGGACATCAAGGCACCATAGGCCCACTTCGTCCAGGGGGGCGCCAGCCGCAGCACATCTCCTTCCTTGCGCCGGTGCTGTTGGAAGTAATCCAGGGCCTCCTTCCGGAAAATCGACGGCTTCTCTTCCATGAGGTTGCTCCTGCTTTCCTCCGTGGGGCATCGCGGCACAGAGGCAAAGCAATGGTCTCAACGTTACTCCGCGCGGGATTGAGGGGGAGGGGGCACCGCATTGGCCTGGGCCCCCCCATCAGTGGTTGGCCGAACCCGGACCACGGTGCCCGCGAGCCCGGCGGCGCTCGGGAGGTTGTCGACCTCCACGATGGCGAAGACCATGAGAGAGGCCACATCCACCTCGGGTGCTACCTGGGCCACATGGCCTTGGAGCACAGGCGACTGCGCATCCACCTCCACCACCACCCCCATTCCCAGGGACACATCCCGAATCCGCGCCGCCGGAATGGCGACCCTCACCTGGGTGCTCCCTTCTCTCAGCACATGGAGCAGGGGCTGTCCCGTCCTCACCATCTCCCCGGGGTGGACAAAACGGCGCGCGACCACGCCATCAAAGGGGGCGCGGATGGAGGCCTCCTCGACCTGTCGGCGCAGGTGGGCAGTCCGAGCCTCCTGCTCCACCACCCGCGCGTGCACCATGTCCAGCTTCGCCCCCGCCACCCGCTCCTGGTAGCGGGCCGTTGCCAATTCCTCTTCGGAGAGTGCACCTTTCAGGACCTGGTCGGAGGTAACGCGACGCTTCAAACGGTCACCAGCCTCCTGACGCTCCAGGACTGCCATTGCGTGCTCCGCCCGGATGGAGAGCAGTTCCGCCTCCGCGACCGCCAATGCCTGCCGGGCCGGCCGGCCCTCCAGGACCGCGACCACTTCGCCCTGCCGGATGCGTGTCCCAACCTGGACCCGCACGCTTTCCACCACCCCCTCGGCGCGAGCCGAAAGGTCCACCGCCGCCTCCGCGATGAAGACACCCAACCAGCCGTGTTCGACGCGAGTCGTCAACGTCCGGCCCTCCACAGGCACAGGGGGCGGCTGCAATGTCTGGGGTGGGTTCGCGTCAAGGGCGCGTCCACGCAACGCCAACACACCTCCACCACAGGCCAGCAGCAGCAGCCCCATCCCACGCGCTGACATTCGCAACCCCATGCCCCGACTATACCGTTGCGGCAGGACGGGCACCAAGCATCGGGACAATCCCTCTCCCAACTTGTGGCGTCATTGAAATTTTCCTCGGATTCAACGATATAATAGATAAACCAGCTAAGCTTTACTTACCTATTTGGAGAGCGTATAGAAATTTGAGATGCCTTACGAGGATGGCATCCATTCGAACCACACCCCGCCTCGCTTGGAGTCCCCATGAACGAGAATACTCCCAAGAACAAGGATGAGATGGAGAAGGCCCTCAAGGATCTGCAGATTGATCCGGAGGACCTCGACGGTGTCGTTGGCGGCATCGGCAAGGGCTGCGAGACCTGCTACAGCAGCTACACGCCGGATGCGCAAGTGGACTAGTTGGCGCGAAGACCTGACGACCGAAGAGGTTGCTACCGGATTCCACGGGCATCTCTGGAGCGGATAGGTCTGACAGTCCTGTCTTTCCTGAGAGCGGCTCCTCGCGCTGGACGCAAGGCGGGGGGCCGCTCTCGAGGCTGCATTTCATGAACGCCATCCATTCCCACAGCGCACTCATGAATCCTCTCCACGTCCCTCTTGAGCATTCATGGACAACCGATGTTCCCTTTGGAGATTGGTCCTACATCCACCGGAGGGTGGTTGAGAGTACGTGGAAGCGCCTGGAGTTGTCCCAGCGCGTCCTTCCACAAGCGATTCCCGTCGTGGAGCGACTGCGAGCGCTTGACGTAACGGCTCGCGTCAGACTGCTGGAGCACCCCTGTGTCCGTGCGATGGTCTTCGCCGCGACCCGGCACCTGAAGCACGAGTGGCGGCTGGTGTCCCGGCAGCAAGTGGGAGCGTTCCTTCAGGAATTCAATGGATGGTTGGAAGGTGGCTGGCTGGGAGAAGCGCTGCCCGCGCTGCCCCTCATCATGGTGGAAGCTGGAGACGGCGCCCCGCCCCATCCACTCCGGATGTGGTCTGGCATGCAAAGCGACACGACGCTCATGGGAATCACTCCCATGGTATTCCTAAAAGCAAATCCCAGTGTGCAGTTCCAGGCGGCCTCCGCTTCCGACGCGACCTGCGTTCGCCAGGGTATCGACCTGCTGCGTGAGCTGTTCCCCGCCCTGACCCCCAGTCTGCTGCGGCATATTGGCGTCATCGCGTTGATCCGGAGTCAGCCTCCGCTCCAGAGCGCTTCGGGCCAGGAAGGGGACCCTCCTCCTTCAGACCACCTCATCTCATGCTCGAGCGACACCGCTCCGGGCATCGTCTTCGTGCATCCGTCCGTCCTGGAGAGTCCCTGGTACATGGCGGAAACCCTTCTGCACGAAGGGCTCCATTCAAAGCTGTACGACGTCATGTGGACGCACAACCTCTTGCGCCCCAACTACACTCGCGAGGAGTCGGCGCAGATCCATCCTCTCTGGCATCTGGAGTCAGAACGGTGGGACGTCCAGCGCTCCCTCTTCGGGATGCATGTCTATGCCCACCTTGCCTTGTTCTTCCTACGGCTGGAGCATCGCCACGCGGAGCTGGCCTCCCGATTCGGACCATTGCATGTCCTGGACCCACGGGTGGCGATGCGCCGCTCACTCGACCGGGCCCACCTGCTGGGATTGAGGCTCGCGGCAGTAGGCACCCAGGATCTCGGTCCCGCCGGCCAACTGCTGCTTTCCCGGCTCCAGGAGATGTTGCTTCAACTGGATGCGCCTCCTCGGGAGGCGGAGCTTTCACAGCGAATCATGGCGGACCTCTACGAACGGCAGACGCTCGCCCTGGAAAGGCGCATCCACTACTGGCGCCAACATGCTCCGGGGGAGCTGTCCCACCGGATGTCCTCGCTGCTGGCATCCCTCCAGGAAGTGGATTCGGAGCTGCTGGGCAAGGCCACCCCGCGCCAGCCTCTCACACTCGACTCCCACCGGAGCGAGGATCCATCACGTTCATTTCCGGGTCTGCGCAACCAGGTGCTCCAGACCCTGTCCGGGGGAGAGCGGGTGTGGGACATGCCCACCCTTATCCGTTCCACCACCCGCGCGGGTCGCATCATCCACCAGTCCCACATCACCGTTGAACTCAATCCCTGAGGACGGTCCCGTGAAGAGCTATCCTGAGAGGCGCGTCGCGTGGCTCGCAGCCGAGCAGATCCTGGCGCAGGCCGTCCCGTTCGGCTCCGTTGACTACATCCGCCAGCGAGAGACCCTCGTCTACCGGCGACGCCTGGGCTTGCTGGGAGAATCCCTCCCTTCCGCCGCGCGCTTCGCGGCGGCACTCGCCGGATGCCCGGGTACCGAGGGCGATATCCTGCTGATGGACCCCGTCGTGCGCGCCAGCATTGATGACCTGCTCCGATGCTACCGGAACCCCGGGGGCCACGAACCGGAGGCCGCGCAACTCAAGCTCTTCGATTACTATGGCCCCCGGATTGATGAACTTCGGGGAGAGGTGCTGACTCCAGAGGAGAGCATTCCCCAGACCCTCTCATCCAGACCCATCCGCCTCTGGACAACCGCCACCGCGAAGACCTTCCGGGACCAGGCATACCTGGCCGTCATGCGGCAGCATCTGCCCGGCCTGCCTGTCTACACCACGACTCCGGAAGCCGCAGCCACCGTCGCCCAGGCCCTGGAGTTGCTCGGCAGACTGCTGCCTGACGCAAGCAGGAGCGCAACGGGCCATCTTGCCTTCATCGTCCTGGACGACTTCGATGAAGAAGTGGGATCCGCGACCATCTCCCGCATCCTCGGTACGGTCTTCCTGTCACGCTACATCTTCAAGAGTACCTGGACCGTCGCCGAGGCCATCCTCCACGAATGCATGCACCTGAAGTTCGTGGAGCTTGAACATACCCACTCGATGCTCGGCCGGAACTATCAGGAGGCGACCTCACCGCGAATCCATCCGTCCTGGCATCCGGACAGCGTGACGTGGCCCGTCAATCGGGCCCTGACTGCGGCGCATGTCTATGTCACGCTCGCGCTGTATACCCTAGCCTCGCGAGAAGCAGCATCCGAGTTCGAGCCGCACTTCGGCCCCTGCAAGCATTCACGGCTATTGGTGAACAGCCGCACCGCCGCCGAGCACGCCCGCAGCCTCGTGGAAAGCCTGCGGGCACATGAAGACCAGCTCGGCCAAGCCGGGCGCCTCTTCCTCACCTGGATGTCGGACCTTCTGAACAAGCTGGATGCACTCATCCAGCCGGACCCGCGCAGCACCTTCCTCCCCCCTCCCCAGCAC
>NZ_RAWB01000306.1 GCF_003612055.1 Corallococcus llansteffanensis
CCATCGGCAAGCCCATCGGGCAGTCCACCGTCTACGTACTGGACGCGGCCCTGCGGCCCGTGCCCGTCGGCGTGGCCGGAGAGCTCTTCGTCGGTGGCGCGGGCCTCGCCTGGGGCTACCTGCGCCGTCCCGACCTCACCGCCGAGCGCTTCGTTCCGAGCGCCTTCTCCTCCACGCCCGGCGAACGCCTCTATCGCACCGGCGACAAGGCCCGCTGGCGCGCGGACGGCACGTTGGAGTTCCTGGGGCGCACCGACTTCCAGGTGAAGCTGCGTGGCTTCCGCATCGAGCCCGGCGAAATCGAGTCCGCCCTGCTCCGGCTCTCCGGCGTCTCCGAGGCCCGGGTGCTCCTGCGCGAGGATGTGCCCGGCGACAAACGCCTCGTCGCATACGTCGCGATTCCTTCCGGATCCGGTGGACCGACGCTGGATGCCGCGGCGCTGCGAACGCACCTCCAGCAGCAGCTGCCCGGGCACATGGTGCCGTCTGCCTTCGTCGTGCTGGAGGCCCTGCCCCTCACCCCCAACGGCAAGGTCGACCGCAAGGCCCTTCCCGTTCCCGAAGCCACCACCTCCTCCACCGGATACGTCGCCCCGCGCACGCCCACCGAGGAGCTGCTCGCGTCCCTCTGGACCGAAGTGCTGCACCTGGAGCGCGTTGGTATCGCGGAGGACTTCTTCGCCTTGGGCGGCCACTCGCTGCTGGCCACGCAGCTGGTCTCCCGCATCCGTGCCGCCTTTGGCGTGGAAGTGTCCCTGCGCGCCCTCTTCGAAGCGCCCACCATCGCGGCCCTCGCCCCACGCATCGAGGCCGCGCGGCAGGCCCGTGCCTTCCAGGCCCCCCCGCTGGTGCCGGCCCCGCGCACGGGGGAGTTGCCACTTTCCTTCGCTCAGCAGCGCCTGTGGTTCATTGATCAGCTCGTCCCCGGCTCTTCCACCTACAACGTCCCTTCCATCCTCCGTCTGGAAGGCGAGCTGCACCTCGAGGCCCTGCGCCAGAGCCTCACTGAACTGGTGCGCCGTCACGAGGCCCTGCGCACCACCTTCTCCGAGACGCAGGGTCAGCCCTTCCAGCGCATCACTCCCGCCGCGAGCCTTCCTCTTCCCATCGTGGAGCTCAGCCCCCTGGGCGAGGCCGCTCTCGACGAAGCCCGCCGACTGGCCTCCGCCGAGGCCCAGCGCCCCTTCGACCTGGCTTCAGGCCCCCTCGTGCGCGCCCTGCTGCTGAAGCTCTCGCCCACCGAGCACGTGCTCGTCTTCACCCTGCACCACATCGTCTCCGACGGCTGGTCTCGCGGCGTCCTCGTTCGTGAGGTGGCCGCCCTCTACTCGGCCTTCTGCGACGGTCGGCCTTCCCCCCTGCCCGAGCTGCCCCTCCAATACGCCGACTACGCGCTCTGGCAGCGCTCCTGGCTGCACGGCGACGTCCTGGAGGCTCAGCTCTCCTACTGGCGCCAGCGCCTCGCGGACGCCTCTCCCCTGGAGCTGCCCACCGACTTCCCTCGCCCCGCAGTGCAGTCGTCCCACGGTGGCGTCATCACGCTGCGGCTGCCCCTGCCGCTTGCTCAAGACCTCAAGGCCCTTGGCCAGCGTGAAGGCGTCACGCCCTTCATGCTGCTGCTGGCTTCCTTCCAGGTGCTGCTCTCGCGCTACGCGGACCAGGAAGACGTCAGCGTCGGCACACCTATCGCCGGTCGCACCCACGCGGAGACCGAAGGCCTCATCGGCTTCTTCGTCAACACCCTCGTCCTTCGCTCCCTCGTGGCACCGGGCGCGTCCTTCCACCAGTTGCTCCAGCAGGTGCGCGAGGCGGCCCTGGGTGCCTATGCCCACCAGGACGTCCCCTTCGAGCGCCTCGTCGAGGACCTGCGGCCCCAGCGCGACCTGACGCGGCCTCCGCTCTTCCAGGCCCTCTTCGCCCTGCAGAACACCTCCATGCCTTCTCTTCAGCTACCAGGGCTCTCCCTGCGGGGCCTGGAGCTGGAGGGCCACAACGTCAAGGCCGAGCTGGAGCTGTTCCTCTCCGAATCCTCCAACGGTTTCGACGGATCGCTCGGCTACAACACCGCCCTCTTCGCTCCCGCCACCGCCCAACGCATCGCGCGGCACTTCGTCTCCCTCGTCGAAGCCCTCGTCGCCCACCCCGAGGCGCCTCTCGCCTCCGCCTCGATGCTCTCCCAGGATGAGCTGCACCAGCTCCTGGTGCAGTGGAACGACACGCGGTCGTCCTTCCCCGCCGAGGCCTCCATCCAGCAGTGCTTCGAGCTCCAGGCACGCGAGACGCCTGACTCGGTCGCGCTCGTCTCCGGCGACGACAGCCTCACGTACCGGCAGCTCGAGGAACGCGCCAACCAGCTCGCCCATGTCCTCATTGAATCGGGCGCAGCGCCGGGCATGACCGTCGCTCTCGCGCTGGAGCGCTCGTTCGACCTCGTCGTCTCCCTCCTCGCCATCCTCAAGGCTGGCGCCGCCTACGTCCCCCTGGAGCTGGCGTCCCCGCCCGAGCGCCTCGCCCTGCTGCTGGCGGACTGCCGCGCGCCCCTGCTCCTCACCCACTCCTCGCTGACCCAGCGCCTGCCCCGCTTCGCCGGCCGCACCCTGCTGCTGGACTCCGAGGCCTCGCTCCTCACGCGTCAGCCCACGCACGCGCCCAACGTGCCCACGTCGGCGGAGAGCCTCGCCTACGTCATGTTCACCTCCGGCTCCACCGGCCGGCCCAAGGGCGTCCTCGTTCCCCACCGTGGCGTCGTGCGCCTCGTGTGCGGCTCCTCCTTCATCGACTTCGGCCCCCGGCACTCCTTCCTCCAGCTGGCCCCCGCCGCCTTCGACGCCTCCACGCTCGAAATCTGGGGCGCGCTGCTGCACGGCGCCCGCCTCGTGCTCGCGCCTCCTCACGCCCTCTCCACCGAGGAGCTCGCGGCCCTGCTGCGCCGCCACTCCATCTCCACCCTCTGGCTCACCGCCGCCCTCTTCGAGCAGGTCGCCCTCCACCAGCCCGACACGCTGGCCCGAGTACCCCAACTGCTCGTCGGCGGCGACGTGCTGCCCGCCGAGCATGTGCGCCAGCACCTCTCCCGCCTGAGCCCGGGCTCCGTCCTCGTCAACGGCTACGGCCCCACCGAGAACACGACTTTCTCCACCACCCATGCCCTCCACTCGCGGAGTGACTTCGGCCACGCGGTGCCCATCGGCCGGCCCCTCTCCCAGTCCTCCGCCTACGTGCTCGACGCCTCACTGCGGCCCGTCCCCGTTGGCGTGGCCGGCGAACTCTTCGTCGGTGGCGCGGGCCTCGCGTGGGGCTACCTGCACCGCCCGGAGCTCACCGCCGAGCGCTTCATCCCGCACCCCTTCGCCACCACTCCAGGCGAGCGCCTCTACCGCACCGGTGACAAGGCCCGCTGGCTCCCCGACGGCTCGCTCGACTTCCTCGGCCGCTCCGATTTCCAGGTGAAGCTGCGCGGCTTCCGCATCGAGCCCGGCGAAGTCGAGTCCACCCTGCGCCTGCTCCCCGGCGTCTCCGAGGCCCGGGTGCTCGTTCGCGAGGACGCTCCCGGCGACAAGCGCCTCGTCGCCTACGTCGTCGCGGGCGAAGCCCCTCCCTCCTCGGACACCCTGCGCTCGCACCTCCAGCAGCGGCTGCCCGAGTACATGGTGCCGTCCGCCTTCGTCGTGCTGGAGGCCCTGCCCCTCACGCCCAACGGCAAGGTGGACAGGAAGGCCCTGCCCGCTCCGGAGGCGTCCTCGCTGGAGCGCGAAGCGTACGCGCCCCCGGGCACGCCCACCGAGGAGCTGCTCGCCGGCCTCTGGGCCGACGTGCTCCGGACGGATCGCATCGGACGCGAGGACGACTTCTTCGCGCTCGGTGGCCACTCCCTGCTGGCCACGCAGCTCGTCTCGCGGATCCGCTCCACCTTCGGCATCGAGCTGCCCCTGCGCGCCCTCTTCGAGGCCCCCACGCTCCTCCGGCTCGCCCTCCGGGTGGAGGAGGCGCTCCAGGTCGCCGAAGGCACCGCCCTGCCGCCGCCGGCCGCCATCGCCCGGGGCGACGAAGCGCCGCTGTCGTTCGCGCAGCAGCGGCTGTGGTTCCTGGATCAGCTCCAGCCCGGCACGGCCACGTACAACATCCCGCACGCCCTGCGCCTGGAAGGGCCGCTGGACCTCGCCGCGCTGGAGCGCGCCTTCCGCGAGCTGCTCCAGCGTCACGAGTCCCTGCGCACCACCTTCCATGCGCAAGCGGGCGAGCCCGTCCAGCGCTTCCACGCCACCTCCGACTTCGCCCTGGACGTGCTGGACCTGGAGCACCTTGCCGGGGACGCGCGCGAGGCCGAGGCCCGGCGCCTCGCTGGCGCCGAGGCCCGGCGCCCCTTCGACCTCGCGAGGGGGCCGCTCCTGCGCGCCTCGCTGCTGAGGCTCACCGGGCACCAGCACGTGCTGCTCGTGACGATGCACCACATCGTCTCCGACGGCTGGTCCATGGGCATCCTCGTGCGCGAGGTGGACGCCCTCTACCGCGCCTTCGCCGTGGGCCTCGGCTCGCCCCTGACCGAGCTGCCCCTCCAGTACGCCGACTACGCCCTCTGGCAGCGCGCCTGGTTGCAGGGAGACGCCCTCGAGCGGCAGCGCTCCTGGTGGCGCCAGCACCTGGCCGGCGCGCCGCGAGCGCTGGAGCTGTCCACCGACTTCCCGCGCCCCGCCGTCCAGTCCTTCCTCGGCGCCTCCGTCCCGTTCCTGCTGCCCCCGGAGCTCTCCCGCGCCCTGCAGACGCTGGCCCAGCGGCACGGCGCCACGCTCTTCATGGCCCTGCTGGCCTCCACGCAGGCCCTGCTCGCGCGCCACTCCGGCCAGGACGACGTCGTCATCGGCTCGCCCATCGCCGGCCGCCGCTTCGCGGAGCTCGAGGGCCTCATCGGCTTCTTCATCAACACGCTCGCGCTGCGCTCCCGCGTGAACGACGACCCCACCTTCGTGGAGCTGCTCGCCCGCGTGCGCGAAGCCACCCTCGGGGCCTACGCGCACCAGGACCTCCCCTTCGAGAAGCTCGTCGAGGAGCTGCAGCCCCGCCGCGACCTGAGCCGCTCACCGCTCTTCCAGGTGATGCTCATGCTCCAGAACGCGCCCCGAGCGGAAGGCGGCGCCCGGCCCGACGCCCTGTCCCTGCGCTCCGTCGAGCAAGACGCCAGCACGGCCGCGAAGTTCGACCTCACCTTCGTCTTCACGCACTCGCCCCAGGGCCTGGTCGGCTCCATCACCTACAGCACCGCCCTGTTCCGGGAGGACTCCGTCCGCCGGCTCGTCGGACACCTGCGCGTGCTGCTGGAGGCCGCCGTCCGCGCGCCCCAGACGCGCGTGCACGACCTGCCCCTGCTCCCGCCCGACGAGCGGCAGCAGGTGCTCCGCGCGTGGAACGACACGGCCCGTCCCTTCGACGCCTCCAGCGTCCACGCCCAGTTCGAGTCCCAGGCCACCCGCACGCCGGACGCGCTCGCGCTCATCTCTGGCGAGGAGCGCCTCACCTACCGTCAGCTCCACCAGCGCGTCCTGCGTCTCTCGCGCAGGCTCCAGGCGCTGGGCGTGCGCCCGGATGAGCCCGTGGCCCTGTGCGCCCGCCGCTCCCCGGACATGGTCGTGGGCATGCTCGCCATCCTCCACGCCGGGGGCGCCTACCTCCCGTTGGATCCGGGCTACCCCGCGGACCGCCTCGCCTGGATGCTCCGCGACTCGGCAGCCCGCGTGCTCGTCACCCAGCGGTCGCTGGGGGAGGCGGTGCCGGCGGACGGGCTCGACGTGGTGCTGCTCGATGACACCGGCGACGCAGAGGCCGCGCACGCTCCGGGCGCCTCCCTGCCCGGAGCGCTGGCCTACGTTATCTACACGTCGGGAAGCACGGGCCGCCCCAAGGGCGTCATGGTGCCCCACCGCGCCGTCTCCCACTTCCTGGACGCGATGGACGCGGTGCTGGGGACGTCCGCGTCTGGCACCTGGCTCGCCGTCACCAGCATCTCCTTCGACATCCACGTCCTGGAGCTGCTCTGGACGCTGACGCGGGGCTTCCAGGTCGTCCTCCACGACGAACAGGCCGCGGCCCGGGGCGCCGCGCTCCCGCTCGCGCAGGTGCTGCGTCGCCACGCCATCACCCATTTGCAGTGCACGCCCGCCTTCGCGCGCTCACTCGTGCTGGCGCCCGAAGCCGTGACGTCCCTCGGAGCCCTGCGGCACCTGCTCGTCGGCGGCGAAGCCCTGCCCGGGCCCCTCGCGCTCCAGCTGCGGGAGGCCCTGCCCTCGGCCGTGCTGCGCAACATGTACGGCCCCACGGAGACCACCGTCTGGTCGTCCACGCACCCCGTCACCGACAGCGCACCGCCCGCCACCGTCTCCATTGGCGCGCCCCTCGCGAACACGCGCCTGTACGTGTTGGATCCGCGGGGCCAGCCCGTGCCCATGGGCGTGCCCGGTGAGCTGTTCATCGCGGGGGAGGGCGTGGTGCGCGGCTACCTGGCGCGCCCGGAGCTGACCGCCGAGCGCTTCGTGCCAGACGCCCTCTCCGGCCTGCCCGGCTCGCGCCTGTACCGCACCGGCGACCTCGCGCGCTGGCGCCTCGACGGGACGCTCGACTTCCTGGGCCGCACCGACTTCCAGGTGAAGGTGCGCGGCTTCCGCATCGAGCCGGGAGAGGTGGAGGCGGTCCTCGTCCGTCACCCGGACGTGCTCCAGGTGGTGGCCGGGGCCCGGCTCGACGCCTCCGGCGACGGCAGGCTCGTGGCGTGGGTGGTGCTCAGGGACGACCGCGCGCTGGAGCCCGCCGGGCTGCGCGACTTCGCCCGCCGGCACCTGCCCGAGCACCTGGTGCCCTCGCTCTTCATGGCGCTGGACGCCTTCCCGCTTACCCCCAACGGCAAGGTGGACAGGAAGGCCCTGCCCGTCCCGGAGGCTCCGGTCTCCACCGCCGGGTACATCGCCCCGAGCACGCCCACCGAGGAGCAGCTCGCGGCCCTCTGGGCCCAGGTGCTGCGCGTGCCCCGCGTGGGCGCCACCGACAGCTTCTTCGACCTGGGCGGACACTCGCTCCTGGCCACGCAGCTCGTCTCGCGCCTGCGCGCCACCTTCGACATCGAGCTGCCCCTCCAGGCGCTGTTCGAAGCGCCGACCCTGGCGGAGCTGGCGGCGCGCATCGACGCCGCGCTCCAGTCCGGCCGGCTCGCGGCGGCCCCTCCCATCCTGCGCGCGTCGCCCGCCCAGGCGCTGCCCACCTCGTACTCGCAGCACCGGGTGTGGCTGCTCGACCAGTTGGCCCCCGGCAGCACGGCGTTCAACATGCCCCTGGCCCTGCGCCTGTCTGGAGCGTTGGACATCGAAGCCCTGCGCCAGAGCCTCGAAGCCCTGGTGCACCGGCACGACGCCCTGCGCACCACGTTCCGCGCGACCGCCGAGGGCCCCCTCCAGGTTGTCGCGCCACCCGGCCCCCTGACGCTGGAGCCCCTCGACCTGCGCTCGCTGCCCGCCGACGCGCGCGAGTCCGAGGCCCAGCGCCGCTTCGACGCCGAGGCCCTGCGCCCGTTCGACCTCGCCACGGGCCCGCTGCTGCGCGTGTCGCTGCTGGCCCTGGACGCCGAGGAGCACGTCCTGCTCCTCACCCTGCATCACATCATCAGCGACGGCTGGTCCATGTCCGTGATGGTGCGCGAGGTGGTGGAGCTCTACCGGGCCTTCGCCGCCGACGCGCCCGCGTCCCTGCCTCCGCTGCCCCTCCAGTTCGGCGACTACGCCGCGTGGCAGCGCCAGTGGCTGCAAGGGGACGTGCTGGAGGAGCAGCTCACCTGGTGGCGGCGCCAGTTGGACGGGGCACCGCGGTCACTGGAGCTGCCCACCGACCGGCCCCGCGCGCCCCACGCCTGGCTCCGGGCGGGCCTGCTCCCCGTGGAGCTTCCGCTGGCGCTGAGCGAAGCCGTGGAGGCGCTCTGCCGCCGCGAGGGCGTCACGCCCTTCATGTTCCTGCTGGCGGCCTTCCAGGTGCTCCTGGCGCGCTACTCCGGCCAGGACGACATCAGCGTGGGTTCGCCCGTGGCGGGCCGCAACCGCGCCGAGCTGGAAGGGCTCATCGGCTTCTTCCTCAACACCCTGGTGCTGCGCACCCGCCTGGACGGGGACCCCACCGTGCGCGAGCTGCTGGCCCGCGTGCGCACCACCGCGCTGGACGCCTTCGCGCACCAGCACGTGCCCTTCGAGCAGCTCCAGCCGATGCGCGACCTGCACCAGGCGCCGCTGTTCCAGGTGATGTTCATCCTGCAGAACACGCCCCCGGCGGAGCTGTCCGTCCCGGGGCTGACGTTCCGCGCGCTCCCCTCCCGGGGCCGCGCCGCCAAGTTCGACCTGACGCTGTCGCTCAGCCGGAGCGAGCGGGGCTTCGCGGGGACGCTGGAGTACGCCCAGGACTTCTACGACGCCTCCACCGCCGAGCGACTGATGCGCCACCTGCGGGTGCTGGTGGAGGCCCTGGTGGCCGCCCCCGAGCGCAGGCTCTCCGCGCTCCCGCTGCTGACGGAGGCCGAGCGCCGACAGGTGCTGGTGGACTGGAACGCCACGCGCGAGGACTTCCCCGACGCCTGCGTGCACACGATCTTCGAGGCCCAGGTGCGCCGCGCGCCCGACGCTCGCGCCGCCACGTTCGAGGGCACGCACCTCACCTACGCGGAGCTGGACGCCCGCGCCAACCAGGTCGCCCACGCGCTGCGCCGCCGGGGCGTCGGGCCCGAGGTGCGCGTGGCCCTGAGCGTGGAGCGCTCGCTGGACGTCGTCATCGGCCTGCTGGGCATCCTCAAGGCCGGGGGCGCGTGGGTGCCGGTGGATCCACTCCTGCCGCGCGAGCGGCGCGCCTTCATGCTGGAGGACAGCGGCGCCCAGGTGCTGCTGACGCAGGCATCGCTGCGTGACCGCTTCCCCGAGCCCCACCGGACGTCCGCCCTCTGCCTGGACACCGAGCACGACGCCCTCGCGCAGGAGCGCACCGACGCACCGGCCCGCGGCGTCACTTCGCGCCACCTGGCCTACGTGCTCTACACGTCGGGCAGCACCGGGCTGCCCAAGGGCACCCAGGTGGAGCACCGGAGCGTGGCCAACCTCGTCACGCACGAGGCGGCGGCGTATGGCATTGGACCGGGCGACCGCGTCCTCCAGTTCGCCAACCTGAGCTTCGACCTGTCGGTGGAGGAGATCTTCACCACGCTGTGCGCCGGGGCGACGCTGGTGCTGGCGCCGCTGGAGAAGCTGATGCCGGGCACACCGCTCCAGCAGTTGCTGCGCGAGGAGGCCATGACGGTCATCAGCCTCACGCCCGCGGCGCTGGCGGCCACGCCCTCGGACGGGCTGCCCGCGCTGCGCACCGTCATCTCCGGAGGCGAGGCGCTGCCGGCGGAGGTGGTGGCGAGCTGGGCCCTGGGCCGACGGCTGCTCAACACCTACGGCCCCACGGAGGCCACCGTGGTGGCCACGCTCACCGACTGCGTGGCGGACGGGCGCGTGCCCGCCATCGGCCGGCCGCTGGCGAACGTGCGCACCTACGTGTTGGACGCGCGCGGCGAGCCGGTGCCCGTGGGCGTGCGGGGAGAGCTGTACCTGGGAGGCGTGGGCGTGGCGCGCGGCTACGCGGGCAGGCCCGCGCTGACGGCCGAGCGCTTCGTGCCGGACGCCTTCTCCGGCGAGGCCGGAGCCCGGCTGTACCGCACGGGAGACGTGGTGCACTGGCGCGAGGACGGCACGCTGGAGTTCGTCGGCCGCGGCGACGCGCAGGTGAAGGTGCGCGGCTTCCGCATCGAGCTGGGAGAGGTGGAGGCGGTGCTGCGCGCGGCCCCCACGGTGAAGGAAGCGGTGGTGCTGGCGCGCGAGGACGTGCCGGGTGACAGGCGCCTCGTGGCCTACGTCGTCGCGGACGCCCCGGACGTGTCCGCGCTCCGGGAACATCTGAAGCAGCACCTGCCCGAGTACATGGTGCCCGCGGCCTTCGTGGCGCTGCCCGCCCTGCCCCTCACCGCCAATGGCAAGGTGGACCGCAAGGCCCTGCCCGCACCGGAGTACACCGGCGACGACCGCGAGCACGTCCCACCGCGCACCGAAACCGAGGAGCGGCTCGCCGGCCTGTGGCGCCCGCTCCTGGGCGTCGTCCGGGTGGGGGCCACCGACAGCTTCTTCGACCTGGGCGGCCACTCCCTCCTGGCCACCCAGGCCATCAGCCGCATCCGGGAGGCGTTCGGCGTGGAGCTTCCGCTGCGCGCCCTCTTCGACGCGCCCACCGTCGAGGGGCTGTCCCGCCTCATCGACGCGGCCCTCGAGGGCAGGGGCGTGCCGGTCCCCTCCCGTCGGCGTGAAGCCCCCGCGCTGTCCCTGCCCCTCCTCCCGCTGGAGGAGGTCGCGGCGCGCGAGCTGGCGCGGCCCCCGAAGGTGGAGCCGCGCGATGACTCCGACAGCGTCCGCCCGCTCACCGACGCCGAGCGCCAGCAGGTGCTCTTCGATTGGAACGCGACGGCGACGGACTTCCCCCGCGATGCCACCCTTCACGGCCTCATCGAGGCGCAGGTGGAGCGCACACCGGATGCCGTGGCGCTCGCCTTCGAGGGCCGCACGCTCACCTACCGGGAGCTGGATGCGCGGGCCAATCAGCTCGCCCATGCACTCATCGCACGGGGCGTCGGGCCCGAGGTTCGCGTCGGCCTCCTGCTGGAGCGCTCCCTGGAGCTCGTCGTGGCCCTGCTCGCCACGTTGAAGGCGGGCGGCGCCTACGTCCCCTTCGACCCCGCCTATCCCGCCCAGCGCCTCACCTGGATGTTGGAGGACGCCCGCCCCGCGGTCCTGCTGGCCCAGGAGCACCTGCTCTCGCGCCTGCCCGCGCAGGAGGCCCCGGTGCTGTGCCTGGACACGCAATGGGAGGACATCGCGCTCCAGCCCCGGCACGCGCCGCCACCGCGCGCCACGCACGACAGTCTGGCCTACGTCATCTTCACCTCGGGCAGCACGGGCCGCCCCAAGGGCGCGATGAATGCCCATGGCGCGGTGGTGAACCGGCTGCTGTGGATGCAGTCCGCATACGACCTGAAGCCCCAGGACGTGGTCCTGCAGAAGACGCCCTTCAGCTTCGACGTGTCCGTCTGGGAGTTCTTCTGGCCCCTCATGACGGGCGCGCGGCTCGTGCTCGCGCGGCCCGGGGGACACCAGGACCCGGCGTATCTCACGCGGCTCATCGCCGACGCGGGTGTCACCACGCTGCACTTCGTGCCCTCCATGCTCCAGGTCTTCCTGGAGGAGCCGGGGCTGGAGGCATGCACGTCGCTGCGTCAGGTGGTGTGCAGCGGTGAGGCCCTGCCGCTGGAGCTCGCCGAGCGCTGCCTGCGGCGGCTGCCGTGGGCGGGCCTGCACAACCTCTACGGCCCCACGGAGGCCGCGGTCGACGTCACCTCGCACGCGTGCGTGCGCGGCGAGTCGCGGCGCTCGGTGCCGATTGGCCGCCCCGTGGCCAACACGCAGATCCGCCTGCTGGACGCGCACCTGGAGCCCGTGCCCGTAGGCGTGCCGGGAGAGCTGTTCATCGGCGGCGTGCAGGTGGGGCGCGGCTACCTGGGCCGTCCGGAGTTGACGGCCGAGCGCTTCATCCCGGATGGCTTCAGCGACACGCCGGGCGCGCGGCTGTACCGCACAGGCGACGTGGCCCGCTGGCTGCCGGATGGCGCCATCGAGTACCTGGGCCGCGCCGACTTCCAGGTGAAGGTGCGCGGCCTGCGCATCGAGCTGGGAGAGATTGAAGCCACGCTGGAGCAGCACCCCTCCGTGCAACAGGCGGTGGTGGTGGCGCGTGAGGAAGTGGCCGGGGACAAGCGCCTCGTCGCCTACGTCGTGCGGAGCGGCGGCACCGGGGCGGTGGACGTCACCGGGCTGCGCTCACACCTGCACGAGAAGCTGCCGGAGTACATGGTGCCCTCCGCCTTCGTGGTGCTGGACGCCCTGCCGCTGACGCCCAGCGGCAAGGTGGACAGGAAGGCCCTGCCCGCTCCCGAAGCCTTGCAGGCC
>NZ_RAWB01000307.1 GCF_003612055.1 Corallococcus llansteffanensis
GGTGGCGACGGGGGCGCTGTCATCGGCCTCTTCCTCGAACCGGAGCCCGTGGTCGCGAAGCTGACGCGCGACGGCGTGCGCTGCTTCGCCAGCCAACTGGCGGGACCGCGGGCCCAGGGAGTCCTTTCATGAAAGCAACCGTCCGGGCGCATCCGAACATCGCCCTCGTGAAGTACTGGGGGAAGCGCGACGAAGCGCTCATCCTCCCGCACCAGTCCAGCCTGTCGCTCACCCTGTCGCCCATCCACGTGACGACGACGGTGGAGTTCGGCGCGGCGGCGGACCACGTCGAGCTCCACGGCCACGTCGCGAAGGGCAGCGAGCGCGACCGCGTGCTGCGCCTGCTGGACGCCGTGCGCGTGCAGGCGGGCCGCGACCTGGGCCCCGCGAAGGTGGTGTCGCGCGGCGACTTCCCGATGGCGGCGGGGCTCGCCAGCAGCGCGGCGGGCTTCGCGGCGCTGGCCGTCGCGGGGCGTCAGGCGGCGGGGCTGCCCGCGGACACGCGCGCCTCCAGCATCCTCGCGAGACGGGGCAGCGGCTCCGCGTGTCGCAGCGTGCAGGGCGGCTTCTGCGAGTGGCTGCGCGGCGAGCGCGAGGACGGCGAGGACAGCTACGCCGTGCAGCGCTTCGACGCGGGGCACTGGCCGGACCTGCGCATGGTGGTGGCCATCGTCGACCGCGGCGAGAAGGAAGTGAAGTCGCGCGACGGCATGAAGGCCACGGTGGAGACGAGCCCCTACTACCCGGCGTGGGTGAAGGACGCGGAGGCCGAAGTGCCCCGCGCCCGCGAGCTCATCGCGAAGCGGGACCTGGAGGCGCTGGGCGAACTCTGCGAGCGCAACGCGTGGCGGATGCACAGCACGTCGCTCGCGGCGGACCCACCGCTCTGCTACCTGAGCGCGGCGACGCTGGGGCTCATCCAGCACCTGCGCGAGCAGCGCAAGAAGGGCGTGCCGGTGTGGTTCACGCTCGACGCGGGGCCCAACCCGGTGCTGCTGACGGACGCGGCGCACGAGGTCGCGGCGGAGGCCCTGGCGCGCGCGTGCGGCGCGGTGGACGTGGTGCGCTGCGTGCCCGGAGGGGACGCGGCCTTCCAGGCGGAGCACCTGTTCTGATGGACCGCGCGCTCTCCGCACCCGGCAAGCTGTTCGTCTCCGGCGAATACGCCGTGCTGTGGGGAGGCGTCTCGCGCGTGGCCGCGGTGGCGCCCCGCACGGCCGCCTACGTGCGCAGGCGGCAGGACTCGCGCGTGCACATCTGCCTGGAGGAGGGGACGCTCCAGGGGCTCACCACGCCCCGGGGCGTGAAGTGGGAGCGCGACGTGCCAGCGGGCTTCTCCTTCGTCGCGCGCACGCTGGATGAAGCCCTGCGCGCGCACGGCCGGCCGAGCGTGGGGTTCGACCTCGCGGTGGCGCCGGGCGCGATGGGCCCCGGAGGCCACAAGCTGGGGCTGGGTGGCAGCGCCTCCGCGTCGGTGCTCGCGGCGGAGGGCGCCCGCTTCGTGCTGGAGGAGAAGTTCGACGTGCTGAAGCTCGCGCTCGTCTCGCACGCGCTGGGGCAGGGCGGCCGGGGCAGCGGTGGCGACGTGGCGGCGAGCTTCGCGGGCGGGCTGTCGCGCTACCGTCGCTACGACGTGGCCGCGCTCACGGAGGCCGCCAACACCGGCCGCTTCCACGCGGCGCTCGCGGAGTCGCCGCCGGTGGACCTGTGGCGCATGCCCGCGCCCCGCGTCGCCATGCTCTACGCCTTCACCGGCGAGAGCGCGTCCACGAAGCTGCTCATCGCCCAGGTGGAGGACCGGCTCGCGGAGGCCGGCCGTCAGGCGTTCGTGGTGCGCTCGGACGCGCTGGGCCACGCGATTGAAGACGGCCTGGGCGGCGGCGACTTCCGCGCCTTCGCCGAAGCGGTGAAGGCCCAGCACGCGCTGCTGCTGGAATTGGGTCCGCTGGAGACCGAGGGCATGCGCCGGGTGCTGGCGATCGCGGCCTCCTACGGCTGCGCGGGCAAGCTGTCCGGCGCGGGCGGCGGCGACGGGTGCATCCTCTTCGCCCCGGACGCGCAGGCGCGCGAGGAGCTGCGCCAGGGGCTGGAGTCGCGCGGCTTCCTCACGCTGCTCCTGGACGTGGAGCCCGGCGTGCGCGGAGAGGCCCAGGCGGATGCCCGGCTTCGCGGCTGGGTGGACGCGCTCGTCTGAAGAGGCAGCGCGCGTCCGGGCAGGCCGTTAGAACATGTGGCCGAAGGTGACGTAGAAGCGCTGGCGGCCCGTCTCGGTGGAGCGCGCGTAGTCCATGCGCACCACGGCCGCGCGGCGCGAGAAGCGCAGGCCGCCGCCGATGCCCGGGTGCCACTCATGCCACTTGCCATCCGTCACGCCCGGGTGCCACACGCGGCCCAGGTCGAGGAACACCACCGCGCCCAGCGCGACGGGCTGGCCGAAGACGGACATCTTCGCCGCCTGGAAGCGCAGCTCGGAGTTGCTGAACGCCTTCACGTTGCCGGCGAAGCGGTTGCGCTCGATGCCGCGCACGCTGCTCATGCCGCCAATGCCCTCGGAGATGTTGACGCCGCCCGTCGTCATCCACTCGAAGAAGGGCACCTCGCCGAACAGCATGTCCAGCGTCAGCCGCTGCGCGAACACCAGGCGCTCCGACAGCTTGAAGTAGCGCCGCTCGCTCAGCGTCACGCCCGCGTACTGGTAGCGACTGAAGGTGGCCAGGCCCGACACGCGCAGCGCCACCTCCTCCACGCCGCCCGTCGTCGGGTCGCCCTCCTGATCGCGCGTGTCCCAGAGCGCGCCCGCGAGGATCTGCCCGCTGGGCCCGCCCTCGATGCCGATGGGCTTCTCCTGCGCCAGGATGGACGTCTCGTAGGGGACCACGCTGGTGTTGCGCCACCCGTAGCCCACGTAGGACTGGAACGGGTGCGTCTCACCGAAGGGCCGGCCGCGCAGGCGGACCCAGAAGCCCGGCGAGCCCTTGTCGAAGTTGTAGCGCTCGTCCTCCACGTTGCCGCGGAAGTTCGGGGCGGACAGGTTGCCCGCGCCGAAGAACGGGCTGCTCTTCTCCTGCCGGTACTCCAGCCGGGCCTCCAACCGCAGGGGCCCCAGCAACTGCGGTCCGTCGTAGCGGAGGTAATGATTCTGGGCGCCGCGTGAGCTGAAGAAGACCTGCGCGGCCAGGGCGTGCGCGTAGGGCGCCTTGCCCGGCGCGTACAGGTACATGCCGCCCACCGCGCCGTAGCCGAAGCCCTGATCCGAGCTGAAGCTCACCAGCGGCAGCGCGATGCCGTCCATCGACGGCGCCTTCTTCACGGGCTGGAGCCCGGGCGCGGGTGTACGGCCGGCCGCGGCGGCGCTGAGCGTCAGCAGGAGAAAGAAGAGGCAGAAGACAGGAGCCAGCATCGAAACCCCGAGAAGCCCCAGGGGGGCGCATCGATTCCAGCCCGGGACTAGGACGCGCTCTGCCCGCCTGCTCTCCAAGAGAGCATCGCGGCCCCAGAAGCTCCTGTCCCCCTGAATGCCCATTTTGCATCGCGGGATGGGGGAGCCGTCAACGTGCCCGAAAGTTTGAACGAACTCGTCAGCGAGAATTCACGGAATTGGGCGAATAGCCTCGTTCGGCGCATCGGATCGAAAGTTCCGCCCGTGGCGTCGCGGCGGTCGCGAAACGTACTGCTGGTGCACCTGGACGGTGTGCCCAAGGCCCTCCTGGACGAGGCGATTGTCTCCGGCCGGATGCCCTTCGTCGCGCACCTCGTACGTTCGGGCGCCTATCACCTGGAGAACGCCTTCTGGGGCGCGCCCACCTCCACGCCCTTCTTCCAGGCGGGGCTGCTCTACGGGCTCCAGCATCCGAACCTGCCGGGCTACAGCTGGTACGACCGCTCACTCGGCCGCAAGGTGCAGATGAACACCCCGGGCGACGCGATGGCCATCGACGCGCGCCTCAGGGGCCACGGCCGCACGAGCCTGTTGGATCACGGCGGGCACACCTACTTCTCGCTCTTCCACGCGGGCGCCACCAACCGCATGTGCATGAGCACGCTGTCGAGCTTCAAGCTGATGGCGCGCTCGTTCGCCTACGAGATGCAGGGCCTGTCGTCGGCACGCACGCGCGGTGCGTGGGAGTTCCTGCGCTCGTTCGGGATGGAGTCCTGGCAGGCCGTGCGCGAGGTGCGCCAGTGGGCGCGCTCCGTCAACGACTGGCGCCACGAGCAGGGCTTCCTCTTGAGCCGCATCCTCCTGCAGCGGCTGGGCTGGAGCTTCGCGTACACCAAGTCGCTCGTGGACATGGTGCGCGGCGTGCCGCTCATCTACCTGGTCTACGGCAACTACGACGAGGTGGCCCACCGCCGAGGCCCGCGCTCGGAGCTGGCGATGCAGGAGCTGCACCGCGTGGACGCGTCGCTGGCGGAGCTGTTCGCCGTGGCCCGCGCCGCCCCGGAGCCCTACGACGTCATCCTCCTGTCCGACCACGGCCACGTGGACAGCCTGCCCCTGGAGCAGCGCCAGGGCCGGCGCCTGCAGGCGGTGCTCTTCGAGGGCGCCACGCCGCCCCTGCGCGACGGCGTCGTCAGCGGCCTGCTGGACGGACGCGAACCGCCAACGCCGGACACCTCCGCGCGCGAGCCCTTCACCCCGGTGGTGGTGGAGGCCGGCAACTTCGCCCATATCTACCTGAGCGGTCGTCCCACGCCCCTGGAGGCGCGCGAGCTGCTGGCGCGGCATCCGGACGTGCTGGCGCGTGCCACGGGCAACACGGACATCGGGATGGTGGCGATGCGCCGGGGCGCGGAGGCCGTGGTGGTGATGGGCGGCGGCGTCTACGGCCTCGCCGACCTGGACCGCGCGCCCCTGTCCTCCGAGTACAGCCGGAGCGCCGTGGCGGACTTCCTGCGGGGCCTGCCGCGCATGGAGACGGCCGGGGACCTGGTGCTCTTCGGCGAGGCCGTGCGGAAGGGCGGCACGGTGGGCTTCGCGTGGGAGTTCGGCTCTCACGGGGGCCTTACGCGCGTGGAGTCCGACAGTCTCGTGATGTGGCCCGCGAACGGGCCGGTGGACCTGTCCGGCCTGAGCCACTGCGCGCGGCTGCACGAGCGGCTGGCGGAGGCCTACCTGGACACGGGCTCACCGCGGATTCTTCATTGAAACCGAAGGGGAGGACCATGCGGCTTCCCAACGCAGGCGGTCGGACGTGGCTCAAGGTGCTGGGCGCCGTGGTGGGGCTCGTGCTTTCCGTGCTCCTGCTGTCCACGGCCTTCTTCAAGTGGAACCTGCACGGGGCAGGGGACCTGCTCATCCCCCGCTTTCCGCTGCGCAAGTTCGTGCAGGACCTGCCGGGGCACCTGGTGTGGCTGGTGCCCTTCCTGCTGCTCCAGGCGTCGCTTGTGCCGCTGCGCGCGGTGCAGTGGCAGGCCACGCTGCGCAAGCCCATCCCGTTCCGCGACCGCTACCACCTGGTGGGCATTGGCGTCTTCGTGCACAACGCGCTGCCAGGAAAGCTGGGCGAGGTGACGCGGGCCTTCCTCCTGGCGCGCACGCAGAACGTGCCCTTCATCCGGGGCCTGGGCTCCGTGGGCGTGTGCAAGCTGATGGAGTTCGCGTGCCTGATGATGCTGGTGGCCCTGTCGTTCCTGGGCCCTTTCGGCACGACGATGGCCCACTTCCGCGGCGAGATGAAGGTGGCCGTGTCGCTGTGCATCGGCCTGGTCGCGCTGGTGGTGCTGCTGGCCCACTGGGCCGCGCCCCTGGGCCGCTGGCTGCACAAGCGCCACAGCCTGCCGCGCGTGGAGAGCTTCCTCAGCCACGTGGGCGAGGGCCTGGGCACCGCGCGCTCCTTCAAGGGCATGGCGAAGGTGTTCTTCTTCTCCATCTTCCCGGTATCCGCGTCCGCGCTGGCGTACGGCCTCGCGCTCCACGGCATCGGCATCCCGGGGGGCCTCTTCGCGGGCGCCGTCGTGCTGGGCGCCATCTCCCTGGGACAGGCGCTGCCGGGCGTTCCCGCGGGCATGGGCATCTACTACTTCGTGACGAGCTGGGCGGCCCGCTCCCTGGGCGCCAGCGCGGAGGCCGCGGCGGCCTTCGCCACGCTCACCCACCTGGGCACCGTGCTCAGCCAGGTGTCCCTGGGCGCGCTGTCCGTGCACCACAGCAAGCTGCGCATCCGCGACCTGCGCAAGGGAGGCCGGCTGGCCAATGCCGCCGCGCACCACGTGGCGCACGAGGCCGTGGAGCCCGCGCCGCCCTGATCCGCGGAAGGGCCATGCCGGAAAACAAGAAGGGCCCCGACTTGTGGTCGGGGCCCTTCTTTTACTTCATGCCCGGGAGAGGACTCGAACCTCCATGCCCTTGCAGGCGCTAGACCCTGAATCTAGTGTGTCTACCAATTCCACCACCCGGGCGGATGGGGGTGCTGCCGGTGCGACGGGCGAGACGTATAAAGAACCTCTTTCGCCCGGTCAAGCACAACGTTTCAGGCCCCTTCACCGCCTACTTCTTCAGGGGCCATTTCCCCTCGGACTCGAGCTGCCGGCGGATGGCCGGGTTCTCGTCCATGAAGGCGACCAGGGACTCCTCGGTGATCTCCACCGTGACGTCCTCGCCGCCCACCTCCGTCTGGCAGCTCAGGCGGGAGTACGGGCGGACGTCGAAGCCCATGTCCAGCCGGTCCATCTCGTCGTCCCGCTGCTCGCTCAGCGAGTCCAGCCCCTTGCGGATCCACACGTGGCAGGTGGAGCACCCGCACACGCCGCCGCAGCTGTGGCCCACCTGGGCCTCGCCCTTCTCCGCGGCGTCCAGCAGGGTGGTGCCCGGGGGCACGTCCACGGCGACTTCCGCCAGGGGGCTCTTGAAGGTGACCTTGGGCACGGTCAGTACTCCTCCACGGAATGGCCGGACACCACCTGGGTGATGGCGCGGTTCATGACCCGTTCGATGAAGGCCCGGGACGCCTCGTCCAGCCCGTGCAGGGCCTCCTTCACCGCCAGGTAGTTCTTGCCCTGCGCCGCCTCGCGCACGCGCGCCATGGCGGCCTGGATGGCCTCCGGCTCGCCGGCCTCCAGCAGGGCCGCGTTCTCGCGGAGCTGGCGGTCGGCCTCGGCCAGGACGCGCTCGGCCTCCACCTGCTGCTCGCGGACCTGGCGGGCCTGGATGTCGTCCTCGGCGTAGTCGATGGAGTCGAGCAGCATCTTCTCGATCTCCTCGTCCGTCAGGCCGTGGCTGGGCTTCACGGTGATGGTCTGCGCGGCGCCGGTGCTCTGCTCCTTCGCGGTGACGGACAGGATGCCGTCCGCGTCCACCTGGAAGCGCACCTCCACCCGGGCCATGCCCGCCGCCAGGGGCGGGATGCCGGAGAGGGTGAAGCGCGCGAGGCTCCGGTTGTCTTCCACCAGCTCCCGCTCGCCCTGCACCACGTGCACGTCCAGGCCCGTCTGGTGGTCCTTGAACGTGGTGAACACCTGCGCCGCCGCCGTGGGGATGGTGGAGTTGCGCGGGATGAGCTTCTCCGCGATGCCGCCCATCGTCTCCAGGCCCAGCGACAGGGGCAGCACATCCAAGAGCAGCACCTCGTCTTGACGGTTGCTGTCGGTGAGCAGGCTTGCCTGCACCGCCGCGCCCAGCGCCACGACCTGATCCGGATCGATGTCGCCCAGGGGCTCGCGGCCGAACAGCTCCGCCACGAAGTGGCGCACCGCCGGCACGCGCGTGGAGCCGCCCACGAGGATGACGCCGTCCAATTCGCCCGCCGCGACGCCCGCGTCCTTCAGGGCCCGCCGGCACACCGCGCCCGTCTTCTGCACGAGCGGCTGGATCCACGCCTCGAAGTCCGCGCGCGTGACGGGCTGCGAGTGCCCGCCCACGGTGAGCGTGACCTCGGCCACGTCCGTCAGCGCTTCCTTCGCCTTGCGCGCCGCGGACATCGCCTCCGCCACCTGCGAAGGGGAGGGCGTCGCAGCGCCCATCGCCTGGAGCACGCGCGTGGCGATGGCGCGGTCGAAGTCGTCCCCGCCCAAGGCCGAATCACCGCCGGTGGACTTCACCTCGAAGACGCCGTCCTCCAGCTTGAGGATGGAGATGTCGAAGGTGCCGCCGCCCAGGTCGTAGACGGCGAAGGTGCCCTGGCTGCCCTTGTCCAGGCCGTAGGCCAGGGCCGCGGCGGTGGGCTCGTTGAGCAGCCGCAGCACCTCCAGGCCCGCGAGCTTCCCCGCGTCCCGGGTGGCCTGGCGCTGGGCGTCGTCGAAGTAGGCGGGCACGGTGATGACGGCCTGCTCCACCTTGCCGGAGAAGTGCGCCTCCGCGCGGCGCTTGAGGGCGCGCAGGATTTCACCTGACACCTCGATGGGCGTCACCGGCTGGCCGCCGGCCACGTCGAAGCGCACCACCTGCGAGCCGGGGACGAAGCGGTAGGCGCCCAGCTTGCGCGTCTCCGGATCATCCGGCCCGCGGCCCATGAAGCGCTTCACCGACACGATGGTGTCCGTGGGGGCGTCGGCCGCGAGCTTCCGCGCGCGGGCGCCCACCACCACACCGCCGTCCCTGCCGTAGTGCACGACGGAGGGCAGGAGCAGCGAGTCGCCGTCATCCACCGGGACGCAGCGGGGCTTGCCCTGGGACACGGACGCCACCAGCGAGTGCGTGGTGCCCAGGTCGATGCCCACCACGTGGCCCTTGGGCTTGAGCGGGTCGTGGATCTGCAGAAGTCCGTTGTTGCTCACGCGAGCACCTCCTCCTCGAACGCGTCCACCTGCTCGAGGAAGCGCGTGAAGTAGCGCACCCGCCCCAGCGCGTGCGATGCCTTTCTCACCCCGTCCGGAGAATCCCCCGCCGCCTCCAACGACTGGAGCGCGGACACGGCCTCCGTGAGCGCCGCCTGCTTGCGCCCCGCGACGTCCTTCGCCATGGCCTGGGCCCGGGGCAGATCCTTCGCAGCGATGGCGTCGTCCAGCTCCTCGCGCAGGGTCATGACCTCCTCCAGGAACTCCAGGGGCATGTCCTTCTGGGCGCCCGCGTCCTCGCGGTCCAGGTCGATGCCGTGGAGCTTCAGCAGGTAGAAGGCGCGGCGGACCGGGTCCTTCAGCGTCTTGAAGGCCTCGTTGAGGGCGGTGGTGCCCTCCAGGGCCTGGAGCCGCTCGCGGGCATTGCCCTGGGCGACGCGGTCCGGATGGAGCTGGAGCGACAGGTCCCGGTACTGCTTCTCCAGGGCCGGTACGTCCACGGCGTGGGAGCGGGGCAGCCCGAACACGTCGAAGTGGGTCCTCACGGTGGGGGCATCCTCATGGGGGCGAAACGAAAAAGGGGCCCGGCACCGGGCCGGACCCCTGTGCCCGCGCCCTGACCAACGGGGCGGGCGGGCAAGGCCGCGAGGTCAGACGGAGAAGCTCTCTCCGCAGCCGCACGCGGCCTTCACATTGGGGTTGTTCAGCTTGAAGCCGGAGGCCATCAGGGTCTGCTCGAACACGAGCTCCGTGCCGATGAGGTACAGGTAGCTCTTCGGATCCACGAAGACGCGCACGCCGTCCCGCTCGAACACCTTGTCGCGCTCGCGGGACTTCTCCGACCACTCCATGGAGTACTGGAGGCCGGAGCACCCGCCGCCCTTCACGGCGATGCGCAGTCCTGCTTCCGGCGTCTGGCGCTCGGCCAGCAGCACCTTGAGGCGCTCCACCGCGCTGTCCGCCAGGCCAATGCCCTTGGGCGCCGGCTTGGGGGGCGTCTGAGGGGCCTGGGTCGTCTGGGCCTGCTCGTTCATGGGGTCGTCCTCGCTTCCTGGAATACCGCGTGCGCTGCGAGCTGCCGCCTCAAGCCTGCCGCGACGCGCGCTTCTTCTTGAAGTCTTCGATGGCCGCCTTGATGGCGTCCTCGGCCAGCACGGAGCAGTGGATCTTCACGGGGGGCAGCGACAGCTCCCGCGCCACGTCCTTGTTGGAGATGGTCATCGCCTGATCCACCGTCTTGCCCTTCACCCACTCGGTGACGAGCGAGCTGGACGCGATGGCGGAGCCACAGCCGAAGGTCTTGAAGCGCGCGTCCTCGATGACGCCCGAATCGCTGATCTTCAGCTGCAGGCGCATCACGTCGCCGCAGGCGGGGGCGCCCACGAGGCCGGTGCCGACGTTCGGGTCGTTCTTGTCGAGCGTCCCCACGTTGCGGGGGTTCTCGTAGTGCTCGATGACCTTGTCGCTGTAAGCCATGCGTCTAACGCTCCTTCACACAACGCTTGAACTGATGCGCCTTGCGGGCAACCGATGCGCGGCCGGGCGGGCGGGGGCTTCCGTGCCCGGCTGGAAACCATGTCGGGGGAGGGCGCCTAGTGCGCCGTCCACTCGATGCTCTTGAGGTCGATGCCTTCCTTGGCCATCTCGTACAGGGGGCTCATGTCTCGCAACTTGCGGACTTTGTCCACCACGAGGCGGATGACGAAGTCCACCTCCTCCTCCGTGTTGAAGCGGCCCAGGCCGAAGCGGATGGAGCTGTGCGCCATGTCCTCCTCCACGCCCAGAGCGCGCAGCACGTAGGAGGGCTCCAGGGACGACGAGGTGCACGCGGACCCGGACGACACCGCGACGTCCTTGATGGACATCATCAGCGCCTCGCCCTCCACGTAGGAGAACGACACGTTGAGGCTGCCCGGCATGCGGTGCTCCAGGCTGCCGTTCACCGTGACGAGGTCCAGCTGCTCCAGGATGCCCGTGCGCAGCCGCTCGCGCAGCCGGAACAGGCGCGCGGCTTCCGAGGGCAGATCCTGCTTCGCGACCTCCGCCGCCGCGCCGAAGCCGACGATGGACGCCACGTTGAGCGTGCCGCTGCGCATGCCGCGCTCATGGCCGCCGCCGTCCACCATGGGGGCGATGCGCACACGCGGCTTGCGGCGCACGTACAGCGCGCCCACGCCCTTGGGGCCGTACATCTTGTGGGCGCTGATGGACGCGAGGTCCACGTTCATCGTCTCCACGTCGAAGGGCACCTTGCCAATGCCCTGCACCGCGTCGCAGTGGAAGAGGACGCCCTTCTCCCGGCACAGCTTTCCAATCTCCGCCACCGGCTGCACGACGCCGATCTCGTTGTTGGCGAACATGATGGAGACGAGCACCGTCTTCGGCGTCATCGCGGCGGCCAGCTTCTCCAGGCTGACGCGGCCGTCCTTCTCCACGTCCAGGTAGGTGACGCGCGCGCCGCCCGTGGGCAGCTCCGACCACTTCCGGTACGTCGCGTCCGCCTCGATGTCGAACTTCGCGGACAGCTCCGCGAGGTCCTCGGGCTGCACGTCGCGCTCGGCGAGCTGGCCCAGGCGGAGCAGCTTGAGCTCGTCCAGCCGCTCCTGGCGCACGCGCTCCAGGCGCTTGCAGGTGTCCAGGACGGCCTTGTGCTCCGTCTTCAGGGTGATGATGTGGTCGCCCTTGGACTTGTAGAACTCGATGACGCCCTTGATGGCCAGGTTGTCGGACTCGGTGGCGCCGGAGGTGAAGACGATCTCCTTCTCCGACGCGCCAATGAGCTCCGCCACCTGCCGGCGGGCCTTCTCCACCGCGGCCTCGGCCTTCCAGCCGAACGCGTGGTTGCGGCTGGCGGCGTTGCCGAAGTCCTCGCGGAGGTAGGGCAACATCGCTTCCAGCACCCGCGGGTCGAGCGGGGTGGTGGCGTGGTTGTCCATGTAGATGGGCAGGTTCAGCATGGCTTCCTCGGAAGAAAAGATGCGGGAGGGTGGGACTTCCCCTCCGCTCCCCGGCGACGCGGTGGGTCCGCGCGCAGCGGCAGGGTCTACATCGGCCCACACGAATGTGGACCGGACTGGTCAAATATAAAATCGACCCCCCTCGGGTCAAGCGAACATAAGGCGGGGTCCCTCCTTCGCTGGGCGCTGCGGGGGGCGGGAAATGCTCCGGGGTGGTGCAACGGCTGGCCGGAGTGGATCACTCCGGGTGCTCCGTCCTGGCACGTCCTGCTCCGGAATGGTGCGCTGCCGGGTCGCAAGTGCCTGTTTCCAGGCATCGCGGGGCATGGCCGGGGGGCTGCACTGGAAGGGACGCGGAGGGTGCACGCATGAG
>NZ_RAWB01000308.1 GCF_003612055.1 Corallococcus llansteffanensis
TGCCAGCACCCGCTTCCCCGGCAAGCCGCTCGCCCTCATCGCCGGCCGCCCCATGGTCGAACACGTCTGGCGCCGCTGTCAGGAGGCCCAGGCCTTCGCCGAGGTGTGGGTCGCCACCGACGACACGCGGATCCGCGACGTGGTGGAGGGCTTCGGCGGCCGCGCGGTGATGACCAGTCCCGACTGCCCCACCGGCACGGACCGCATCGCGGAGGTGGCCCGCGCCCGGCCGGACGTGGACGTGTGGGTGAACGTGCAGGGGGATGAGCCGCTGGTGGACCCCGCCGCGCTCAAGGTGCTCGCGGACCTCTTCCAGGACGACACCGTCCGCATGGGCACCCTGGTGCGTGCCCTGGAGCCGGACGAGTTGGAGAACCCGAACGTGGTGAAGGCCGTGCTCGCCCTCAACGGCGACGCGCTCTACTTCAGCCGCGCCCCGGTGCCGCACGTGCGCGAGCCCGGCACGCCCGTGCGCCGCTGGGCCCACCTGGGCCTCTACGGCTACCGGCGGGACACCCTGCTCCAGCTCGCCACCCTCTCCCCCACCCCGCTGGAGGAGGCGGAGAAGCTGGAGCAGCTGCGCGCCATGGAGCACGGCCTGCGCATCCGCTGCGCCCGCGTGTCCTGGCGCACCGTGGCGGTGGACGTGCCGGAGGACGTGGCCCGCGTGGAAGCACTCCTGCGCGAGCGCGGCTGAGCGCCCGCGTCACGCCTCACGTCTCAGGCGTCAGATGACCGGCAGCGAGTCCGGCTCGTCGCCCTGGGGGAAGGCCGCGTCGATGCGCGCGAGGTCCTCCGGGGTGAGCTTCAGCGAGGCCGCGCGCGCGTTGTCGCGCACATGGGCCACGTCGCTGGCCTTGGGGATGGCGAACAGCGACGGCCGGCGCACGAGGAACTGGAGCGCGACCTGGTACGGCGTCGCGCCATGCGCGCGGGCGATGGACGCCAGCACCCGGCCCCCCGCGCTCTCCGGTGACGGGAAGTGGCCGTTGCCGAACGGGCTGTAGGCCACCACCGCCACGCCCCGGGCCTCGCACCATGGGACGACGGCGTGTTCGATGGCGCGCTCCTCCAGGTGGTACAGCACCTGGTTGCACGCGATGCGCCCCGGGCCCGCGAGGGCCAGCACCTCCTCCATTTCGTCCACCGCGAAGTTGCTCACCCCCCAGGCGCGGATCTTCCCGTCCTTCACCAGCTGCTCGAAGGCGCGCACCGTGCCCTCCAGCGGGTGGGAGCCGGGCCAGTGCAGCAGGTAGCAGTCCAGCCGATCCGTGCGGAGCCGCTTGAGGCTGCCCTCGCACGCGGCCACCGTGCCCTTCAGCGTCGCGTTCGACGGCATCACCTTGGACACGAGGAACACCTCGTCACGCCGGCCTTCGATGGCCTTCGCCACGAGTGCCTCCTCCACCTTGCCCCGCCCGTACAGCTCGGCCGTGTCCACGTGGGTGAGCCCCAGGTCCAGCCCGGCGCGCAGGGCGCGGATGGCGCCTGGTGCGTCGTCATCCTCCATCTGCCAGGTGCCCTGACCGATGACCGGCACCGCCACTCCGGTGTTGCCAAAGACGCGCTTCTCCATGGCCCCTCCCTCGCATGGGAACTCTCCCAGGAGATAGCACCGCCGCCGCCCCGGCTGCATCCCGGGCCAGCGCGTCCCTGCCGGCTGCATGCCTGGCGAGAGTCCAGTAGGCTCCGCCAGTGCTCCCTTCCGTCAACCCTCCGACGTCTCGACTCCCCAAGGGCGTCACCCTGCGTCGGATGCTGTCCCTGGCCCGTCCCGAAGTGCCCACGCTGGTGCTGGCCACCTGCTTCCTCATCATCAGCAGCGGCGCGAGCCTCGCGTTCCCGCAAGGCATCCGCATCCTGATCGACGATGCGCTCAACGCGAAGAACCGCGCGCTCATCGACCGGGCCGCGCTCATCATGCTGGTCATCTTCGTGGTGCAGGGCGTCACCAGCGCGCTGCGCGCCTACTTCTTCACCCTCGTCGGCGACCGGGTGGTGATGCGCCTGCGCCGCGACTTCTTCCACCGCCTCATGGACCAGGAGGTGGCCTTCTTCGACACCCACCGCACCGGGGAGCTCACCAGCCGGCTCTCGTCCGACACCGGCGTCCTGCAGAACACCGTGAGCGTCAACATCTCCATGGGGCTGCGCCACGTGGTGCAGGCGCTGGGCGGCCTCGCGCTGCTCTTCTACACCTCGCCCGCGCTCACGCTCCTGATGCTCGCCATCGTCCCCCCGGTGGCGGTGGGCGCCGTGCTGTACGGCCGGCGCGTGCGCCTGATGTCGCGCCAGGTGCAGGACGCGCTCGCCAAGGCCAGCGAGGTCGCCGAGGAGAGCCTGTCGGGCCTGCGCACCGTGCGCTCGTTCGCGGCCGAGCCGTCGGAGGTGACACGCTACGGTAGCGCCGTGCACCATGCCTTCGAAGCGGCCCGCCGCCGCATGGTCCAGTCCTCCGTCTTCTTCGGCGTCGCCTCCAGCGCGGGCTTCATCGCCGCGGTGGTGGTGTTCTGGTACGGCGGCCGGCTGGTGGTGGATGGCCAGCTCTCCACCGGCGCTCTTACCTCGTTCCTCATCTACACGATGATTGTCGCCACGTCCCTGGCCGCCCTGGCGGAACTCTGGGCGGACTTCATGCGCGCCTCGGGCTCCGCGGAGCGCGTCTTCGAGCTGATGGACCGCGAGCCCGCCATCCCCGCCGAAGGCGGCGAGCGCCCCGCCACCGTCGAGGGCCGGGTGGAGTTCCAGGACGTGCGCTTCGCCTACCCCACGCGCCCCGACGTGACGGTGCTCCAGGGCATCAGCCTCACCCTCCAGGCCGGCGAGGTCGTCGCCGTGGTGGGCTCCTCCGGCGCCGGAAAGTCCACCCTCGCCGCCCTCCTGTCCCGCTTCTACGACCCGCAGCAGGGCCGGCTGCTCCTCGACGGCCGCCCCCTGGACACGCTCGACCCCAACTGGCTGCGCCGCCACGTGGGCATGGTCGCCCAGGAGCCGCTGCTGTTCTCCTGCTCCATCGCGGACAACATCCGCTACGGCCGCCCGGACGCCACCGACGCGGAGGTGGAGGCCGCCGCGAAGGCCGCGCACGCGCACGACTTCATCGGCCGCTTCCCGGAAGGCTACCGCACGGAAGTGGGAGAGCGGGGCGTGCAGCTGTCCGGTGGACAGAAGCAGCGCGTCGCCATCGCGCGGGCGGTGCTGAAGGATCCGCGCATCCTCGTGCTGGACGAAGCGACGTCCGCCCTGGACGCGGAGAGCGAACACCTGGTGAAGGACGCGCTGGAGCGGCTGATGCAGGGCCGCACGACGCTCATCATCGCGCACCGGCTGTCCACCGTGGCCAACGCCCACCGGGTGCTGGTGCTGGAGTCCGGCCGCGTGGTGCAGAGCGGCACGCACGCCTCCCTGATGACGCAGGAGGGCCTCTACCGCCGCCTCGTGGAACACCAGGTTGTCGCAGCCTGAACGCTCGCCCCGCTTGCGGCCCCGCCCACCCCGCAGTCTCCGTGGCGCGGAAAAAGAAGGCGCATTATTTCAAGCGCCTCAAGAAAGGAGGTGATGCCTTGATCGACAGCATGAATCAGGCGTCTACCTCCGTCGCGGTGGCCTGCTAGCGAGGGTCTCCTCGGCGGTGGTTGACGCCCGCGGTACCGGTCGCCCCCGTCTTTGCCGACGGGGGCGACTTTTTTGTGCCCTCCCTACCTGGGAATGTCCGCCCGGGTCGCCGGTTCGAGCCGCCGGGGGGAAGAGCAACCCACGCCTGCCGTGGTCGCCTGTCGGAGAACCTCGTGTCCATCACGCCGTGTCCCATCCCTCTGCCCTCTGCCCTCCGTGACGAGGAGATGGTGGACAACCAGCGCAACCTCTTCTGCCCCAACTACGATTCGTGCCTCCACCAAGTCGTGAAGAAAGGCTGGGAAGGCTGGAGTTGCCGAGGTTGCGACCTGCGCCGCTTCCGTGTGGGACAGCCGGACGCCCAGCAGTTCGCGGTCGCCCGACCAGGGGGTTGGGACGCGCAGTGAAGGTCCGGCGGGCCTCCCGGGGCCAGCCAGCCGTCCAGCCGGCAGAGATTATTTGACGCCCCCTGGCCCTCTTGGCAGGAAGGGACATGCGCTCCAAGAAAACCAAGTTCATCTTCGTGACGGGCGGCGTGGTCAGCTCGCTGGGGAAGGGACTGGCCTCCGCATCCATTGGCGCCCTCCTGGAGAACCGCGGGCTGGACATCACCCTCATCAAGCTGGATCCCTACATCAACGTGGATCCGGGCACGATGAGCCCCTTCCAGCACGGCGAGGTCTTCGTCACCGAGGATGGTGGCGAGACCGACATGGACCTGGGCCACTACGAGCGGTTCACCCACGCCCGGATGAGCCGCCTCAACAACTTCACCTCCGGCCGCATCTACAACGCGGTCATCACCAAGGAACGTCGCGGTGAGTACCTGGGCAAGACGGTCCAGGTGATTCCCCACATCACCGACGAGATCAAGGCCAGCATCCGCCAGGCCTCCCAGGACGTGGACGTCGTCATCGTGGAAGTCGGCGGCACCGTGGGCGACATCGAGTCCCTGCCCTTCCTCGAGGCCATCCGCCAGATGCGCTACGACGTGGGCAGCCAGAACGCCGTCTACATCCACCTGACGCTGCTGCCGTACATCGGCGCCGCGGGCGAGGTGAAGACCAAGCCCACGCAGCACTCGGTGATGAAGCTGCGGGAGATTGGCATCCAGCCGGACTTCCTCTTGTGCCGCACCGACCGCGAGATCTCCCGCGAGCTGAAGGACAAGATCGCGATGTTCTGCAACGTGGACAACGGCAACGTGTTCACGTCCCCCGACGTGCGCAGCATCTACGAGCTGCCCCTGGAGCTGCACCGCCAGGGCCTCGACGAGCGGCTGGCGGAGGTGCTCAACATCTGGAGCCGCGCGCCCCACCTGGAGAAGTGGGAGACCATCGTCCGGAAGATCTACGAGCCCGCGCGCGGTGAGGTCACCGTCGCCATCGTGGGCAAGTACGTGAACCTCACGGAGAGCTACAAGAGCCTCAACGAGTCCCTGCTCCACGGCGGCATCGCCAACGACGTGCGCGTGAAGCTGCGCTTCGTGGACAGCCAGGACGTGGAGACCCAGGGCCCGGAGGCGATGCTCGACGGAGTGGACGCGGTGCTCGTCCCCGGCGGCTTCGGCGTGCGCGGCACCGAGGGGAAGATCGCCGCGGTCCGCTACGCGCGGGAGAACAAGCTGCCCTTCTTCGGCATCTGCCTGGGCCTCCAGATGGCGGTGGTGGAGTTCAGCCGCACGGTGCTGGGCCTCAAGGGCGCCAACAGCCTGGAGTTCGACGAGCACACCCCGCACCCGGTGGTGACGCTGATGGAGAGCCAGGTGAAGGTGCAGGACAAGGGCGGCACCATGCGCCTGGGCAGCTACGCGTGCGCCCTCAAGGCCGGCACCGTCGCCCAGAAGCTCTACGCCCAGGACAACATCCAGGAGCGCCACCGCCACCGCTACGAGGTCAACAACGCCTACCGCGGCCGGCTCCAGGAGGCGGGGCTCGTCATCTCCGGACACAATCCGGAGCTGAATCTGGTGGAGATGATCGAACTGTCGGATCATCCGTACTTCGTCGGCTGCCAGTTCCACCCGGAGTTCAAGAGCAAGCCCTTCGCTCCCCACCCCCTCTTCTCCGGCTTCATCGGCGCGGCGCTCGCCCAGCGGGACTCCTCCCACGGCACCGCCCCCACCCCCCCGGTGCGCGCATGAGCACGACGCCCTCCATCCAGCTGTGCGGTCACAAGGTCGGCCCCGGTGAGCGCCTCTTCGTCATCGCCGGCCCCGACAGCATCGAGTCCGAGGAGATGGCCCTGCGCCACGCCCACCTCCTCAAGGGCATCACCCAGCGGCTCGGCGTGCCGTATGCCTTCAAGTGCTCGTATGACAAAGCCAACCGGACCAGCGGCAAGTCCTTCCGCGGCCCTGGTTTGAAGGAAGGTCTGAGAATCCTCGACCGCGTGAAGCGCGAGGTGGGCGTGCCCGTACTCACGGACGTCCATGAAACCAGCCACGTCGGGCCAGCCGCTGAAGTCGTGGATATCATCCAGATACCGGCCTTCCTCTGTCGGCAGACGGACCTGGTGGAGGCGGTGGCCCGCTCGGGCCGGGGGGTGAACTTGAAGAAGGGACAGTTCGTCGCCCCCAAGGACATCGTCCACTCGGCGAGGAAGGCCGTGGAGACGGGCAACCCCAACATCCTCGTCACCGAGCGGGGATCCTCCTTCGGCTACAACAACCTCGTGGTCGACATGCGCGGCCTGGCGCAGATGCGCGAAGCCGGCCTCGTCGTGTGCATGGACGCCACCCACGCCGTGCAGTTGCCCAGCTCCAGCGACGGGAAGACGGGCGGCGAGCGGAAGTTCGTCTCGCTGCTGGCCCGCAGCGCCGCCGCCGCCGGGATTGACGCTTTATTCACAGAAGTCCACGAAGACCCCGACCGTGCCCTGTGTGACGGTCCGTGCTCGCTCAATCCACAGATGTTCGAGGACGTGGTACGAGATGTGCTCAGCATCCGTCGCGCGCTGGGTCACGAAGCCGGTTGATGGACGCGAAAGGTGAGGAGGCCATGCAGACGGAAGCGCCTTCCAAGCCGGGCCGGGAAGAGCTGAAGTCGCGTGCGTCGCGCGTGCGACTGCTCGTGTTCGACGTGGATGGCGTCCTCACCGACGGCGGCCTGTACTACGGCGGCGACGGTGAAGTGATGAAGCGCTTCAACGTGAAGGATGGCCACGCGCTCGTGATGGCCCGCCTCGTGGGGCTGCCCGCCGCCATCCTCACCGCGCGCACCTCCCGCATCGTGGAGGCGCGGGGCCGCGAGCTGGGCCTCGCCGCCGTGTTCCAGGGCCGCCGGGAGAAGGGCCCTGCCCTCGACGAACTGCTCGCCCAGCTCCAGGTGCCCGCGGAAGCGTGCGCCTACATGGGCGATGACCTCAACGACCTGGACCCCATGTCCCAGTCAGGGCTTTCCGCATGTCCCGCGGATGCGGTTCCAGAGGTGCGCCAGGAGGCCCACTTCGTTACCCAGAACGTTGGCGGTCACGGAGCCGCCCGCGAGTTGGTGGAGTTGTGCCTCCGTGCCAGTGGCCGTTGGGATGACGCCGTGGGTCTGATGAGAAGGGCAGATAAACGCAGCACGTCGTAGGTGGGTTGATCAAACCCCGCATTCAAGGTAGGTGTTTATTTCCATGGCTAGTGGAACGATGCAGTCCGAGGGGAGTACGGCGATGACGGACCAGCTCTACACGACGCACGACATCAGTCGGTTGCTTCAGGTGGACCCGTCGACGGTGAGCAAGTGGATCGACCGCGGCATCCTGATGGCCTTCCGGACTCCGGGCGGCCACCGTCGGGTGCGTTCGACGGACCTGCGCACCTTCCTGGTCACCCACCAGATGCCCGTGCCCGAGGAGCTGGGCAGCAGCACGGTGCGCCTGCTGGTCGTGGACGACGAGCGGCAGACACTGGACGCCATCAAGCGCGCGTTCAAGCCGCACGCGAACCAGGTGGAACTTCAGACGACGACGAGCGGCGTGGAGGCGCTGCTGCTGGTGTCGGAGCAGAAGCCGCACGGAATGATCATCGACCTCAACATGCCGGACATCGACGGCATCGAGGTCTGCAAGCGCATCCGCGCCCGCAAGCAGATGGAAGGCGTGCGGCTCATCACCATGACGAGCCTTCACACGCCCGACGTCGTGGAGCAGTCGAAGCAGGCCGGTGCGGTGGCGTGCCTGGCGAAGCCGCTGGACGTGACGCAGGTGATGGAGCTGTTCCGGGTGCCGCTGGCGCTCAACGTCCGCAAGTAGAGAACGAGGGCTTCCGCCTGGCCCACAGCGGAAGCCCTCGAGTCGATGGATGCTTGCGGGAGCCGCCGCGCCTCGCGCCTGCGAAGGCAGCGGCCTCCCTGAGCGGTGACAGGTGATGCATGCGCATCAACCCTGGACCTTCACCTCGACGACGCGGGGCTTGGTCTCCTCGCGACGCGGCAGGGTGAGGGACAGCACGCCATTGTCGTAGCGGGCCTCCACGCGGCTGGCATCCACTGTGTTGGGCAGGCGGAACTGGCGCGCGTAGACGCCCGACGGACGCTCCTGGCGCCGCAGGGTGGTGCCCTCGGCCACGGCCTCCGCCTTGCGCTCGGAGCGCACGGTCAGCACGTCGTTCTCCACCTTCACCTGGATGGCCTTGGCGTCATGGCCGGGCAGGTCGATGCGCAGCGTGATGCCGGCTTCGGCCTCGAGGATGTCGGCCGCGGGCGTCAGGGTGTGCTCCATGTCCGGACGGGTGCCCGCCGAGGACAGCTCGCGGAAGAGCAGGTCGAAGTCGCGCAGCAGGGGCAGCGTCACGGCGGCGTTGTAGGCATTGCGGTGGGTCAGCATGGTCGTCTCCTGTTCGTGTCGTCCCAGAGGACGCACGTCGTGCGGTTACACAGTCGTTGTTGAGTTCGGCGGCCGTGTCCCCGCGCCTCGTTTGCGGGAGGGCCCGGCAGCGCCTCACAGACTCAAGAGAACCATGCTTCGGGACGTGTCAAGCAACGGCCCCGGCCGTCCCGGACCGCGCTCCAGGAGCCCCCTGCCCGGCCGCCTGCTCCCCGGCCGGGAGGCCGTTACCTGCTCCGTCAGCTCAGTCGTCGTCGCGGCCCAGGGTGACGAGGGCGCCGTCCTCGTCGCGGGTCACCTTCACCTCCCAGGGACGGCAGCAGACGGGGCAGTCCTCCACGTAGGCCTCCGAGGAGGCGCCCAGCGAGTCCACATCCACCTCCACCTCTTCACCGCAGTACGGGCACGTCTGGGTGGCGGCATCCGCGAAGGGCTGCATCGTCGGCCTCCTTGCTCTCAAGGCATGTTCGGTGACGTGGACTGAGCGTCCGCGCCATCAGACGCTAGAATCCCCACCCCATGGCTCCCCCTTCCCGGAATCGCATCGCGGACATCCTCGTCAAGGCGCGCGTCATCGACGAGCTGCAGCTTCGCAGCGCGCTCGCGTCACTGGACCAGTGGGGCGGACGCGTGTCGCGCGTCGTCGCGGACCTGGGGCTGGCGTCCGAGGAGACCATCACCCAGGCCATCTGCCAGGGGCTGGGAATGCCCCGCGTGCAGCTGGGCAACCTGACCAAGGACGCGGCCGCGCTGGCGCGCGTGGACGTGACGCTCGCCGAGCAGAAGGGCGTCTTCCCCGTGCAGCTCAAGGACAACGGGAAGACGCTGGTGCTGGCGATGTCGGACCCCACGGACCTGGCCACGCTGGACCAGGTGGCGGCGCGCAGCCGCGCCCGCGTGGTGCCCATGGTCGCGGGGGACCGTGAAATCGAGCACGCCATCCTGCGCAACTACCGCAACCAGGAGCCGGTGGAGAAGAAGCGCTTCAAGCCCGACACGCAGCAGCAGGAGTCGGGTGAATTCCCCGAGGAGGAGGAATTCAAGGTCGTGGACATGAGCGGCAAGACGGTCGTCAAGCGCATCAGCGACATCGTCGACCCGAACGCCGCGCCTCCCGCCGCCGCGCGCCCCCCGGCGGACACCGCCGCGGCCGCCGCCGCCGCGGGCTCCAGCGCCTCCGACATCCTGGATGAGATTCTCGCGGGCGGCTCGCCCACCTCCGAGTGGACCGAGGCGGACCTGCAGCGCCTGCAGACGGTGCAGCAGAACCAGGAGAAGAGCTCGAAGATCCTGCGCGCGCTGCTGGAGCTCGTCTTTGAAAAGGGCGCCGTGCAGCAGCGCGAGCTGGCCGCGCGCATGCGCCTGTAGCGAAGGCCCTTAAGTCACCTCGCGCAGCTCGCGCGCGGTGAGGCCCAGCAGGTACAGGATGGTGTCCAGCCCGCCGGCGGAGATGGACGTGTCGGCGGCCTCGCGCAGCCGGGGCTTGGCGCGGAAGGCGATGCCCAGCCCCGCCTTCTCCAGCATCAGCAGGTCATTGGCCCCGTCGCCCACGGCGATGACCTGCTCCAGCAGGATGCCCTCCTGCCGGGCCAGCGTCTCCAGCAGCTCCGCCTTGCGGCGCGCGTTGACGATGGTGCCCACGGTGCGGCCGGTGAGCTTGCCGTCCGCGGCCTCCAGCGTGTTGGAGTACGCGAAGTCGATGCCCAGACGGGCCTGGAGCGCCTCGGCCGCCACGGAGAAGCCGCCGCTGATGACCGCGGTGCGGTAGCCCAGCCGCCGGAGCACGCGCAGCAGCGTCTCCGCCCCTTCCGTGAGCGGCAGGTTCGCGGCCAGCTCCCTCAGCACCTGGACGTCCAGCCCGGCGAGCAGCGCCACGCGCTGACGCAGGGATTCGTCGTAGTCCATCTCCCCGTGCATCGCGCGCTCGGTGATGGCGGCCACCTTCGCGTGGACGCCGTGTGCCCGCGCCAGCTCGTCGATGACCTCGATGCGGATGAGCGTGGAGTCCATGTCCATCACCACCATCCGCTTGCCGCGCCGGTAGAGGCTCTCGCGCTGGAGGGCCACGTCGAACGTGGTGCTCTCCATGGACAGCGCCAGCAGCGCGCGCTTGAGCGCGGACGGATCCACGTCCGAAGGCAGCATGACGTGCAGCTCCACCGACCCCAGCGGCGTCTCGCTCAGGCGGGTGATGCGCTCCACGCGCGCCCCCTGCGCCGCGAGCCGCGCCGTCAGCGCGTGCACCTCGCGCGCGCCCAGCGTCCTGCCCACCGCGGTGACGACATAGCGCAGCGGCTCCGGGCCCGGGGGTGCGGACATGGGGGCCACCGCCCGCACGTCCACCGTGACGCCCAGCTCACGCGCCAGGGCCTGCAACGCCTGCAAGGGGCCCTCGCCTCCGGTGCTGTCGGGCAGGCGTACCAGGAGGGCCAGGGTGAGCAGGCCCTGCACCACCACCTGCTCCACGTCGAGCAGCTCCGTGCCCGCGTCCGCGAGGAAGCCGGTGAGGCGGGCGGTGGTGTCGGGACCGTCCCTTCCGGTGACGGTGAGGAGGACGCTGTCAGAGGGGCGCGCGGTCATGGGCGCGCCGCAGTCTGACAGCCTGTCCGGGGACGGGCGAGCCTCGCGTGGAGGCCCGCCTGCCCGTTCACTCAGTCCTGCTGCGGATCCGAGGAGATGATGAGCGCGCCGCGCTCCAGGTACTCGCGCTCCGGGAAGGCCTTGTAGAAGTCCTCCAGCATCGCGTCCATGTCCGGGTAGCGCTGCTCGCGCTTGTCCTGGGTGGCCTTGTCGAAGAGCTGATCCAGGCCGCTGGGCGCCTCCGGGTTCACCTCCGAGGGCAGCGGCGAGCGGCGGCCCGGAATCTGCCCGGTGAACATCTCGTAGAGCAGGATGCCCAGGCCGTACACGTCCGCGGCCGGGCCCGGCTCCTTGGCGCCCCGGTTGATCAGCTCCGGCGCCATGTACGCCATGCCGCCCATGCCCATGAACACCTGGGGCATGCCCTTGGTGGCGTCCACCTCCACCACGCGGCTCATGCCGAAGTCGGCGAGCTTCGCGTTGCCGTACGCGTCGAAGAGGACGTTCTCCGGCTTGAGGTTGTGGTGGGTGAGGCCCGCGGCGTGCGCGGCCCTCAGGCCGTAGGCGAGCTGCAGGAACGTGCGCAGCGCGTGCGGCACCTCCAGCCCCTTGCCGCCGCTGGACTCCAGCCGCTCCTTCAGGCTGCCGCGCATCAGCTCCACCACGAAGTAGGGCCGCGCGGACTCCACGTTCTGGTCGAGGATCTGCACCACGCCCGGGTGGCGCACCTGCGCCTGCGCGCACAGCTCCTTCTTCAGCCGCTTGAGGACCTCACCGCGCTGGAGGAAGGAGAAGTAGCCGAAGATGTCCTTCAGCTCCTTGATGCAGATGTCCAACCCCAGGGCGTTGTAGCGGCCCTTGAAGACCGTGCCCAGCGGGCCCGTGCCGATGGGGTCGAACTTCTGGTAGCGCAGGTCCAGGTCGCTGGCGCCCTTCGCCGCGGCGGCGGCATTCGGGACCGGGGCCGCGGGGGCGGGCGTCGTCGGAGG
>NZ_RAWB01000309.1 GCF_003612055.1 Corallococcus llansteffanensis
TGGTTGAAGAGGGTGGCGGGCACCGAGGCGGGAGGGCCGTGGTGCAGGGCGTCGCCGCCCGTCAGCAGGGCGCGCAGGGCCATGGGCTTTGGCCACTCTTCGCGCAACACGGCCTCCGCCAGGGGCGTCGGCATGAAGCAGGTGGTGATGGCTTCCGTGGCCAACCAGCGCAGCAGTTGGGAGGGCTCGGCGCGCACGGCGTCCGGAGGCACGACGAGGCTCGCGCCGGAGGCCAGCGAGGGCCACACCTCCCAGGTGGAGGCATCGAAGGCGACGCCCGCGGTGAGGGCCGTCCTGTCCGAAGGCGCCAGGGAATAGGTGCGCTGGTGCCACGCGACGAGGTTCATCAACCCACGGTGGTGCACGGCGACGCCCTTGGGACGGCCGGTGCTTCCCGAGGTGTAGATGACGTAGGCCAGGTCTTCCGCGCCCACGGGCGTCACGAGCAACGGCCCCATCGGCGCCGTGACATCCGTCTCCAGCGAGAAGATGCGCGCGGAGAGCGCAGGCAGCGAAGCGCGCAGATGCTGCTGGGTGAGGAGGACGGAGGCGGCGCTGTCTTCCAGCATGAAGGTGAGCCGCTCGGGCGGAACTCCCGGGGAGATGGGCACGTACGCCGCGCCCACCTTGAGGGTGGCCAGCAGGCCGGCCACCAATTCAGGGGAGCGCTCCGCGAGGACGGCCACGCGGTCGCCGCGCGAGACACCGGCGGCATGGAGCTGCGCGGCAAGCTGGTGGGCCCAGGCATCGAGGCCCGCGTAGGTGACGCTGCGCTCGCCCATGTGCACGGCCACGGCGTCAGGCGCGCGGCGAGCCTGCTCCGCGACGACATGGTGGATGCAGGTGTCGCTCGGGAACTCGACGTTCGTGGCGTTCCACTCGACAAGCAACTGCTGCTGCTCCATCGCAGTTAGCAGGGGCAGCGAGGCGATGGAGGCATCCGGCTGCCTGGCGATGGCCTCGAGCAGGACACCGTAGTGGCTCATCAATCGCTGGACGGTGGCGGCGTCGAAGAGGTCACTGCTGTACTCAAGGAAGCCGGTGAGGCCCTGGGGCACCTCGAAGAGTGTCAGCGCCAGGTCGAAGCGCGCGGAGTTGCCCTCCAACGGGACGGGCTGGAAGGAGAGGCCGGGCACGCGCAGCGCTTCGGCGGGCGCGTTCTGCAGGACGAACATCACCTGGAAGAGGGGAGTGCGGCTCAAGTCGCGTGAGGGCTGGAGGATTTCCACCAGCTTCTCGAAGGGGACGTGCTGGTGCTCATAGGCCGCGAGCGCCGTGCCGCGTACCTGGGCCAGCAACTCGCGGAAGGAGTCCTCCGGCTTGAGGCGCGCTCGCAACACCAGCGTGTTGACGAAGAAGCCAATGAGGCCTTCGGCCTCCGCGTGCGTGCGTCCCGCGATGGGGGAGCCCACGGAGACGTCGTCCTGGGCGGAGTAGCGCGACAGCAACAGCTGGAACGCGGACAGCAGCAGCATGAAGGGCGTGGCGCCCTCGCGCTGGGCAAGGCCCCGCAGAGAGGCGGTGAGGGCCGCGGGGATGTTCACCGGCACCGTGGCGCCGCGTCGGGACTGCACGGGCGGACGGGGCCGGTCCGTGGGCAGCTCCAGCGCCGAGGGTGCTCCGGCGAGCTGGTGCTTCCAGTAGCCCAGCTGCGTCTCCAGCACTTCTCCCTGGAGCCAGTCGCGCTGCCACGCGGCGAAGTCCGCGTACTGCACGGGCAGCGGCGGGAGTGAGGGCTCCTTGCCCTCGCTGAAGGCCGCGTAGCCTGCGGCCAACTCCTTCACGAGCACGCCCATGGACCAGGCGTCGGAGACGATGTGGTGCATCGTCACCAGCAGGACGTGCGTCTCCTCCGAGAGCCGCAGCAGTGAGGTGCGCAGCAGCGGCCCGTGGACGAGGTGGAAGGGCTGACGGGCTTCGCGCGTGGCGAGCCGCACCGTCTCCGCTTCGCTCGCGGCTGCATCCAGAGCGGACAAGTCTTCAACCGGGAGGGCCCAGGTGGACGGCGCGTGGATGCGCTGGAAGGGCTGGCCTTCCTTCTCGAAGAAGGTGGTGCGCAGGGCCTCGTGACGCTGGACGAGCGCCTCGAAGGCGCGGCGCAGGGCCTCCACGTCCAGGCGCCCCGAGAGGCGCAGTGCGGCGGGGAGGTTGTACGACGCGTCATCGGGCGCGAGCTGATCCAGGAACCACAGGCGCTGCTGCGCGAAGGACAGGGGCTGGGGGCCCTCCGCCCGCGTCCGGGTGAGGGGCGGCAGGCGTGCCGCGGTGCTGGCCTGCTGCACCCGCTCGGCGAGCTTGGCGACAGTGGGCGCCTCGAAGAGCGCGCGCAGTGGCAACTCCACGCCAAAGGCACTCCTCACCCGTGACATCGCCTGCGTCGCCAGCAGCGAGTGCCCGCCCAGGTCGAAGAAGTTGTCCTCCGCCCCCACCCTGGTCACGCCCAGCACCTGCGCCCACACCTGCGCCAGCAACTCCTCAGTCGGCGTGCGCGGGGCCACGAAGTGCGCCGCCTCCTGCGCCCCGTCCGGCGTCCGCAGGGCCTTGCGGTCCACCTTCCCGTTGGGCGTCAGCGGCAGCGCGTCCATCACCACGAAGGCCGCCGGCACCATGTACTCGGGCAGTTGTTCGCGCAGGAAGTCGCGCAGCTGCACGCTGGTCGTGTCCTCGGGCGCCACCACGTACGCGATGAGGCGGCGTGGGTCCTCCCGCAGCAGCACCACCGCCGTGCGCACCGCCGGGTGCTTGCCCAGCACCGACTCGATTTCGCCCAGCTCCACGCGGAAGCCGCGCAGCTTCACCTGCGTGTCCGCGCGTCCCAGGAACTCGATGTTCCCGTCCGCCAGGTACCGCGCCCTGTCTCCCGAGCGGTACAGCCGCGAGCCCGGTGCCCCATAGGGGTCGGGCACGAAGCGCTCCGCTGTCAATTCCGGACGGTGGCAGTAGCCTCGCGTCACGCCTTCGCCGCCGATGTACAGCTCGCTCGCCACGCCCACGGGCACCGGCCGCAGCGCCGCGTCCAGTACGTAGGTCCGCACGTTCGCGAAGGGCTTCCCAATCGGTAGCAGCCGATTGTCTCCTGCCTCCAGGGCATCGCTTTCGAACCACGTGCTGTCGATGGTGGTTTCGCTGATGCCGTAGGAGTTGATGAGGCGTGTCTTCTTTCCAATCACCTCCCGGACGCGCAGGTACTCATTCACGTACCAGGCGTCGGAGCCGGCGGTGATGAGCTTCATCGACTCCAGTCGCTGGCCTGTCTCCTCCAGGTACTGCAACAGTCCTCGCAGCACCGCCGGGACGAACTCCACGCAGTCGACGTCCTCGGCTTCCATCAACGCATGCAGCTTCTGGGGCTCCAGCAGCCACTCGCGCGGGCAGAGCACCAGCTTGCCGCCCGAGCACAGCGCTCGGGACAAGTCGCCTCCGAAGACGTCGAAGGAGAAGCTCGCCATCTGCAGGTGGTTTCGGCACTGCTCCTTCAGCGCGTAGCTTCGCTCCCAGCCCAGGTACGCGTTCGCCCAGCTGCGGTGCGCCACCATCACGCCCTTGGGCTTTCCCGTCGAACCCGAGGTGAAGACGACGTACGCCAGGTTCTCCGGCTGCGCCGTCCGGGCCGGGGCCTCGGTGGACAGGCCCGCGCGTGCGGGGGCCTCCGCGTCCAGCAGGTAGCGCGGGAGGCCTGGGGCCTCCACCGTGCCCTCCAGCGACTGCTGCGTCAGCAGCAGCGACATGCGCGACTCGGACACCATCATCGCCAGGCGGTCCGCCGGGTAGGACGGGTCCAGGGGCACGTAGGCGCCGCCTGCCTTGAGGATGCCCAGCAGCGCCACCAGCAAGCGAGGCGTGCGCTCCAGGCACACGCCCACCAGGACCTCGGGGCCCACGCCCAGGCTTCGCAGGTGGTGCGCCAGTTGGTTCGCCTGCGCGTCCAGCTCGCCGTACGTCAGTCGCGCTTCTCCCGGGGCCACGACCGCCAGCGCGTCCGGCACGCGGCGCGCCTGGGCCTCGAAGAGCACGTGCACGAACGCCTCCGGGAGAGGCTCGTGCGTCGCATTCCATTCCACGAGCACCTGCTGGCGCTCATCCTCCGCGAGCAGCGGCAGCGAGGACACGCGGCGGTCCGGAGTGGCCACGAAGCCCTCCACGAGCAGCCTCAGGTGCCGCATCATCCGCGTGACGGTGGAGGTGTCGAAGAGGTCGGTGGCGTACTCCAGCTCGCCCGTGAAGCCCTCCTCCTTGCGGCTGAGGGAGAGCGTCAGGTCGAACTTGGCGGAGGCGCCCATGCGCTCCTCCAACTGCACCTTCACGCCCGCCAGCGAGAGGTCCACCGCCGGGATGTTCTGCATGAGGAACTCGACGTTGAACATCGGCGACTGGCGCATGTCGCGCATCGGCTGGATCTGTTCGAAGGGCAGGTGCTGGTGGGCGAGCACTCCCAGCGCCGTCGTGCGAACGCGGCCCAGCAACTCCCGGACGGTGGGCTCGCCGTCCATCCGCGTGCGAAGCACGAGCGTGTTGATGAACAGGCCCAGCAGCCCCTCCATCTCGGCGTCGTTGCGGCCCGCCACGGCGGAACCGACGCTCACGTCGTCCTGCCCCGCGTAGCGTCCGAGCAACACCTGGAACGCGGCGAGCAGGAACATGAAGGGCGTGAGGCCCTCGCGCACGCAGAAGGCCTCCACGGCCCGGGTCAACTCCAGCGGCAGCGCGACCGGCAACAGCGCGCCCGGAGGCGACTCGCGCTGCACGCGCGGACGGTCCGTGGGCAGCTCCAGCAGGGGCGGCGCTCCGTCAAACTGCTGGCGCCACCAGGTGACCTGTCGCTCCAGCTCCTCGCCCGACAGCCACTGGCGCTGCCACGCGGCGAAGTCCGCGTACTGGAACGGCAGCACCGGCAGGACGGGCTGTGCCCCCGCGACGAAGGCCCCATAGGCCTCCGAAAGCTCGCGCATCAGCACGCTCATGGACCAGCCGTCGAAGACGGTGTGGTGGATCGTGAGCAGCACCAGGTGCTCGTGCGTGTCCAGGACCAACGCCGACGCGCGCAAGAGCGGCCCCGCGGCCAGGTCGAACGGGTGCCGCACCTCCACCTCGGTGCGGCGCTTCACCTCGGCCTCGCGCTGCTCCGGGGAGAGGGCGCGCAGGTCCACCACCGACAGCATCAGCGGCGCGGGCGGTGCGATGAGCTGCACGGGCTCGTTCACGTCCGCCTGGAAGGTCGTGCGCAGCACCTCGTGCCGGTGCACCACCAGCTCCAGCGCGCGGCGCAGGGCCTCCAGGCTCAGCGCTCCCGTCAGCCGCAGCGAGAACGGCATGTTGTACGCCGCGGAGCCGGGCGCGAACTGCTCCAGCAGCCACATCCGCTGCTGCGCCAGGGACGTGGGCAGCTTCTGCGTGCGCGGCACCGGAACGATGGGCGGCGGCGCGGCGAAACCGGGATCCTGGCTCGACGCCGCGATGCGCGCCGCGAGCGCCGCCACCGTGGGCGCCTCGAACAGGGCCTGCAGGGGGAGGTCCACCTGGAACGTCGTGCGCAGGCGCGACGTCAGCCGCGTGGCGAGCAGCGAGTGGCCGCCCAGCTCGAAGAACCCGTCGGTGGCGCCCACGCGCGGCACGTTCAGCAGCGAGGCGTAGAGCTCCGCGACCTGCTGCTCCAGCGGCGTGCGGGGCGCGACGAACTCGCGCGCCGCCTCGATGGCCATGTCCGGGGAGGGCAGGGCCTTGCGGTCCACCTTCCCGTTGGGCGTCAGCGGCATCGCGTCCAGCACCACCAGCGCGGACGGCACCATGTAGTCGGGCAGCCGCTCCTTCATCAGCGACCGCAGGGCCTGCGCCTCCAACGTCTGGCCGGGGCGGGGCACCACGTAGGCCACGAGGCGCGCGTCGGCCGCGCTGCCTCGCACCACCACGGCGGCGTCGCGCACGCCCGGCGCCTGGCCCAGCACCGCTTCGATTTCACCCAGCTCGATGCGGTAGCCGCGCAGCTTCACCTGGTGGTCGACGCGGTTGAGGTACTCCAGCACCCCGTCCGCGGCCCAGCGCACGCGGTCGCCGGTGCGGTACACGCGGCTGCCCGGCACGCCGCCGTATGCATCCGGGATGAAGCGCTCCGCCGTCTGGTCCGGCCGGTGGAGGTAGCCGCGCGTCACGCCCTCGCCGCCGATGAACAGCTCGCCCGGCACGCCGCGCGGTACGGGGCGCAGCCCGCTGTCCAGCACGTACACCTGGGTGCCGGAGATGGGCCGGCCAATGGGCACGCTGCCCGCGCCCGTCCGCACCGCGTGCGCGGTGGACCACACCGTCGTCTCCGTGGGCCCATACACGTTCCACAGCACGCCGCAGCGCTGGAGCAGCGCCTCGGCCAGCTCGCGCGGCAGGGCCTCGCCGCCGGTGAGCGCCGTCAGCCCCCGGTCCTCCCAGCCCGCCTCCAGCAGGAGCCGCCAGGTGCTGGGCGTGGCCTGGAGCACCGTGGCGCCCCGCTGCTGGAGCAGGCCCGCGAGCCTCGCTCCGTCCACCGCGATGTCGCGCGACGCGATGACGACCCGGCCTCCCACCGACAGCGGCAGGAACAGCTCCAACACCGCGATGTCGAAGGACAGCGTCGTGACGGCCACCAGCACGTCCTTGGCGGACAGGCCCGTCGTCTCCCGCAGGGCGGCGAGGAAGCGCGCCACCGCGCCGTGCGGCACCTGCACGCCCTTGGGACGCCCGGTGGAGCCGGACGTGTAGAGCACGTAAGCCACGGCCTCCGGCGGCATGGCCTCGCGCAGGGGCGAGCCGTCCTCCGCCGCGATGGTCTCCGCGTCCCCGTCCAGCAGCACCACGCGGGCGGAGTGCGGGGGCAGGACGGACGACAGCGAGCGCTGCGACACCAGCACCGGCATGCCGCTGCTCTCCACCATGTACGCCAGGCGATCCGCCGGGAACGCCGGATCCAACGGCACATAGGTGCCTCCGGCCTTCAACACGGCGAGCACCGCCACCAGCATGTCGAGCGAGCGCTCCACGCACAGGCCCACGCGCACCTCGGTCCCCACGCCCAGGCGGCGCAGGTGCCGTGCCAGCCGCGAGGCCTGGGCCTCCAGCTGCGCGTACGTGAGCGACTGCTCCCCGAAGACGACGGCGACCGCGTCCGGCGTGAGGTCCGCCTGGGCCTCGAAGGCGCCGTGCTGCGTGCTCCACGGCAGCACGGCGGGATGGGGAGGCTGCCAGTCGAGCAGCACCTGCTGACGCTCGGCGTCGGTCAGCAGCGGCAGCCGCGCCACTGCTTCCTGCGGACGGGCGACGGCCCCCTCCAGCAGCACGCGCAGGTGCTCGGTCATGCGCGCCACGGTGGGCGCGGTGTAGAGGTCGGTGTCGTATTCGAGGAAGCCCTTGAGGCCCTGCTCCGTCTCCAGCACCTGGAGCAGCAGGTCGAACTTCGACGTGTGCGTGTCGAGCTCCAGCGCCTCCAGCTTCACGCCCTCCACGGTGGCCGCACCGCGCAAGGACGCCTGGAGCGTGAGCATGACCTGGAAGAACGGCGTGCGCCCCTGGGTGCGCTCCGGACGCAGCTCCTCCACGAGTCGCTCGAAGGGCAGTTCCTGGTGCTCCTGGGCCGCGAGCACCGTCTCCCGCACCTGGCGCAGGAGCGCGCGGAAGGACGCGCTGCCTTCCACCTGCGTGCGCAGCACCTGCGTGTTGACGAACAGGCCGATGAGCCCCTCCACCTCCCCGCGCGTCCGGCCCGCCATCGGCGTGCCCACCGTCACGTCCTCCTGGCCCGCGTACCGCGACATCAACACCTGCCAGCCCGTCAGCAGCACCATGAAGAGCGAGGCGCCTTCCTGCTGCGCCAGCGCCTTCAGTGCGTCCATGAGCCCGCGCGACAGGTGCAGCTCGTGCCGGGCACCCCGACCGCTGCGCGCCGCCGGGCGGGGCAGGTCGGTGGGCACCTCCAGCGCGGAGGGCACTCCGGCCAGCTGCTGCTTCCAGTAACCGAGCTGCTTCTCCAGGCGCGGGCCCTGGAGCCACTCGCGCTGCCACACGCCGAAGTCGGCGTACTGCACGCCAGGCTCCGGCAGGGCCGCGGGCAGGCCCTTCGCGAACGCGCCGTAGAGCAGCGCCACCTCACGCACCAGCAGCGTCATCGACCAGCCGTCGGAGACGATGTGGTGCACCACCACCACGAGCAGGTGTTCGTTCGGTCCGGACGTCAGCAACAACGCGCGCAGCAGCGGGCCCCGGGCCAGGTCGAAGGGCCGGGCCGCCGCTTCGCGCGCCACGCGCCAGGGTTCGTCTGGCGTCGCGCCCGTGAGCTCCCTCCGCTCCAGCGAGAACACCGGCTCCGGAGAGACCACCTGCACGGGCCCGGAGGCGTCTTCACGGAACGTGGTGCGCAGCACCTCGTGCCGGCGCACCACCTCGCGCAGCGCGCGCTCCAGCAGGGCCACGTCCAGCGCGCCCTCCAGGCGCACCGCCATGGGCACGTTGTACAGCGGGCTGCCCGGCGTGAGCTGATCGATGAACCAGAGCCGCTGCTGCGCGAACGACAGCGGCAGCGGGTGCGAACGGTCCTGGACCGGGATGAGGCCGCGCACCGTGTTGCCAGGCGCCGCCTTCTGCGCGGCCATCTTCTTCAGCAGCTCGGCGCGCTTTTCCGGGGAGAGGTTCGCGATCCGCTTCGACAGCTCGTTGCTCATCTCATGTACTCCGCACTCGGGAACGCCATCGCGCGCGAACGCCCCCCAGCCCCGTGGTGGGTTTCGCGAGAACTCCGACCTGCTTCATTTGCCGGTTTGACGCCCTGCGCCGCTCTCCCGGGAGAGACGCGAGGGTGGGTCAAATTCACGCTGGTGAGATTATTCCGGCGGCAAGCGGCCTGTCATGGGGGTGGCCTGAGGCCCGCCCGAATAAATTCGGGCATTTGCCGGATTGCGCTGGTTCCCTGAAGGTGCGGAGGGAAGGACGTCGGATGTCCTCCCGAGGGAAACCCGCCCCCCGGGTCGCCCCCTTGATTGGTGGGGAAACAGGCTGTGGGTGGGCCGTGAGCTGGCAGGCCTGGGGCGCTCGCTGAAACAGCACGAACACACTCCGAGACATGTTTCAGCACACGCTGAAGCAGGGGCGAGCCTGGGACACGCTCATGCACGACGGCCCCTCCACCGCCGATGCGCTGCTGGAAGCGCTGGCGGGAGGGGCCGGTCCTGCACGCTGATACCGGGACTTCAGCCAGCCTTCGCGTACGGCGAGGGGAAGGTCTGGGCAGCGGGGAGGGTGTAGCCCGCGGCCTGGAGCATCTCCGCGACCGCCTCGCAGACGCCTGCCTGCACCTGATTGAACTGGGTGGGCTTGCAATAGACGCTCACCGCCAGCACGGGCCCGGTGAGGGTGAACTCCGCCACCTCCACTGCGGGCGCGGGCTGTTCCTGGACGTCGGGCACCACGGCCACGCGCTCCACGAAGGCCCGCATGAGCAGCCGGAGGTCCGCGGCGCCGTGGACCAGGGGCACCTTGACGGTCAGCTTGCGGTGGGGGTGGTGGCTGTAGTTGATGATGTTGCCGCCAAACAACTGGTTGTTGCCCACGGAGATGCGCAGGTTGTCGCCCGTGTCGAGCGTGGTGGCGAAGAGGCCAATCTCCTGCACGACGCCGACGACGCCCGCGGCGGAGATCTCCTCTCCCACGCGGAAGGGGCGCAGCACGAGCAGGAAGACACCCGCGGCGAAGTTGGCGAGCAGCCCGGCCCACGCGGCGCCGATGGCGATGCCCGCCGCGGCGATCAGGGCGGCGAAGGAGGTGGTCTCCACCCCCATCAGCCCCAGGATGCCGATCATCAGGAGCAGGGTGAGGGAGCCCGTGAAGAGCGACCCGATGTAGCGGATGAGCGTGGCATCCAGCTGCCGACGCTGGAGGCCCATGTCCAGCACCTTCCGGAAGCCACCGATGACCGTGCGCCCCAGGAACCAGACGACCAGCGCCCCCACGGCCTTGAGCAGCAGCGGCAGTGCTTCCGTCAGCGCCAGTGACTTCAACTGAACGACAATGGCATCCATTTTACGTGAACTCCCTTGACCCCGACTGGGGCGCGCCTTGCTTTTTGCACGGGGCAGGCCATGGCAGGCAAGCCCCCCACCCTGAAGGGCGGTCCCTGGAGGGGGAGGGCGCGCCGGACCTCCGGGCCGTGTCAGCCCGGGCCCTGACGCGCCACCGGGCCCCGTTGACGCGTCAGAGGAGGCCCTTGCGTGAACCGCGGTGCTGAGCGAGACCGGGGCCTCCATGCGCCTGTCCTCCCTCCCGGTCCTGATGTTGTTGAGCGCCTGCACCGCCGCCCGTGTCTCGGTACCTCCACCCACGGGCGACGAGGTGACGGTGTTCGTCCACGGCTACCGGGGGTCGTTCCTCACCACGGAGGACGCGGAGCGCGACCGGGCCTGGGTGTCGGTGGGCGACGTGCTGTCGCGCGGGGAGCGCTCGCTGGCGCTGCCGTTTCCCGGACAGCGCTCCGCGCCGCGCTTCGGGGCGCTCACGTCCGACGGGCCGGTGACGCGCTTCACGGTGCTGCCGTGGGTGGCGCGCTACGACGTCTACAAGGGCTTCCTGGAGTTCGGGCGCGAGCACCTGCCGGGCTTCGTGGTCTTCGACTACGACTGGCGCCAGGACAACCGGACGACGGCGAAGCGGTTGTGCACGCTCTTGGATGAGCTCGCCGCGGCCCGCGGGGGGAACGTGAAGGTGAACCTGGTGGCGCACAGCATGGGCGGGCTCGTCACGCTGCACTGCCTGCGCTATGGCACCGGCGACGACACGGGCGAGCCCTCGTGGGCGGGCGCGCGGCACGTGAAGCGCGTGGTGTTCCTGGGCACGCCCTTCCGTGGGGCGCCGGGCATGTTCGATGACTTCACGCTGGGCACGCCGGTGGGGCGCAACCGGGCGCTGCTGTCACCGGAGGCGCTGTTCACCTTCGCCTCCGCGTTCCAGCTGCTGCCCGCGGAGAGCGACTTCTTCGTGGACGCGAGCGGTCAGCCGGTGAGCTTCGACGCGTACGCGCCGGGGGCATGGGTCGAAGGCGGGTGGGGCGTGTTCCAGGACGCGGGTCTGCGCACGGCGCCCGAGTATCGCGAGCAGCTGGAGCGCATGCTGGACGCGCGGGCCGTGTTCGCGAGGACGCTGGCCGGGAAGGACGGGCCGCCGCCGCCCTTCCGGACCCTGGCGGTGGTGGGCGTGGGGCATCCGTTGATCAAGTCCTTCCGGATCATCAAGGGCCAACCCACGTTCGAGGATCCCATCCTCGCGGACGGCGACGGCTCGGTGCTCGCGACCCGGGCGCTGCCGCCGGAGCCCCTCCACGTGGACCGGCTGGAGACGAAGGCCGACCATGTGGAGATGATGGGCGACGAGGAGGTCCAGGAGGCCATCGCGCGGTTCCTCACCGGCGACTGACGTCAGTCCCCGGCGACGGCGAGCTGCCAGTCTCCCTCCAGGGAGATGCCGACGCGCAGGCCCAGGTAGGTCTTCTCCTTGCGCATCGCCTGGAGCTCCCCGGGCGGATAGAGGTCCTTCAGGGCCCGGAAGTCCGCGTCGGTGGCGCCCTCGCGGAAGGCCGTGGGCCAGAGGATGAGGTTGTCCTGTTCGTAGAAGGGCAGGTTGAGCACCTGGACCAGCAGCGCCATCACGGGCTGCGGTGTGGTCTCGTGCTCTTCCACGCTGCGCCAGTAGACCGCCGGATCCTCGTCGGGGCCGAAGGAGAAGCGCACGCTCTGGCCCTTCTCGTCCGCGAGCTTCGCGAGCGCCGCGTAGTCACAGGCCACCGCGGCCGCGATGATGCGCTCGCGCATGGACGCCACCGCCGGGGGCAGGGGCTTCGCGGTCGGCTTCGGCACGGGGCTCAGCTTGCGAGCGGAGCACGTCACCGCCGTCGCTCCCGCATCGGTGGAGGCCAGCACTCCCGCGTCCACGGGGGCCCCGGCATCGACCCCGTCCGCGACGGGCAGGGTGGGCG
>NZ_RAWB01000030.1 GCF_003612055.1 Corallococcus llansteffanensis
CGGGGGAGGGGACGGTGGGTCCTCCTGGCTTCGAACCAGGAGCCCATCGGTCATGGCTGGTTAGAAAACCCAGTAGTTCACAGGGCCAAAATGGCCTTCGGCGGCGTTGTAGGGGCCTGACCAGCCTGCCGGGCGCGGTGCATAGCTGAACGCCGCAAGGACGATGCGAGCAGCGCGGTTTGGAAAATAGGCAGGGCCAAGGTTGTATTGGTTGTCAGGGGCCGCGGGGTGGCCGGCGATCCAGGTCCCATTGAGAAAGTAGTCCCAGCGCCACCCGCTCGAAGAGTTCCAGTATTGGACCTTCAAGGTGTATGCGTTTCCCAGGGGCGTCGACACATCCGTATGGACTGTCGGCGTATTGCTGGGTGCGCAGTTCGGCACACCGCTGGGCGGCGTTGCCGTCGGATGCAGTGCCCCATCAAAGGCAGCCTCGTAGCACGGCCCCCACACATTGAAGTAGGACCGGCCAGAGTTGATGTCCTTTAGAATCCCGATCGCGCGATAGTTGAACTCATTCTCATAGATGCCAAGGTTCCAGCCACAACCCGAGGCGCCAGCGACCTGGGTGCACGATGGCACCACCTGGACCTCCGCGATGAGGCCGGTGGGGAATGAGATGGGATTCAGGGAGGCGAACAGGAAGCCATCTCCGTCTGGAAACTTCTTCTCGGCATGCAGATACAGCCGATTGTTGGACGTGGCATAGCAGCCGTTGGGCCCCGCTGGCGCTGCGTTACAGTTCGGATCCCAGTTGTTGTAGACCCACCGCTGCGAGGCGTCCCAGATGGTATAGCCGGTAGGGTAGTTGAACGTCCCGCCGACGCTGATTTGGGGGGCGCTCCAGTCCTCGAAGACAGCCGCGCTCGCGAGCGACGCGTACGTTGCGAAAGCTACGGCAGCAAGTCTTGCATGAAGCTTTGACATAGGCCTTCCGGGTTGACGTGTTTCGCTCAGTGCTCTGATTCCATGCGAAACAGGCTTTCCAGGATTCGACCCCTGGGTGAGGCCCCGAGTCAAACGGATACGTAGAGGGCGGAGGGAGCCCGGGACTTCTTCAGCCCGCCAGGTTGCTCCTGACACTCGAAGCCCGCCCCCTCCCGACGTAGGGAGGGGGCTGTCCCCCTCCCAGCGGGAGCGGGGCGCTACTTCGTGAGCGCGTCCACGCGGAGGTTGAAGGAGGTGACGTTGCCGACGCCCTCGACCATCACGTAGGCCTTGCCCGCCACGGGGTTGATGATGGAGCAGACTGCGGGCAGCGTGGCGCTGTCCGCGGTGCAGTCCACCGCGCTCGGCACCGCTGGCGCGCTACCCTGGCGCACGTAGACCTTGAACGCGCCGCTTTGCCCGAACGACTGCGTGGCCGTGACCTGGAGCCGCTTCTTGCCCGCCGGCACGTCCACCTCGTACACCGTCCGAGACAGTTGGTTGAGGTTCGGCGTCACCGTCGTCGCGAGCGCTAGCGGGTGGCTGTAGTACGCGTGCAGCGTGACGTTGGAGTACGCCTCGTAGCCGTAGACGACGACGTAGTACGGCTGATCGTCCTCGACGCCGGTGGTGTAAACGCAGTTCTCCGTGTTGCCCACCGCGTCGCTCACGCAGTCGTAGTCGGTGAACGTGGGCTCGGCGTACCGCTTCACGTAGACGTCCGCGTCACCGGTCCCCCCGCGCAGCGTGAAGCTCAGCTTCTCCGCGGGCGCCGGGTTCACCAGGTAGAAGGTCTGCACCGAACCCAGCCCGCCCGACACCGTCACCGGATAGCCGTTGTAGATCGTCGTGCTGAGGGCGCTCGACTGCGACAGCAGCTCCGGGGCCACTTGCGGCGTCGCCTTGCCCTCGGCTCCGGGAAGGGGCTCGCCACAACCGATGCCGAACAGCGAGACCAGGGCCACTGCGGAAACCGCGCGGGTGAGGTTCATGGACGCTCCGTGTTGGGTGGAGCACGCAGGGTAGGGAGCGGCCGGTGCCGCGCGTGTCACAGTCCTGCAACTCGGTTTCTCGTTGGAAGGCCGTGACCTTCACGTTGCCGGGATGTTGCCGCTCGGAGGATGGCCACCGCCGCGTTCAGTTCGCGGCGGTGTTCCCGAGTCCCAGGAAGGCGCGGGTCCGCTCGTGCTGGGGGTGGGCTAGCACCTGGTCTGGCTTCCCCTCTTCGATGATGTGCCCGCCGTGCAGCACCAACACCCGGGAGGCCAGCGCCCGCGCGAAGCGCATCTCGTGCGTCACCGTCACCAGCGTCAGCCCGTCATCGCGCAGCCGCTCCAGCAGGGACACCAGGTCCGCCACCCGCTCCGGATCCAGCGCGCTCGTGGGCTCGTCCAGCAGCAGCGCCTCGGGCTCCATCGCCAGTGCCCGGGCAATGGCCACCCGCTGCTGCTCGCCTCCGGACAGCTCCGCGGGGTACGCGCCCTCGCGGTGCGACATGCCCATCTTCGCCAGCAGCTCCCGGGCCCGCTCCGTCGCCTCCTTCACTCCCTGGCCCTTCACGTGGACCGGGGCTTCGATGACGTTGCCCAGCGCCGTGCGGTGCGCGAACAGGTGCCACTGCTGGAACACGAAGCCCACCCGCCGCCGGATGTCCCACAGCCGCGAGGCCTGCGCCTGCCCGCGTCCGGGCTCGAGCGCGCAGTCCCCCACGCGCACCGAGCCTCCATCGAAGGACTCCAGCCCGTTGAGGCACCGCAGCAGCGTGCTCTTGCCGCCGCCCGAGGGCCCCACCAACGCCACCACCTCGCCCCGGGCGAAGGTGGCGCTGATGCCATCCAGCACCGTCCGGTCCGCGTAACGCTTGGTCAGCCCTCGCACCTCGATCATGCCCGCTCCAACTTCGCCTCGAGCATTCGCGCGAGGCGGGACAAGGGGTAGCTCATCGCCAGGTACAGCACCGCGCACAGGGCTCCTGGCAACAACCAGCTCCGCACATCCACCGCGGTGATGGTCATGCGCTTGGTCAGCTCCACCACGGAGATCACCGACACCAGTGAGCTGTCCTTGAGCAAGGCGATGAAGTCGTTGGTGGTTCCGGGCAGGGCCACGCGGAACGCCTGGGGAAGCACCACCCGCCTGAGCGCGAGCCGGGTCGGCATGCCCAGGGCCAGCGCCGCCTCCATCTGCCCCCGGGGCACCGCGAGCAGGCCCGCGCGATACACCTCCGCCTCGTAGGCCGCGTAGTTCAGCCCCAATCCCAGGATGGCCGCGCTGAGCGGACCCAGCCGCAGCACGCCCGCCAGTCCGTAATACAGGACATAGAGCTGCAAGAGCACCGGCGTGCCCCGGAGCAGCTCCACATAGGTCGTGGTGAACACACCCATCCACTTCGGCCCATACAGGCGCCCCAGCGCCAGCGCCATTCCCAGCGGGATGGCCAGGACCATGGCTCCCACCGAGACCCCCAGCGTCACCAGCGACGCCTGGAGAAAGAGCAGCACCTGGTTCCAGTCCAGGCGCGACGTGCTCGTATGGGACAGCACCTCGCGCGTCTGCGCCTCCGTCCACTCCACCATGCGCTGCTCGGCGGCGGTGTCGATGCCCCAGCGGCGGAAGATCTCCCGCAGCTCCCCCGAGCGCGCGACGCGGCCCAGGGCCTCATCGAGCGCCTGGCGCAGGTCCTCCTCTCCAGGCCTCACGGCGATGGCGTAGTACCCCTCGGCCACGTCTCTGACGACTCGCAGGCCGGGGCGCTGCAGGCCGTAGCGCTGTGCGATGATGTCGTCCATCAGCACGGCATCCAGCCGGCCCTGCTCCAGGTCGATGTATGGCTCCTGGACGCCCTCGTAGGGAATGGCCTGCGCCCCGCTGCCGCGCAGCAGCTCCCACGCCTGGGAGTTGGAGAGGGTGCCCACGCGGCGCCCGCGCAGCGACTCCAGCCCCGTCACGGTCGTGTCGTCCCGCCGTGCCATCAATTGGAGATGGAAGAGATAGTAGGGGCGCGTGAAGAGCACCCGGCCCGCGCGCGTGGGGGTGATCTCCATGCCGTTCATCGCCACGTCGAAGGAGCCGCCCCGCTCCAGCGTGGGGATGAGGCTGGACCAGTCGTTCTGGACAAGCTCTGCGCGCACGCCCAGCTCGCGGCCCAGTGCGTCCGCCAGCTCCACCTCGAAGCCCCGGTACTGGCCCGGGTGTTCCGGGTCCTCCATGGCGTAGGGCTCTCCGCCCTGCGCATCCGCGCCCCAGCGGAGCACGCCCGCGCGCTGCACGCGTTCGAGCCCCGAACCCTCCTTCTGGCCGCAGGCCGTCAACCACACCAGCACGCCCGTTGCCAGGCAGGCGCGGGAGAACAGGGAGGCGCATCGCGGACGGAGGGGAGGTGGGTCGGTCATGTCATGCAGGGCACAAGCAGCCTCACTCCCTCACTCCATAGAGCAGATGGGCCAGGTTCGGGTCAATCAAGTGACGTCCCCGCCCACCAACCGACGGATGCCCTGGAGCTTGTCGGGATTGCGCGTGACGTAGATGGCGACGATGCGGTCCTCCTCGAAGGCGAACGCGGTGGCGGATCGAAGGCGTCCTCGGGAGTCACCTCAGGCGGCTTCACTGCGCGGGGACACCGGATGGATGGACTGGAAGCCGATGGAGATCCGGTTCCAGATGTTGATCATCCCGATGAGCAGGGTCAGCTTCACGCTCTCCTCCTCGCTGAAGTGCGCTCGCATCGCAGCATAATCCGCATCCGGCGCGTGCGTCTGGGAGACGAGCGTCAGGGCCTCGGTCCAGCCCAGGGCCGCCCGCTCGCGGTCGGTGAAGAGGGGCGACTCCCGCCAGGCGGACAGCAGGTAGATGCGCTCCTCGGTCTCCCCCTGCTTGCGGGCGTCGAGGGCGTGCATGTGGATGCAGAAGGCGCACCCATTGATCTGCGAGGCGCGGATCTTCACCAGCTCCGTCAGGCTCGCCTCGAGCCCGCTGCCCTGGACCTTCCCTGCGAAGTCGAGCATTTCCTTCATCACGGCCGGCGCGGCGGCAAAGGGATTCATCCTGGCCTTCATGGGTGCGGCTCCGTTTTTCGGGGCAGGAACATCCTGTCCGCCCCCAGGACGAATCACCCTCGCAGCCTGTGACATGGTCATTTCGGAAGGGATTTTCCCTCCTCGACACCTTCAGTAGGTCGCCTTCAGTGTCACGCCGGAATAGTCCGTGAAGCCCTTGATCATCACAGCGAGGCCTTCCCGGCCGGCACGGTGAGGGTCCAGTAGCGCGTGTCTGACATTCTCAGGGCACCAGGAAGAGGCTGGCGCCGCTTGCCAGGCGCTTCCGGACCGCGCGCGCGTCGAGCTTGATGAGGACCTCGGGCTCCTCGTCCGTCTGTTCCTCCGCGGAGAGCGAATCCCACTCCTCCGTGTCGAGCACCTCCGGGACGACGAGCGTGCGCAGGTCAGGAGGCTTCTGCGACTTGATGACCTTGCGGCCGTTCATCACGTAGTGCGTGAGATGTTTCGCGTGCAGCTGGGACGCGTCGCCAAAGAGGGTGAGCCACGCGCCGGAGCCGGAGTCGACGAGCTCGGCCTCCACCACGCCGGCCGCGTACGTCACGCTGTCCGCGGAGCGCGCGACCAGGGCCTCGCGCACGCGCAGCGTCCCGGTGCACACAAAGGAGAAGCCGACGCCCACGAAGAGGTTCTGGCACGCGACGTCGCCGAACACGACGAGGACACCCTGGTCATGCCCGGCGAACTCGACGAGCATGTTGCCGTCGAGCTCCAGGGGCCCCTTCACGAGTGTGTAGGGATTAGGCGGCCGCCACGGCGCGGGGCCGGCCTGCTTCACCCCGTCGAGCTCGGCCCAGGGCTCCTCCACGTCGAGCGTGAGCAGGTCGTCGACGAACTCGCGGAGCGGCGCGGGAGCCGTCTGGAGCTGGGGCGGCGCGGTGGGCCTGGGAGGCATGGTCGGGCTGTTCCTTCGAGGGAGGGTGCCGTTTCCTCCTGCCCGACATGCTCGGCGGGTGGCAATTCCTTTCTTCGGGGCTGCTCGCAGGTGGCCCGGGCCAATATGGCTTCTCTCCCGCCTCTACGCCTACAGCCCCTCGTCCTTGCAGAGGTCTTCCTGCATCTCCGTCAGCGCCTTGTGCGCGCGCATCGGCTGGCAGGTGTTCGCCAGGTGGTAGGACGAAGCGCCCACCATCGCCGCCTTGAGCTTGGGACCCAGCGCGGACCAGCACGCGTCGAACGCCACCTTCTTCGCGCTGACCGCGCGCGGATCCGTCGCGGGCAATCCGAGCGCGGCCACCACCGTCTCCGCGAGCCCGTCGTCCTTGCAGGCGCCGGCGTCCTTCTTGCCCCCCACGGCGGCGGCGAAGAGGGGCATTGGCACGTAGGCGTGGTGTCCCTTGCGCACGGCGCGCGCGGCCTGGAGCGCTCCTTCGGAGCCCACGTCCGGGTTGAGCTCCAGGTACGTGTCGAGGCACTTGTCCCTGTCCAGGTCCAGGCAGTGCTCCAGGTCCTTCCGCGCGACCTCGTCCCGCGCGGTGGCGAAGCGCGGGGTCTGGGCGAGGAACGCGTACCGCTGTCCCAGCGTCCGAGCCTTCCGGGTGGCCGCGAACGGATCCTTGTCGTCGGAAGTGCCCGCCGCGGCCTGGGCGACCGCCGCGTCCGTGACCAGCGCCCGCCACGCGTCGGAGCGCGCGGCGGGAGCGACGTCCTCCGCGCGCTCCAGCAGCTCCGCCCACGCCTTCTGCGAGCCGAGGGCCTGGAGGTCTTCCAGGGTCGCGGGGGCGCGGGCCAGCGCCTCCGCCGAGCAGAGCGCCGCGAGCAGCACGATTCGCTGGAACCTCATGGGGAGAGCTTCCCGTCCAGGAACGCCGGCCCTTCGGCCGCGCCCTTGTTCGTGGTGGTGAAGGTGAGTGTGTCGCCCGCGCGCTCGAACCCGAGCGTCGGACCGAAGCGGCAGACCAGCGCCCTGGCGTCCTTCACCGAAGCGCAATGCTTCCCGGCCTGGGTCGCGAGCGGGGCGCAGGCGGCCCAGACGTCGAGCTCCGCCATCTGCTCGTCGCCGAAGCTCTTCCAGTCGAAGGTGAAGGAGGGCGCGACGCCGCAGCGCTTCTGGAGGGCGGCGACGGCCTCCGTGGCGCGCGCCGCGTACTTCTTCTCCAGATGGGGCCAGGGCTTCTTCTGGAACGCGGCGAGCTGGCCCGACTCTCGTTGCTGCTGGTGCGCGGCGAGCACTTCCCCGGCGGCGAACCTGTCCGTCGCCTCCTGGTTGAACTTCACGCGGAACGAGGGCGCCCCGGGAAGGGACGCCTCATGGACACCGTCCCGCTGGACGAGGACCGTGTAGTCGTCCCCGTGGTAGCGGGTCACGTAGTCGGCCCCGCGCGACAGCTTCTTCACGGTGCACTTCAGCGTGATGCCGTCGTGTTCGGAGTCGGTGCCGCGCACGCGGATCAAGGCTTCTGACGACGTGCGCGGCTCCAGGGTGACGACCTCCACGGTCTGGCCGTCATTGCCTCGGTAGACCTTGCTCGCCGCGGCCTCCAGGGACTGCGCCGCCGTCGTCGCGAGGACCGCCACCAGCGCCAGCGCGGCTGCAAGGGTCCGGGGCATGGCTAGTTGAAGGCCTTCTCGAGGGTGGCCTTGGCGTTGTCGGTGATGTTCGCGTGGTCCTTGCCCAGGTGGTAGGTGAACACGCCCTTCTCCAGCGACATGTTGCGCAGCGTCGCGCCGTTGGAGCCGTCGTCCTTCTGGGTGGGCTTCACGCCCGAGAACAGGCACGCCACGCTGGTCACCTTCTTGGAGATGGCCTTCTTGTACGCGGGGCGCTCACACATGGCCTCGATGCCCTGGAGGGCCCCCTCACAGTACGAACTGAAGCTCGTGCCGGACCACTCCTCCGACTTGAAGTTCTTGAAGTCGGACGTGACCGTGAGCTTGGTGCCGCACTTGTCGTTGGCGGCCTTCAAGGCGCCCTTGATATCCTCCTCGAACGAGGCCTTCGCCTCCTCCTGCGCGGGCTTGAGGTCTTCTTCCTCGGCGATGGCGGACGTCGACAGCAGGACCACGGCGGCGAAAACGTGCTTCAAACGCATGGAGAGCTTCCTTCTGGTTGGACAACGTCCAGAAGTCTCCATTTCGACACCCGGGAAAACAAGGGTGTCACGACTCTGGCCGCGTGTTGCCGCGCTGTGGCAATGAACACCGGGTGATGGGTGCACCGATTTGGAGCGGTAGCCGTCGGAATCCTCCGGTTCGCGGGAGCGATGCGCGAGCTGGAGGCTCTCGTCCTCGGCGAGCTGTTCCGTCTTGATGACGTTGCGGTCCGCCTTGAGTTGTTCCACCTGGCCTTCACGTAGGACGTGGAACTGGCCCATCTTCGGGGCCAGGCTCTGAAGCGGGCCCCGGCCCGGACACCCCATGAGACTGCCGATATTCCAGATTGATGCCTTCACCGACAGGGTGTTTGGCGGCAACCCGGCCGCGGTCTGCCCGTTGGCAAGATGGCTGCCCGACACCGTGATGCAGCGAATCGCGATGGAGAACGCGGTCGCCGAAACCGCCTTCTTCGTCCCACGGGGGCAGGATTACGAGATCCGCTGGTTCACTCCCGAGATCGAGATGGACTTGTGCGGGCACGCCACGCTGGCCGCCGCGCATGTGATCGCGCGGCATCTCGATCCGTCCGTCGAATCGATCCGGTTCCATTCGAACAGCGGCGAGTTGTTCGTCCGCATCGACGCGGAGTCCATCACCCTGGATTTCCCGTCGCGCAAGCCGGAGCCTGCGCAGGCGCCGGCGATCATCCTGGAGGCGTTTCATTTCAAGCCGACCGAAGTTCTGAAATCCCGGGACTACGTCCTGGTGTTCGAGGACGAAGACACCATCAGGCGCCTCACTCCCGACCGGAACCTGCTCGACCGCATCAACCTCGATCCGGGGGGTGTTGTTGCAACCGCCAGGGGACGCGCCGTCGATTTCGTATCGCGATACTTCACGCCTCAGGCGAGCATCTTCGAAGACCCTGTCACCGGCTCCGCGCATTGTTCGCTCGTGCCCTACTGGGCCGAAAAGCTGGGCAAGGAATCGATGGTCGCGATGCAGTTGTCGCCGAGAACCGGCACGCTGCACTGCCGGCAACAGAACGACCGTGTGCTGCTGGCCGGCAAGGCCGTCACGTATCTCGAAGGGCACCTGACGATCCACCCTGACGCCTGGTGAAGCGGGGCAGACCCTGGCGGGCCCACACAGGCCGGAGCGATACCGCTTGCCCGCGGGCAGGGGTGTCAGTCGCGTGGCTTCAGGATTTCATCCAGGATCGCCGGTGTGCCCTCGACCCGCCGCAGCCGGGGGTAGCGCAACCCCTCATGCCATGGAATGAGGGCGGAACGGGTGGCCGTGCCCTGGCGCCAGGAGAGCCGCAAGGGCTCCTGGTGCGCGGTGGCCTTGACGGCGTCCTTCAGTCGTTGCGCGTCGTAGGGGCTCCCGTTCACGGCCGTCACCACCGCGCCGGGCAGCAGGCCCACCTTGAAGGCAGGCCTTTCCCACTCCACCCGGAGCACCTTGCCGTCCTTCGCGAGCGTCATTCCGAGGGAGTCGCCGAGGTCCACGTTCCCGCTCGCCGCCTCGGCCCGCCGGATGGCGTCCGTGGGTTCCTCGCTCCAGGCGAGCGTGTAGCCGCCTTGCGTGATTCCACCCAGGGGCGGGGCGTCGCGCGTCTCTTCAATCCGGGAGCGGAAGAAGCCTGACCAGTCATGGGGCAGGATGTCATTGAGCGTGGTGACGATGTCTTCCAGCGTGTACGTCATCGTCACCTGGCTGCCCGCGCGTACGCCGAAGAACGCGCGAGCGAAGTCATCCAGCGACTTGCGGCCGCCACTGCGCTCCCGGAGCAGCGTGTCGACCTCCAGCCAGATCAACGCGCCCTCGGAGTAGGCATCGAACATGTCGCGCTGCCAGCCCCGCCAGGAGAGCGGCTTGCGGCGCTGCACGACGGCGTCGTTTGTCACGTCCCGGAGCGGGCGCCAGCTCCGGCCGGGGCGGCTGGCCATGGCCGCCGCGGTCGCGGCCCAGTCGTCGAGCGCGTCTTCCCGCGTCCACAACCCCGCCCGGGTGGTGAGCACGTCCTGCCAGTAGGACGTCAATCCCTCGAAGACCCAGAGCAGTGAGTCGCGCTCCGGCGTGTTGAAGTCCGGCGTCCACATCTCTGCGGGGCGGCGGAACAGGCCGTTCCACGAATGAACGAACCCATGCGCCAGACGTCCACGGTGTTCGGGCCTGTCCTTCCAGGTCGTGAAGAAGTCGGCGGGCAGGGCGTTCTCACCCGCGCGGAGGTGTTCGAAGTAGCTGGGGCCGAAGCCGTCCGCCAGCCAGACCATCAGGTCGTAATGGTCGTAGTGTTGCGAGCCGAAGAGCCGGTAGGCCTGTTGCACGAGTGCCTGGTAGCCCCGGACGAATCCGGGAGGTGGTTCGAGCCCCGCGGCGTCGTCGGCGACGATGTTCACGTGGACCGGGACGGGCTCGTCGCTCAACAGGATGCGTTTGAAGGCACGGCCGGCAATCACAGGTGAGTCGACCAGCGTGTCCAGCGTCACCGGCTGGAACCGGACCTCACCGCCATCCCGTTGGGCGACGGTCAGCGGCGAGGCGAACTCCCAGGTGGGCGGCAGCTTCACGCTGGCCACATAGGTGATGCGCCGGGCGTAATGGCCCGCGGGATACAGCACCAGGTGGTGCCATTGCAGGTCCAGCATCGTGGACGTGGCCACCACCGGGCCCACGCGTGGCTCCGTGGCGCCAAGGAACTGGGAGTGCACGTCGATGGACGTCACGCCCGCGGGGATGTCGATGTGGAAGGCCGCGACCTGGACGGCGTCGCGGGTCCAGGCAATGACTCTCTTTCCGGCCTGGACCTTCAGCCCCGCGAGTCCTTCCAGTTGACCGGTGGGCCCATGGTCCCCAGGAAGCCACTGCGGGAAGAACAGCGTCAACCGCCTTCCGGGCGCGACCGGGATGGTTTGCTTGACGCGGAAGAGCCCGCGCGCCGTGTCGGTGGCGTCGACGTGCAAGCGGATGGTGCCGGGGAAGGGCGTGTCACGCGGCGCCTCGATGGGCGGCGGCATGGGCGCGGGTTGGGGCAGCGGCCAGGACTGGGATGCGGAGGATGCCTGAGCGTGCGCCGCCGTCGAAACCATCCAGACGGCCACCGTGGCGACAACGCATGGCATGACCCTGACGCTTCGAGGATGGGCGGGAGAGGCCGGCATGATCCGCGTCGTATCCCGGACCCGTCTTGCCGAAAATTCCGAAGTCTGGAAGCCTGGGTTCGAGGAAATCGAACGATGCTCCCCCGGATCAACCTGGACATGGATGTCTTGCGGACGTTCGTGACGGCCTTCGAGCTGGGCAGCTTCGCCCGGGCCGCCGCACGGGTGGGCCGGTCTCCGTCAGCGGTGAGCTCCCAGCTGCGCAAGCTGGAGGAGCAGGTGGGCCGCGCGCTGGTCGAACGCTCCGGGCGCGGGCTGGTCCTGACCGAAGCGGGAGAGGTGCTGCTGGGCTGCGCGCGGCGGATCCTCGAACTGAATGATCAGACCGTGGACAGCTTGCGAGGCAGCGAGCTGGAGGGCGAGGTCCGCCTGGGGTTGCCGCAGGACTTCGCCGAAACCTGGCTGCCCCGGGTGCTCAGCACCTTCGCGCGCGCGCATCCGGCGGTGCGCATCGAGGTGCGCACCGAGCGCAACGCCCACCTCGTCAACCACGTGATGACGGGCAAGCTGGACCTCGCGCTTGCCTGGAGCGGTGGGGCTCGCGGCTGCAGTGAACGCATCGCTGAACTGCCGCTCGTGTGGATTGGTCAGCCTGGCTGGCAGGCTACGGGAAGCCGCAGCCAGCCGCTGCCGCTCATCGCCTTCGAAGCGCCCTGCGTGTTCCGGGAGGCCTGCACGACTGCCTTGGACCGGAAGGGGCTCGCCTGGCGGATCGCGTTCGCGAGCCCGAGCCTCGCGGGCCTGTGGGCGGCGGCCGAGGCGGGGCTGGGCGTGACGCTGCGAACGGCCTTCGGCCTGCCGAAGACGCTGGCCGTGCTGGAGCCCGGCGCCTCGGGCCTGCCCGTGCTCGGGAGCATTCCGGTGCACCTGCTCAGGGCTGAACGGGAGCCGAGCAAGACCGTGGCCCAACTGGCCGGCATCCTGCGTGAATCGCTCGCGCAGGAGCTGACGACACCCCGGCGGGCGCGGCCGCGCGGCAGGGACTGACGCCCGTTCGCGCCGAGGCGGACCAGGAGACGTTCGAGAAGCTGCTCAACAGGCTCTCAGGCCTTCACCGCCTCGATGATGCTGGCCCCGCTTCGGGTGGGGATGATGCGCTCCACCTTCCAGGAGGTGGCTGAGAGCAGCGCCCGGAACTCGTCCTCGGTGCGCTCGCGCCCGTCCGCGAGCACCAGCATGTTGAGGTCGATCAGGTGGGAGGAGTCTGGATTCCGGTTGTCCGGAATCACCAGCTCCAGCACGAAGAGCCGGGCGCCAGAAGGGGCCGAGGCGTGGAGCTGGCGCAGGAGGGTGGTGGAGGCCTCATCATCCCAGTCATGGAGGATGTGCTTGAGCAGGTAGGCTTCGGCGGAGGGAATGCCGGGATCGAAGAAGCTCCCGGCGACCACGTCCACCCGGCTGGCGAGGCCTCGGGACTCCAGCACCGTCTTCGCGCCTTCAGCGACCTGGGGCAGGTCGAAGAGGATGCCCCGGCAGGAGGGATGGGCGCGCAGCACCTGCGCCAGCAGCTCGCCGTGGCTTCCTCCAATGTCCGCCACGCGGGCGAAGGGGGCGAAGTCGATGTGGTGCGTCAGTTCGCTGGCCACCAGTCCGGACACATTGCCCATGGCCTGGGCGAAGTGCTCCCCCTCCTCGGGATTCCGGGCGAAGTGCCCCCAGATGTCGGAGCCGAGGGCGGCTTGCACCGGGGACCTTCCCGTGCGAACCGCCTCGGAGAGCAGCCCCCAGGGCAACCAGTGCGACTTGTCGGTCAGGAGGATGGCCACCTCCCGCAGCGAGCCAGGGACGTTCGAGCGCAGCCCTTCGCCCATCGGAGTCAGGCAATAGGTCCGCTCGGAGACGGCCTCGAGGATGCCGGCGGTGACGCCGCCTCGCATCAGCCGGAACAAGGCGCCCGGGTGGACGCCGAGCTCGGCCGCCAGCGAGTCACTGTCGCGGGCCCCTCCCGCGAGCAGGTCCGCGATTCCCAGACGGGCCACGGTGCCAATGATCTGGGTGATGAAGAAGCCAGTGATGGCCGAATGAAGTTGCTGCGTGGGAGACGCATTCGTGTCGGAGATGATCTTCATGCCACGAGTCTAATCCGCGCAGCAGGCTGTGAATCAGTAGAACGTGCGTCCAAGCACGGTGACGTCGTTGACAGCCGTTTCGCCATACACAGACACGTACCAGGTCCCCATGCGCGGGTAGAAGATGGAGCAATACTCAAGGAGGAGGGACTGCTCTCCGACGTCCTCGGGGCCGGCCCGGCACGTGCTCAAGCGCTCCGCGACGCGATGAGCGCGAGATTGCGCGGAGACAGGCGTGGATCGAAGAGCTGGAGGAGCTCGACCTGGAAGCCCAGCTCCTCCAGGAGGATGGCGCGATCCAGCAGGAGCACGACCTCCAACGCCCTCGCGAAGCGGTCCCTCAGCAGATGGCAGAGCAGGAGATCCCGTGTCTCGGCGCGAACGGACACCTCGAAGGCATCCAGCTCGGCGTCCGTCATGCCGGGGTCGAGGCCCAGGCGCTCCAGGCGGTCGCGCACGTAGACGGCGAAGCGTCCGGCATAAAGCGTCCGGGGCGCGTCTCCTGCCCTCACGAAGCCGCGCTCGGGAAAGCGCCGCCTCGACAGGAGATCGAACGCGAAGCGCCACGCGTACACCTGCTTCATCCGCGCGAACTCCACCTCGGTCTTGTGATGCCGTCCCCGCGTCGTCAGCGCCAGGGCATGCGGGGTGAAGGGCAGCGGATGCGCGCCCCCGAAGCGGGAGACGGGGTAATCCCGCGGGGCCTCCAGCTTGTCGTAGCAGCAGCCGATGTTCAGGATGAAGCCCGCCCCCTGGCTCTTGCGGATCTGCGTGAGGGCGAGCGGCCCGCAGGTGTGCAGACCGAGCGAGGCCCGGTCCCGGCCGGAGAAGAGCGGATCGATCCGCGGTTGGAGCCCGTCCTCGACGGAGGCCTGGATGAAACACAGGGTGTCCCCGCCCGGAGGGTGGGTTCTCGTCAGCCACCGCCGGCCCTTGTCCTGCAGCGCGGCGTCCCGATCGATGCTGTGGAAGGTCCACCCGAACGTCCGCGCACAGAGGCGTGCGAGATGGCCCATGCCGCCGCCGATATCGACCGCCTGGCGGATGAAGCGCGTCCTTGGCGCGAGCAGGGCGAGCACCCGCTCGAGCTCGTGGGTCTTCTTGGCGCTCAGTCCCTGCGTCTCCGCGACCGTCAGCGCGTGAACGCCCTCGTGCCAGGGCAGCGCCGTCAGTTCCTGGAGCGCGCCCAGGAGCGCGCCCAGGGACGGAGGTGGGACGCCTACGAGCGCCCCCTGGTCCAGCCGCCGCTCGCCCGCTTCATCGAGCGACCGGGCATAGGCCAGCCAGTCCTCGGGATAGTCGGCGCCGGACCCGGGCCAGCCCTGGAGGATGGAGCGGGACCAGAGCGGGGACCAGGGCCGGAGTTGGTGCGTGAGCGCCTCGAGTCGCGCCTGGAAGTCCATGTCGGCGCATCCTATGCGCCGCCGCTCCGCCGGGTTTCAGTTCTCAGCCAGGCTGAAGTGGGTCACGCGGCCATCCGGGATGATGCTCACCTTGTAGCGCCAGGTCGCGGTCCCGAACTTCACCAGGTACGTGTAGACGCGGTCATCGCCCAGCACCTCGCGCTTCGCCAGGACGAGCGGCCCCGCCGGCCCCAGGTCCTGCACCAGGTCCTGGTAGTACGGCACAGCCTCCGGGAAGAACCAGCTCGGGAGGTACGCGAAACCCGCCGGATCCAGCGTCCCGTCCCGGATCTGTTCGAGCATCGCCGTGAACCGGGCCGTCATCGCCGGCTCCCGGTCGGGAACGGGCGCCAGGGGTGGCACCGCGAGCGCGGGGTTCACGATGGCCGCGATCCCGTCCACGAACGTCGTGGGGTTCGCGGTGTTGGAGTTGATCAACACCACGATGGACAGCTCGTCTCCGAGGAAACGGGAGTAGGCGCAGACGAAGCCCTGCCAGCCACCGGTGTGCTGATGCAGCGGCTTGCCCGCGCGCTCCTGGATCATCCAGCCAAAGCCATACGGATAGGAGGCCCCGCTGTTGAGCTTCACGGGGGTGAGGATCTGCTGCCAGCTCCCCCGGCCCAGGATGGCCCGCTGGTCCACGGCGGCGTCCCAGGCCAGCACGTCCTTCAAGGAGAAGTAGAGCGAACCGTCCGCGTTGCGATTCAACGACGGCGAAACCCACTCCTGGTTCTTCACCACGCCGTCGACCACGCTGTAGCCGGCCGCGCGGTTCGGGATGACGTCCTCCTCACTGATGCCTCGCGCGGACGTCATGTGCGCGGGCCGGAAGACCTGCGACCCCAGGACGTTGACGTAGGAGGTGCCCGCGACCTGGTTCACCAGGATGCCCAGCAGGACGTAGCCGGTGTTGCTGTAGTTCCAGCGCAGGCCGGCGGGGAACTGAAGGGGTCGCTCATAGGCGATCTGCAGGTAGTCCGCGTCGGTGTAGTCCTTCCGGAGGTCGAGCACGTCGTAGATGTCGCCGACGCCGGAGGTGTGCGTCAGCAGGTGACGCACCGTGATGGGCCGCCACGTCGCGGGCGCGTCGGGGAAGTACTTCGTGATGCTGTCGGACAGGGCCACCCTGCCGGCCTCCACCTGGAGCATCACCGTCATCGCGGTGAACATCTTCCCCACGGAGCCGGACTGGAAGAGGGTGTCCGTCTCCACGGGGACCTGGTGCTCCAGGTTCGCGAAGCCATACCCCTTCGACAGCACGACCCGCCCGTGACTCACGACACCCACGGCGAGACCGGGCACGCGCTGCCGTTTCTGCTCCGCGCGCACGAAGGCTTCAATCCGCTCGCGCAGCGAATCATGCGCGGCGGCGGGGCCCCCCAGGAGCAGGCCCACGAGAAGGACAGCCACGACTGCGATGGATTTCGACGGGTTGCGCATAGGGGCTCCCTGCGCCCGGAAGAGGGCATCTCCAGGAGTCCCCGGCCGCGCAAACGATGCAGGAGCCTGGCAGCCGGTCATCATCGGGCACGGACCAGGTCGCGAGCGGATGCGCGCCCTGGTCATGCGGCTGAGTGCCGCGGGGCACGGTGCCTCCCATAGGACGTACCCTGAAGCTGGCTGAGCAGCCGGTGCATCAATGTTAGCGCCGCTGGCGTCAGTGAGGCACCTCGAAGCCCAGGGGTTTGCCTGGCACAAGGTGAAGCTGACGATCAAGTTGTGGTACGGCGACGGAGTCCGTTTTGAACTGCTGCCGGTACCTCGCCACATGTGGCGCAAACAAGGGCAGCGCCTGCTCATCACCCTCCCCGGCAGCAATACGACATGAAGAAGCTGCGCTGCGCCATCCTTGATGACTACCAGGACATCTCAACGAAGATCGCCGACTGGACACCCCTGCGCGAGCAAGTCGAGGTGGTGGTGTTCTGCGAGCATTTCTCCCAGCAGGAGGCGCTGGTCGCCGCGGTCGCTGATTGCGAGGTGATCGTGATCATGCGCGAGCGCACCCCTTTCCCGAAGGCGCTCTTCGCGAAGCTGCCACGGTTGAGGCTGCTGGTGACGACGGGGATGAGGAACGCGTCCATCGACGTCGCTGCGGCGGTCGCGCATGGCGTGACGGTGTGCGGAACGGCGAGCTCCTCCGAGCCCCCCGCGGAGTTGACCTGGGCGCTCCTGCTGGCGCTCGCCCGCGACGTGGTGGGGGAGAACGTCGCGTTTCGCCGCTCCGGTCCCTGGCAGAGCTCCGTGGGGTTCGACCTCCAGGGCAAGCGGCTGGGCCTGCTCGGACTCGGAAAGATTGGCAGCAAGGTCGCGAAGGTGGGGGCCGCGTTCGGAATGGACGTGGTCGCATGGAGCCCGAATCTCACCGACGCACGGGCATCCGAGGTGGGGGTGACCCGCGCCGCGTCGAAGGAGGCCCTCCTGGAGACGAGCGACTTCGTTTCCATCCACCTCGTTCTCGGAGAGCGCTCGCGGGGGGTTATCGGCCGTGCCGAGTTCGAGCGGATGCGGCCGACGGCCTTCCTGATCAACACTTCGCGCGCCCAGATTGTCGACCAGGCCGCACTGGTTGAAGCGCTGCAGCGCGGGATGATCGCGGGTGCGGCGGTGGACGTCTTCGAGGTCGAGCCGGTGCCGGAGGGGGACGTGCTGCGGACCCTCCCGACACTGCTGGCGACCCCGCACCTGGGGTACGTCTCCCGGAACAACTACGCCACCTACTTCCGAGAGGCCGTCGAGGACATCCAGGCGTTCCTGGCTGGGGCACCCATTCGCAAGCTGAGCTGAACCGTGATGCTCTGAAGCAGCCCCCCGGTGTTCCGGACTTCGCCGTGGCCCTGCACACCGTTGCCACCGCCGCGGCGGGGACGGTGCCGCAGCCGCGCAGACGATCGTTCTGGGGAACGGTCGCCAGTCCATGACGGCTACCAAACGTTCAATGACATTGCGCTCGTGATCGAACTCCTGGCCCAGGAGTTCAACAGACCCGACTGGACCTCACGGCTCTACATTGTTGGGGGATGCCGATCCGGTTGATGATCCGGCCCATGGGCTTCGAATACGTGATTGCCGGTCGACGTGCGCTCCCACCTCACGAGGCGCCGTGGGTCTACGAACTCGAACAAGCTTACGAAGAGGACGACGAGGACGAGGAGCGGTTCGACGAAGGCTCGCTGGATGCCTGCGAGATCCTGCCCGAGAACAACGAGGAGTTCTTCGCCGCGGTCGAGCGCCTGGTGGGCTTCGTCCCCGCGGTCGTGATCACGATCGATCCTGCGGCGTGGGAGGCGAGTACCCTGGTCGCGGAGGTGCTGGCGGACGCGCTCGACGGCGTCATGTACTGCGACGGCTTGGTGAACGAGCACGGTCTGGAATACGTGCCAACGGAGGGCGCGCCAGCGGCGACCACCATCGACGAGCTGGAGGCGCGCATCTTCGCCTCCTACAAGGATCCCGAACCGTACTTCACCCGCCGGGCGGCGCGACAGGCTGCCAGACTGGCCGAAGCCAATGCGCGCGATCCGGTCGGAGCCGCGAAACGAGCCGCGGAAAGCGACTGGGGAGATGTCTGATCGAACGCGAGGCGTGCGCCGCCTGAGCGAGAGCCAGGGCACATGCTACCGTCCGCCTCCCATGGGCTCCTGAAGAGGAGCGGAGCGAAAATCGTCCACTCCGCTGATGACTTCGTGGTGGTCGCCCGCATTCGCGGGGCTGCTCAATCGCCGATATACCGCTCACGATTCCCGTGCGAAAAATCGCGCCATGCCCAACTGGAAGCACCTGCAGAAGCTCAATGGCGGCGAGGACATCTGGTACTCGGATCCCCAGCTCTCGCTGAAAGATGAGGTCTGGCTCTATTCGGCGGGCGGCGAGCTCCGGGTCTGGAGCGCGGGAACCCTCCACAAGCCGGAGCCCGGGGCGCTGAAGCTCACCACGCCCGTGAAGGAGCGGTTCACGCTCTTCAAGCCGCTGTCGCTCCTCTTCGTCGACGTGGAAGTCCGAGGAACCCAGGCGGTGGTCCGCCGCGGCACCATGAACGGCGCATATCTCCTCTCGCTCGTGGAGGCGGCGGACGTCGAAGCGCTGGTGGCGCGCTACCGGACGCTCGGCTTCCGAGACGGCAACCCTTGGAACGCGACGAAGAAGCGCGTGACGCTCCGTGAGTACCGCAAGGGCCTATCGACCGGTTGGGCCATCTCCGTCGATGGGGACCGAACCATCGAGCAGTATCGCGACGAAACCGTCACCGCGAGCCACGAGGAAGCCATCAAGCGGGCGGAGAAGCGCATTCGCGACAGGGAGAAGCAGGGCTTCATCCTGCACACCGTCGATCTCCGGGATGCGAAATATCCCAATCCCGAACCGAAGGCTCCGAAGGGCTCCCCGAAGAAGTCCCCCGCGCCCAGGGGCCCCTCCTTCGCGAAGCCCCAGGACGCCTGCGCGGCCGTCGACACGGCCATCGCGATGCTGAAGGACCTCCACGAGCGCTTCCCCAAGGCGCACTTCGTCGCGGAGCAGTTGGATTTGAAGAAGGAGCCCCGGCGCATGGACTCCCTCGACCAGCAGCTGTCCCTCTTCAAGCGCGAATACAAACACCGCATCGGGAGCTGGAACGGAGCGAAGGCGCTCAAGCCGAGGAAGAGCGAGTCGAGCTGGGACTACTTCCTGCGCGTGTACGGCTCCATCACCTGGATGGTGGACAACACCGTCGACAACGGCCTGCCCACGTTCCTGTGCGGCAACGTCACGGGCGGCGGCTGGAGTTGCTTGGAGATTTCCGACGACCTCTACGAAATCGACGGGCTCGTGGAGGCCACCGGGAACGAGGACCTGGAGAACCTCTTCGTGTTCCACGGTGGGTGGCATGTCGGCAGGTCCTTCGCCTTTGACCACCGCACGGAGTCCCCGACGGGTGAGCACGCCGTCGTTCCGTTTGACGAAAGCGTGCAAGGGCTTCCCAGGAAGACATCTCCCGCGCGCATCCAGCCCTTCGGCACGTGGCTTTACAAGCACGTGTCACGACTCACGGCCATCGCGGAGGAGAACCTGCGCGAAGGACTCTGAGCCAGTCTTCCGGGAGCGCTCAGGCCAGGGAGAAGAGAGTCCCTCTCCGTCTTATGCTCTTCCCCAGTCAGGACAGGCCCGGGCCACCGGCCCGGCTGGCACCCGGCAATTTCCCAAGCGCGGCCGTGCATCACCACCGTCGGCGAACGGTCGCCTTGGCGCCGGTCACCAGGCTCGCCGCAGGCACGTCGTCGACGACGACCGCCCCGGCCGCGATCACGGCGTCGCGCCCAATACTGACCCCGGGCATGATCGTCGCGCCCGCGCCGATCCACACGTTCTCCGCCACGTCGATGGGTGCGCCCGTGAGGTACAGCCGCCGCTCGCCCGGGTCGACCGGATGGCTGACTGTGATGAACGTGGCCTTCGGGCCGACCATCACACCTTTGCCCAGCCGAATGCCGGCGTAGTCGAGGAACGTGCAGCCCTGATTGATGAACACACGCTCGGAAAGCTCCAGATGGAGGCCGTGGTCCGTGTAGAAGGGCGGATAGATCGTGACCCTTCCCGGGAGCGGTCGGCCCAGGATTTGCTCGAACAGCGCTGCCTTGCCCACCTCGTCCTCGAAAGGCAGGACGTTGAGGCGCGACGTAAGCGCGGTGACCCGCAGCACCCTCTGGCTCATCGCCGTGAACTCGGGGCTGAGAACCCTCTCCCCGATCGCTTGGGACTCAGGGCTGTGGATGCGCATGAGACGGTCAATGGGCATTCCACGAGCTTCGCGTTCTCCCCACACGCACGTCCAGCAGTGCCTACCCACCCGGCTCCTCGCCCTGTTGATGGTGCCACCCGCGAGAAAATCGGCGGCCGTCGGTCACGTTCTGGCGCGCTGTCCGGTCTCCTCGCCATGACACTGCGACTCCTCGTGCTCGGTGCGACTGGCAACACCGGAACCCAGGTCCTCGACCTCGCGCTCGCTCGCGGGCATCACGTGACGGCGTTCGTCCGCTCACCTCAGAAAATCACGCGACGTCACCCTGCGCTTGCCATCGTCCAGGGCGACCCGCTGAGTGTGGATCCTCTTGCCCAGGCGCTCCCCGGGCATGACGCCGTCCTCTCCGCCATCGGCCCCTCGGGACGAGAGGCCTTCCGGCCGAGCACGCTGCTGACCGAATGCGCGGCCAGCACGGTGGCGGCGATGGAGCGGGCGTCCGTCCATCGCCTCATCATGGTCTCCGCGGCCCTGCTGTTCCCGGGAGGGGGCCTGCGCTTCGCCTTCTTCCGCCGACTCATCCGACACCACCTCCGGGACCTCGTCGCCGCCGAAACCGTGATTCGAGCCACGCCCTTCGACTGGACGCTCGCGCGGCCGCCACAGCTGATTTCGTCGCCGGAGGAGGCCTACCGCACCGAGCGCGAACGGCTCCCCACCGGCGCGGGGTCGATGTCGTTCCGAGCAGTGGCGGCGTTCCTCCTCGATTGCGCGGAGCAGGGCACCCATGCGCGAGAGGTCGTCGGTCTCGCCCGGCGGGAGCAGGCCGCGTGAATTCCCCGCCCCGCATCGCGCTCTGGGACGTTAGGCTCCGCTGATGGCAAGTCGCTCGTCGCTGGCGCGCCGCCTGGAGGCCTTCGAGTCGTGCCGGCACGAGCTCGTCGCGCTGTCGTACCGCATGCTCGGTGACTTCGGCCGCGCCGAGGACATGGTCCAGGAGGCCTGGCTGCGCTGGCAGGCCCACGAGGGCGAAGTGGAGTCGTCGCGAGCCTTCCTCGTCACCGTCGTCACCCGCCTCTGCCTGAATGAGCTTGGCTCCGCCCGAGCGCGGCGGGAGGAGAGCCGCCCCGACCGGCTGCCCGAGCCGGTCGACCTCGATGATGGCGGCTTCACTCGCGTCGAGCGCTTGGAGCAGCTCTCCATGGCCTTCCTCGTCGCGCTCCAGCGCCTGACGCCGGCCGAGCGGGCCGTCCTGCTGCTCCACGACGTCTTCGATTTCGGCCATCAGGAAATCGCCGAGCTCGTCGGCAACAGCGCGGCGGCGTGCCGCAAGCTGCTCGAACGCGCGCGCCGGAGCCTGACGTCCGAGCGGCGAATGCAGTCCGCCTCGCGCGAGGAACACCGTCGTCTGCTCGAAGCCTTCCTGAAGGCAGCCTCGGGCGGTGACCTCCAGGGGGTGGTCCAGCTCCTCGCGGAGAACGCGGTCATGGTGACCGACGGCGGGGCCGAGGGGCGCCGCTTCGCGGGCCAGCGCAATCTCCCGCAACCCCTGGAGGGAGCCGCGCGCATCGCCGCGTTCATCGTCGCGACCACGCAGCGCACCGCGGGCGCCCTGCGGGTGGAAGAGCACCTGCTGAACGGGCAGCCCGCCGCCGTGTTCTGGAACGGCGAGCAGCCCTTCGCGGCGCTGTTGCTCGCGGTCGCTGATGGGAAGGTCCAGCGCGTGTACTTCCACGCCGACCTGCATCGGCTGAGCCGTCTCGGTCGCCAGGCCGACACGCGCTTCGACCTGGCGCGGTTGTGGCTGTCACCATCAGCCCAAATCCCGACCCACAAAGAATAGAGTCCGTATCCTTTCTCAAGGGTCGCGTGTCTTCCGGTCATGAGCACTCAGACAGATGAGCAGCCAAGCGGCGCCATCCAGGCGTCCTGGCGCCGCTTTCTCGATACCTACGAGCCGCTCCGGCCAGACCTCTACCGGTATTGCCGGAATCTGACGCGCAGTCCCTGGGATGCCGAGGACATGGCCCAGGAGACGATTGCGCGGGCGTTCGCGAGTCTCGCCATCATGGCGGACCCGCCGCGCAACCCACGGGCATGGCTCTTTCGCGTGGCCTCCAACCTGTGGCTCAACCGGATGCGGCAGGCGCGAGAACTTCCGGTCGGCTTCTCCCCCGAGCTTCCGGAACCAGCGACGAGCGCGGAACCCCGGTCGACCCGTGAGGCGGCCGGAACGCTGCTCGGCCAGCTCTCACCCCAGGAACGCGCCGCGCTCGTGCTCAAGGATGCCTTCGGGCTGTCGCTGGAAGAGGTCGCCGAGGCGCTCTCCACCACGACTGGCGCCATCAAGGCAGCCCTGCACAGGGGACGTGGCAGGCTGCTGACGCCCGATCCGGACCGGGACGCCCCGGTGGCTCCCGCCGTCCTCGACGCTTTCTGCGATGCCTTCAACGCGCGGGACCTCGATCGCCTCACGGCGCTGCTCCTCGATACGGCGACGCTGGAGTACCCAGGGTTCAAGATCGAGTCCGGGGCCGGAGCGGTCCGGGCGGGCTCATTGCAGGGGACACTCTTCGGCTGTCCCGAAGGCGGATATGATCTCGTGGCGCCCCCGCGGTGTGAGCTCCGTGCGCACCGGGGCGAATCGATCTTCCTCTGGTGGTCGGGGGAGGAAGTGCATGCCGTCGTGCGGGTCGAGGTGGACGGCGACCGGATCACGCGGCTGCGCAACTATTATCATGCGCCAGAGGTGCTCTCCGAGGTCTGTCGCGAGCTCGACGTCCCCTTCCGCACCCACGGCTACCGCCCGGGTTCTGCCTGAAAGAAGCCGCCATGAAACTCGAGAGAGTCCAGTCTGCCGACGGCACCTCCGTCGCGTTCGAGAGGACGGGCAGGGGCCCTCCGCTCATCCTGGTTGGAGGCGCGTTCTGCGACCGTAAAGCTCCGACGTCGGGGACGCCGCTGGCGGCACTCCTGGCACATCGCTTCACCGTGTGGAGCTACGACCGGCGCGGCCGCGGAGACAGTGAGGACAGGGCGCCCTATGCGATCGATGAGGAGGTGCAGGACCTCTCGGCACTCATCACCGCGGCAGGCGGCTCGGCGTTCGTGTTCGGTAACTCGTCCGGCGGCCTCCTGGCCCTCGATGCAGCCGCTCAGGGACTCCCGATTCCGAAGCTCGTCCTCTACGAACCTCCGGTCATCCTCGATACGACCCGGGCGAAGCACTTCGAGGCCCTTGCGAAGCAGCTCGACGAGGCCGCGGCGGGGGGACATCGTTCGGAGGCTGTCGAGCTCTACTTCACCCAGGTGATGCAGATGCCCGAGCCGGGCCTCGCCCGGATGCGAGCGTCGCCGATGTGGGAGGGGCTCGAGCGGCTCGCACACACTCTCAGCTACGACCTCCGCATCACGGCCCGTGGGGCCACGAGGCTCGAGCAGATGCCAGCCGTGCGCTCGGAGACGCTCGTCATGGATGGAGGCGCAAGCCCGCCCTGGATGCGCGAGACGATCCAGACCCTGGCACGTGCCATTCCCCAGGCGCGGCACCAGACGCTGGAAGGACAGACACACGCAGTCGATCCCAGGGCCCTGGCTCGAGCGCTGGAGGAGTTCCTCGGAGAATGCTGGCGGGCCGACCATGTTGAAACGTGACGACGTCATCCACGGAATCGACCTCGCGTTCAAGGATGCGGCCATTCCACGAACCGAGGAAGAGCTTGCACCGCCGGGCATTGAGGCCAGGTACGTTATCGACCACTTCTTCGGTAAGACGCGGAACGATGTGGAATCCCAGCCCTTCCTTGGCTCGCTGTACATGGAAGACTTCTCGTACATGACGGACGCCGCCGTCCGGTACTACTTGCCGGCGGTTCTCCGCATCATGCTGGCGAATTCGACCGACTTCGAGCTGTGGATTCATCTCCACGGCTTTCTTCGTCGCAGGGAGGGTGATTGTCCCGCCCCTGCGTTGACGGCTCTCAGCGTCGCGCAGCGCAAGGCGATTGCGGACTGGGCAGACACTCTCAGCCAAGAGTGGGCATCGTCGAAGTGGATGTCGCAGTTCTCCAAAAAGGCCGCCAGGCTGGCTCGGACTTATCGTTCAGTTGGAACCTCCCTTCCGTCGACGTGAGGCGCATACCGCGGCGCTCGAGTACGTGGAGGCGCTGCTGGGACGAGCGCAGCGCAAGAATGCCTGGGGCCTGTCGGAGAGCTCCCTCTTTGAGCTTGCCCTTCCCCGGGAGGCCCTTGTCTATTCAGGCCCCCTTGCGAGGCGCTCCGGCGTCAACACCCCAGAGGAACTTGAATGCGCTCTGCTACGGCACCAATCGTAGGTCTGTCGGTGGCTTTTCTCGTCTTGGGATGTTCGGGTGAGCCCTCCTCGCCAGACACCGCGGGGATTGACGCTGTGGGGCGTGGTGGCGGTGCCATCACCATCCTCCATGGCTCACAGCTCACCGTATCGGACGTCGGGCCGGCGGGGATTGGCATCTCCTCCTTCACGAACGTCTCCGGAGGGACTTTCACTGGAACGGCGCTGAGCGGCTGGGGCTCTCTCGCGCGCACCCTCGGCACCGGGGGCGAGACAATCGACGGCTTCACCTTCTCGCAGGGCACCGTCGTCCTTCAGGGCGCGAACGTCACTTCGCTCATCACGGTCAACTCCGGATGGCTGGTGCTGCGAGGTTGCAAAGGCAGCATCCTCCTCAACCACCCGACGGGAAATGGAGGCGGCGCCGCGGCACTGTACAGTCAGCTCGGTTCGTTCAACGCGGCGGGGGCGAAAGACGGCAGGCAGCCCGCCAAGACGATTTGCCACCGCTGCTACTTTCCGAACAGCGGGTTGGAAAACGTCTACTCCAACAACGTCACCATCACCGAGTCGTGGATTGCCGTGGCGCCTGGTGGTTCCGGCGATCATGTGGATGGCATCCAGACCTGGGGCGGGCAGTCGTCCTTGAACTTCTCGCGCAATCGCCTGCAGTGGAATGGCTCCTGGAACAGCACGCAGTCCGGGTTGCTCGCGATGTATTCCGACGGCTCGCAGAACGGGTTCGCCGGCTACAACCAGGTCGCCGTGCAGGACAATGACTTCGTGATTGGGTTGGGCGGGGGAATCGGTCTGCACGCGCCAATGGGGGTGGCGACCACGAACATGGTTGTGACCGGAAACCGCTGGACGTGGAGCCCTGACTTCGACGACCCGGACTACACGCCGGCCATCTACAGGGGCTCCGGGGCGGCGAACTACAAGACCGGTGGGAACGTCTGGTCGAACAATCGCTGGGCAGACGGTCCCTACGCGAACCAGTTCCTGCGTCCCGACAACAGCACCGGCACGACGGACTACTGAAGGCACAAGTCTTCGGATTTCGGCAGATGTGATGTTCCATTCAATACCTGAAAGGAAGGAAGCATGAGCCCCAGAGTCCATTCTTCGAGACGCTCCATCCGCGCTGCCTTCATGCTCGCCCTGTCGTGGCTTGCCATGAGCTGTGGAGGCGAAGTGTCGGAAGCGGAAGGTGACGACGGCAGCCGGCGCGTGGGCCTCGCGACCTGCGACCGGCTCGCCACCAACGCGGCGACGCTGGCAAGCCAATGGAGCGCGGCGACCGCAGGGCAGACGATCTGCCTGGCCAGTGGGAGCTACGGCACGTTCTCCGCGGGAGCAAAGCCCGGAGTGGTCACCGTCAAGCCCCAGAGCGGGGCCACCCCAACCCTGGCGCTCCGCTTCAACGGCGCGAACAACGTCCGCATCGAGGGACTCACCCTCACCTCGGCCGTGTTGCTGGGCTCCACCCGCAACGTGACGATCACCGGCAGCCGCTTCACGGGCGCCGCGATGATTGACGGGGTGGCCCAGTCCAACATCCTGTTCGACGGCAACACGCATCTCAACATCAACGCCCCCACGGGCGCCGTACCGGCACGCATTCACTTGCCCTACAGCAGCTCGACACACTCCGGCGTCACCATCCAGAACTCGCGTTTCGAGGGGGGCGACGCGGACGGCATCCAGACCGGGGTGGGGGTCAACATCCTCAACAATCAGTTCAAGGACATCCAGGAGAATGGCCCCAACCACACCGACGCGATCCAGCTGCTCGGAGCTCCGGGCGCGGTGGTTCGAGGGAATTATTTCCTCAACTGCGCTTCGGGCATCGTCGCCTACGACGGCGTCGAGCGCGCGGTCATCGAAGACAACGTGCTGGATCTGCGCGGTCGCCCGTGGGCCATCGAGCTCTACTCGGATGACGGTTCGATCGTTCGCCACAATACGCTGCAGCACGGGGCGTGCGACTGGAACCTCCCCTGCGGGATCATCGACATCACTCGCAAGACAGCGGACGACGTCGGGCGGGGCACGGTGATCGTTGACAACGTGGCGACTGAAATCTCGGTGAACAACGGCTCCACCGTGGCGGAGCGCCACCACAACCTCCTCCGGCAATACGCCCAGAGCGGCGAGCTGACCGGAGTCCCGGTGTTCATGGGGGGAGCCGCTCCCACGGACTGGTCCGGCTTCCGCCTGGCTCCGGGTTCGCCCGGAAAGAGCGCGGCCTCGGACGGCACGGACATCGGGATTCGTTGACGGCCCTCCTCAATCACGACCTGCGCCCCACCCTGGAGACACTGCTGCTCAAGACGCGGCTGCCGCTGGCGGAGGTGAGGGGAGTGGGCCCCCCTGGATTTGAACCAGGGCCCCATCGGTGATGAGCCGGGTGGGGCCGGTTGGCAGGGGTTTGCAGCCCCTGGCAGCGCCTTGCCACCTGCGGAAAAGGACTGAGGCTTCCTCGCGAGGAGGAAAGGGGACGCTGCGCTTGCGGTGAACCTACCGCCCATATTGGTAGGTGTCAGCGCAATCCAAGAGGGGTGATGCGCCACCGGGTGCTGCGGTTGCTGGAAGCAACTCCGTGGCGAAATGAGCGCATCTTGTGATTCGATGCCGCTCAACCCCTCAAGGAGAGATACGCCATGAAGAGCTTCCTGGGTGTGCTGACGGTGCTCGTCGTCCCGGTGCTGGTGGCCTGTGGTGGATTGGAACCTGTCGAGGCGCCGGAGCTGGGGCAGGAGTCGAGCGCCCTCGTCACGTGCTCACAGACCTGTCCGAATGGCTCGACGGTGTCTTGTGAGGGGAACACCTGTTCGGTGCAGGCGGACTCCGTCGAGTGCGATGGCCTCTACAATATCTGTTTTACATCCACCCCCATCTGTGGGCTGAACAATCGCTGCAGCAAGCTCGCGGGGACCCCGTGTTCGCCCGTTGGCGCGTCGCGGAGTTGCTGTCTGACGGGCCACCCCAATCCCAATTGCTTCTGTACGCCCCTTGGCGTCTGGGCCTGCAGTGCGTTGTGACACGCCCGGGGCCGAGGAGAGGGAACACTTCAGCCGGGAGATGATGCCCAGGGGACGTGACGCGCGTCACGCGGCCCGCTATGTCCCTGCTGCGTGAGCACTCCCCTCCTCACCCTGCTTGCCCTCCTGGGCTTCGCCGCGAACTCGCTGCTGTGCCGCGCTGCCCTCTCGGGCGGCGCGGCGCGCAGCATCGACGCGGGTTCGTTCACGCTGGTGCGGCTTGCGTCGGGAGCGCTGGCGCTCGCGCTGCTGCTGCGGCTCCGACGGGGCGGTCGCGGGGCGACGGGGCACGGGAGCTGGGCCTCGGCGCTTGCGCTCTTCGCCTATGCGGCCGGCTTCAGCTTCGCGTACGTGCGCATCGGGGCGGGCGTGGGCGCCCTGCTGCTCTTCGGCTGCGTGCAGCTCACCATGCTCGCGGCAGGGCTCGCGCACGGTGAGCGGCCGGGTGCGCTCGAGTGGGTGGGGCTCGCGGTGGCACTCGCAGGGCTCGCGGGGCTCACGCTTCCTGGAGCGAGCGCGCCGGATGCGCTCGGCGCGGGGCTCATGGCCGCGGCGGGCGTGGCGTGGGGTATCTACAGCCTGCGGGGGCGTGGGAGCACGGACCCTCTCGCGGCGACGGCCGGCAACTTCGTGCGCAGCGTGCCGCTGGCCCTGGCACTCGTGATGCTTGCCCGCGCTCTGGACGCGGCCCCACACCCGTCGCCGAAGGGGCTGCTGCTCGCGGCCACGTCAGGCGCGCTCGCCTCGGGCGTGGGCTACAGCCTCTGGTACGCAGCGCTGCCCCACCTGACCAGCGCGCGCGCGGCGGTGGTGCAGCTGTGCGTCCCGGTCATCGCAGCGGTGGGCGCGGTGCTGCTGCTCGGAGAGCCCCTCACCCAGCGGCTGCTACTGGGTGGCGCCGCGCTGCTTGCGGGCGTTCTGCTGAGCCTGCGTGCGAAGCAGCGTCCTATGGCGGCGAAACACTGACGGGCACGCTGCGGACGGCGATCTCGTAGAGCGCCCAGAGGGTGACCTGGCTGTGGGGGTTGTCCGGCCACTCCCGTGGCAGGAGCGACTTCGCCAACACCGCATCGGTGTAGCTCAGCGATCCGTACGGGTTCATCCGCTGGGTCAGGGGGGGCGAGCTGGCCCGTCCACGGCACCTCCGCTGCAGTCCTCACCCTCGACGTGGCTTCCATCCCGCCTATGCGCCTCCGTTCCTGGCGAGGAGCTCAGGACGCAAAGACAACGCGGTCCCCTTCGCGACGGAGTGCCACCGGATGGTGGTGGTGGCCCGGTGGTGGGCATCTCCGGGGCGGATGCGACTTTTTGCGCGACGTCCGTACGAGGATTCTCAGGGCCTACGGCTCCGGCGGCAGCAGCGCATGGGCAACATCCAGGACGTGCTGGAGCTGCGCCTCCGTCATCTTCAGGTGCACGGCCGCGGCGGCGACGTCCCCGGGCGGAAAGGCGCGCATGGAGCGCGGGGTGAACCAGTTGAAGAGGGTGACGATGCCGCGCACCAGGGCCGAGCGGGTGAATACGGCCGTGGGCGGAATGGCGAAGCCCTTGGGCACCTTGTTGAGCGCCTGCTGGCGCTGGGAAGCATTGGGGCCAGACCCTTCCGCCAGCACGAGCTGCGCGGTGCCGGTGTCCTGGAAGGCGGCGATGAGCGCGCAGTAGTGCACCCACTCGTCCTGGGCGGGAGGCAGGGAGTTGTGCGCCACCACCAGCACGGTGCCCACGATGGCCGTGCCCATCGTGCGGCCCTTGAAGGCGCCCTGCACATCCGGCGCGCGGAGCGCCGCCACGGAGTCACCCGGCCCAGGAGATGCGGTCATGCGCGGAATGCTCACCTGGAAGCCGCGAGTGCCACCACTCACCGCCGGTGCGCCCCCGCGTGAATCGGGGGCGCCCCACTTCCAGGGTGAAGGCCCACACCCTCGCTCCTGGCTACGGGGCATCCGTGCCGTAGCCGGGAACCCAGTCCTCGAAGTGCAGGTGCGGGCCTGTGCCGAGCAGCGCCGTAAAGTGATGGAGCGGCAGGGGCGAGCTCGACGTCAGCTCGCCCCTGCCTTCCAGGCCTTGGTGGTCGCGCTCCACTGCTCGACCATCAGGTCGATGAAGCGCCGCACCTTCGCCGGCAGGTGACGTCTGCTCGGGTAGAGCGCCATGATCGGGACGTGCTCCGTCTCGCATGAGGGCAGCAGCGCCTTGAGCCGCCCGCTCGCCAGGTCTTCATCGACCAGGAAGCCGGGCAGATAGGCGATGCCCAGTCCCGCGATGGCCGCGTCCCGGAGCGCCTCCCCACTGTCGAGCCGCAGGCGGCTTCGTCCCTCCACCTTCACCAGGGGGCCGCCCTTCTCACGCAGACGCCAGTGCTGCCGTCGCGTCCGGCTGCTGAAGAGCAGACAGTCATGCGCCGCGAGATCCTCCAGTGTGCCGGGTTCGCCATGCGCCTTGAGATAGGAGGGCGCGGCGCAGATGAACACCGGGTGTCGAGCCACGACCCGGGAGACCAGGCGCGTATCAGTGCTGGACGCATTGATGCGCACGGCCAGGTCGTAGCCCTCCTCGACGATGTCCGAGACGCGATCCGTGAAGCTCACCTCTGCCTGGAGCTCGGGCCAGGTGCGCAGGTAGTCCCGCAGCAAGGGAAGGACCTGCCGTCTGCCGAATGCGGCCGGAAGGGTGAGCCGGAGAACCCCCCGGGGAGTTCCCGCGCGCTGCCCGACGCTGGCTTCCGCGTCGTCCAGGGCCGCGAGAACCTGCAGGCAATGCTCGTGGAAGACACGGCCCTCATCGGTGAGGCTCAGCTGGCGTGTCGTGCGATTGAGCAGGCGCACCCCGAGGCGGGATTCCAACCGGGCCAATGCCTTGCCCGCCGCCGAGCGCGTCAGGCCGAGGGCCTGGCCGCCGCCCACGAAGCTGCCCGCGTCCACGACGGCCATGAAGGCGAAGATTTCATCCAGCTGGGCGCGTTTCATCGAGGGCGCTCCATTGTAGCGACCGCGTCGCTGAAGAGGGGAACGCCGTTCGTCAATGGGCCCGGTATACGAGCCCGGCATCCACCCATTCGTCTGGAGCGCCTCCATGCCCGTGACCCTGATCAACCCCGATGGACTCATGAAGCCCGACGTGTACCGGCAGGTGGCGATCGCCACCGGCACCCGGCAGGTACACGTCGCAGGACAGGTCGCGTACGACGCGGAGGGGCAGCTCGTCGCGCGGGGGGACCTGGCGGGACAGGTGGCGCAGGCCTACCGCAACGTCGCCATCGCCCTGGCGGCTGCCGGGGCGACGTTCAGCGACGTCGTCCGGCTGACGTTCTACGTGGTCGACTGGAAGCATGAATTGATGCCAGCCTTCCTCGCCGGCATCGAGCAGGTCTCCAAGGAGTTGCGGATCGTCCCGGCGCCGGCGTCGCTCATCGGGGTTTCCGTGCTCTTCGAGCCGGGCGTCCTCGTGGAGATCGAAGCCACCGCAGTCGTGGACTGAGCTGTTTCGGTGAGTGTCAAAGCCGCCGCCGCCGCCCGGGGCACGTCACGCCGTGTGCCCCTGGCTCAGAACAGGTTGGCGATGTCCTTCACCGGCTGCGGCGCGGCCTCGGTGCTCCCCAGCGCGCCCATGACGCCTCCGAAGATCATGGACGCCGGGTTGGCGCGGCCCTTCGTGATGGACCCGACGACGCCCTCCGCGGCGCCCTTCAAGGTGTTGAAGTAGCCGGTCGCGGCGCCCTCGAGGACTCCCTTGAAGCCCCCTTCCGAGTTGCCGATCCCCGTCAGGACGTTGCTGACTCCCGGCAGGAACCACAGGGCCTTGCCCGCCTCGCCCGCGAACCACTGGAAGTTGTCCTTGTTGCTGCCGTCCGCCTTGACGTGGGTGTCCTTCGTGGTCGGCAACTGGTGGTCGCCCAGGAAGGAGTAGCCCTTCTCGGCGAAGTCCTTGAGCATGCCGGCCTCCGTGCCGTGGCGCGCATCGCCGTCCTTGGTGATGCCCTCGATGTTGCCGTCGCCCTGGCCGTTCTGGACCTTGCTCGCGCGGTCCCCACCCGTGGAGGCCTTGGCGCTGTCGATGAACTCCAGCACCTGGGTCAGCCGGTAGACGCCGTCGGCGTTCTGCTTCGGGTCCTTCAGGTCGAGCTTGGGGTCGACGCCGGTCTGCTTGCACAGCTGCTCGAACTTGATGTCCTTCTGGCGGCCCAGCTTCTTCAGCACGGGCGAGTCATCGACAATCTGCGCCGCCGTCCGGGTGTCGCCAGCCGGCCGCTTGTCGTTGGCGCTCGGGATGCCAGAGCCGGAGGACCGGGGAGCCGCGGCAGCCGGCTGGAGCTCCGGGGAGCGGGGCTGCCTCCGGTTGATGACCGCCGCGGGCTCGAAGGAATCCACCGGGCTGAAGCCCCGTGCGCCCTGGGGGCTTCGAGCCCGCACGTCCTGAACGGGTCCCGCCGACAGCAGCTGCTTCGGGTTGACGGGAGCGGACGGAGCCGTGCTTGGACGCAGCATGGAAGACGAGAGGGCCGTGGGCTTGGCGAGGATCATGGGGTCACCGGGTTCGGGACATCGATGCGCCGTCTCATTGCAGCGCGGATGCCAACCCGGTGGGCTCCCGCAACCCGTCGATTTCCCAGGGTTCGGATGACTTCGGGGAACGCGCGTCAGGCCTCCAGCCGGTGACCGCGGTCACCAGGAGGATGGCGCCAGTCACCATGGCGCCCGCGGGCGGAGCTCCCGCTCAGGCGGCCTGCGAGTCGGGACGGTGCGCCTTCATGAACCTGTGTCGTCCCAGGTAGCCCTGGAAGGCCTGGAGCACCGCATCCGGATCCTTGAGCTTGCTCAGGCAGATGGAGCGCCGGCGGGTGAAGCGGCCTTCTCCAATGACATCCAGGTCCAGGTACTTCTTGAACAGGCGCTCGGCGGTGGAGGCGGTAGCGACCTGGTCGAACAGGACGGGCTGCTCCCACTCCGTGCAGCTCACCTGCGCATGGTCCATCCGCACCTCGTAGCCGTCCTCCTTGCTTTCGAAGACCTTCGGCGGGAAGTGCTTCTCCACGAGTTGCCGCTCCTCGTCCGTGGCCGGTTCGTAGCGGCAGGCGAGTGCCAGGTCATGGGCCTGGGCGAAGCGCTCCTCGTAGACGCCCCACAGCCGCGCCTCGATGGCCTCCGCGTCCACGATGGCGTCCACCCACGAGGACGCCACGGGCTCCAGAAGCGCCTGCGACATGTCCGCGGGCTTGAGGTGGACGCCCACGTTCTCCATGCGCGCGGCCAGGGGCGGATGGGAGTCGAAGGGATGGGGTGTCACGGCACGCTGCAAGTCGTCGTGCACCGCCTCGGACCGGGCATACTCGGAGAAGCCGTGCGCGACCCGCTGCGCGATGGCCACCGAGTGGTGCCGCGCATCCTCGGCGAAGAGCTTCTCCTCCACGCGCGCACGGAAGCTTGCGTACGCGCCCACCTTCACCAGCGAGCGGGCGATGTCCTGCCCCGACGTCACCCCCGCCGCCAGCCGGTCCGCCGCGAGCTCACTGGCGCGCTGGCCGCGGCCCAGCGACAGCTCGAACAGCACGCGATAGGCCCTCATGAAATAGAAGATGGGCAGCGTCATGCCGCCCTCGTGCAGCGTCTGCAGGTAGTGGCCGAAGTGCGACAGCACGGGCGCCAGCCGCTTGCTGTGCCCCGTGTCGCCTCCCAGGAGGTGCCCCATCTCGTGCGCCAGCACCGCCTCCGCCTCGGAGCGCTCCAGCATGCGCAGCAGGGACAGGCTCACGAAGAGCGTGCGGCCCGAGAGCATGCGCCCGCCTACGCGCACTTCATGCTCGGTGACGAAGAAGTTGGTGTCGATGCCCGCGAGGATGTGGTCGGGCGGGGACGTCTTCAGCCGCTCGCACAGCCGGCGCACGCAGGCCCACAGCTCCGGGGCCCGCTCCTCGGTGACTTCCTCCGCCTCCACCTCGAAGTCCGTGGGCGGGCGATGGAAGATGGCCACGACCACCACGAACACGGCGATCAAAGCCACGCCGGCCATGAGGAGGATGAGCTTCGGGTAGTAGCTGTGGAACCACAGCGCGGTCGTCCAGTAGGAGAGCCACACCAGCAGGGCGCCCTGTCCCAGCACCTGGAGCGCGCTGGAGATGCGGAGCACGTGCCAGCCGACCACGAAGCCGCCGTACTGGAAGGGGCGTGAGATGAACGCCGCCAGGCCGCACAGGAGCGCGATCCCCGTGGAGGCAAGCCCGAGCGCCAGCAGGATCCAGGAGGCAAGACGGGCCCACTGGAACTGCTTCAGGTCCGAGCACGCGTCGCCCAGGCTGTTGCGGTAGCGCGTCAGCTCCACGTCGTCGCCCAGACAGGCCGCCGACGCAGGGACCGCGCGGTAGAAGGCGAACGCCTCCTGACGGTCCGCGTCGCTCAACGACATGTCCTGGTCCAGCTGCCTCTTGATGGCTTCGAGCACATCCGCGTCGAAGCGGTCGGAGGCATGACCGGAGAACCAGAGCCCGAACAGCGGCAGGGCAAAGAGCAGCAGCGCAGGCGGCACGAGGCCGCGGACGAAACCTGGGGATTTCCGAGAGGAGGCCATGGGAGCTGGCGAACCAGCATAGCGCGCCACGCGACCGCTCCAGCCCCCACCCTCAACATGGCTTCTCT
>NZ_RAWB01000310.1 GCF_003612055.1 Corallococcus llansteffanensis
GCCGCCGCCCGCGCGGCTGCACCTGCAGGCGCTGGAGCGGATTGAAGAGGGCAACGTGGCGGGCGCGACGGCGGTGCTGGAGCTGCTCGTGAAGCAGGCGCCGGACTACCTGCCGGGTCTGCTGGAGCTGGCGCTGCTGCGCGAGCGCGCGGGAGCCCGGGACGCGGCCTTCCCGCTGATGCGCGCCTTGCGCACGCGCGCCGGACAACTGCCGCCAGACACGCTGGTGGATGGACCGGAGGCGCTGCCTGCGCGCTTCTATCTGGCGTCCGCTGACGCCTACCTGAATCTGGGGGCGCTGGAATGAAGGGGACGCCGCGGATGGTGGACGAGGCCCTGGAAGAAGAGACGCGCGATCTGCTCGCGCGCCGGGCCGCGCGCCTGCGCGAGCAGGGTGAGTCGTCCGTGGAGGAGGCGGTCCACTGGATCGCCGAGTTCCCCCTGGGCGAGGAGCGCTACGCGCTGCCCCTGGAGTCGCTGCGCGCCGCGCTGCCCCTGCGCATGGTGACGCCCGTGCCGCTGTCGGAGCCCGCGGTCATCGGCGTGCTGCGCTTCCAGGGCCAGGTGCTGTCCGCGCTGAGCCTGGCGTCGCTCCTGGGCGGCCACGGGTGGCGGCAGGACCCCGCCGTGCTGCTGGTGGTGGACCGGGGCGACGGGGAGCTGTGCGCGCTGGACTGCGAGGCCATCCCGCGCCCCACCACGCTGTCGCTCGCGTCGGTGGAGGCCGCGCGCGCCCGGGCCGAAGGGCCGGTGATGGAGGTCTTCACCCAGGACCGGCAGCTCATCCACCTCATCGACCCGAAGCGCCTGTTCTCCGTGTCGGAAGCAGGGGTGCGCCATGGCCGTTGATCCGATGCTGCAGGGGCTGGTCGCCGGCTTCGCCGTCGAGGCGCAGGAGGTCATCCAGAAGGTCACCATGGACCTGCTGGAGCTGGAGCGCGAGGGGCTGGAGAACGACGCGCTCGCGAAGATCTACACCCGGCTGGGCCGCCACCTGCACACGCTGAAGGGCAGCGCGGCGTCGCTGGGCCTCCAGGACCTGGGCGACATCGCCCACCGGCTGGAAGACGCGCTGGCGCCGCTCAAGGCCACCACGCAGAAGATGCCGCGCCCGGTGGTGGACATCCTGCTGCACGGGCTGGACCTGTTCATGCTGCGCGCCCAGGCGCACGCGGACGGCCGGGGCGACTACCTGCCGGACCCCGCCGCCGCGCTCGCCCAGCTGGTCGCGTCCGCGCCGCCGCCGGAGGCCGCCGCCGTGCTGCCGGGCGGGGCCTTCGCGCAGGCTCCAGCGCAGGCGCCTGCCCTGGTGGGCCCGGGCCCGTCGGAGTCCGGTGCCCCTCCCGCGCAGGAGCCCCAGGGCGAGTCCGCGGACGCGGGCTGGCGGGTGAGCGCGCGTCAGGTGACGTCCCTCATGCGCGAGGTGGAGCGCCTGCGCGAGGTGCGCCTGCGGGTGGAGGAGCGCAGCCGGGAGCTGGAGCGGGTGTCCACGCTGCTGGCCAAGCAGGGCCTGCTCGCGGAGACGGCGGAGGCGCGCACGCTCCTGTCCGGCACGGGCCGCTCGCTGCGCACCGACGGCGAGGAGACGAGCGACATCGTGGACGCGCTGGAGGAGGGCCTCAAGGCCATCACCACGCGGCCCACGCGCACCATCCTGGAGCCCCTGCAGCGCATGGTGCGCGACCTGTCGCGCCAGCTGGGCAAGGAGGCGCGGCTGTCGGTGGTGGGCGCGGAGGTGTCGTTGGATCGGCGCCTGCTGGAGAAGCTCCAGGGCGCGCTCGTGCACCTCTTGCGCAACGCGGTGGACCACGGCCTGGAGATGCCCGCCGAGCGCGAGAAGGCCGGCAAGCACCAGGAGGGCGCGCTCACGCTGCGGGTGGAGCAGCAGGGAAATCTCCTCTACCTGGAGGCGAGTGACGACGGGCGCGGCATCGACCTGGTCGCCGTGCGCCGCGTGGCGGAGAAGCGCGGGCTGGTGACGGCGGACGAGCTGGCGCGGCTCAACGACAACCAGGTGCGCGACCTCATCTTCAGCGAGGGCTTCAGCACCCGCACGGACGTGACGGACACCTCCGGGCGCGGCGTGGGGCTGGACGCGGTGCGCGCCACGGTGGAGTCGCTGCAGGGCCGCATCGAGGTGGCCAGCACGCGCGGGCAGGGCACGCGCTTCGTGCTCACGCTGCCGGTGGACCTGGGCAGCTCCCCCGTGCTGATGGTGCGCGCGCTGGAGCAGTTCGTGGGCCTGCCCATGCTGGCGGTGGAGTCCACGCAGCTGGCGCGCGCGGACCTGCTGCGCGTGGGCCGGCGCCGGGCGCACCTGGAGCACCTGGGGCAGTTGCTGCCGGTGGTGGACCTGGGCGCGCGGCTGGGCCTGCGCGCGTCCACGCCGCCCGCGGAAGGCCAGCCGATGCTCATCGTGCAGAGCGGCGGCCGGCGCGTGGCGCTGGTGGTGGACGCGGTGGTGGGGGACCGGGACCTGGTCATCCGCCCGCTGCCCTCGGAGGTGCGCGACGTGGCGGCCTGGCAGGGCGCGGCGACGCTCAGCCGCGGCGAGCTCCTGCTCATCCTCCGGCCGGACTGGGTGGTGTCGGATTCGGAGAAGGCGCAGGTGTCGGCGGCGAGCCGGCGGGCGCTGGTGGTGGACGACTCGCTCACCGCGCGCGCGCTGCACCGGGCGATGCTGGAGGCGGGCGGCTTCCAGGTGCACCTGGCGGCCAGCGGGGCCCGGGCGCTGGAGCGGTTGGCCGCGGACACCTACGACGTCGTCATCTGCGACCTGGACATGGAAGAGATGGACGGCACGGAGCTCATCGCGCGGCTGCGGGACAAGAAGGAGACGCGCACGCTGCCCGTCATCCTGGTGTCCGCGCACGACAGCGCGCCCGCGCGTGAGCGGGGGCTGGCGTCCGGCGCGGACGGCTTCCTCAGCAAGCGCGAGTGCGCCGCGGGCCGCCTGCTCGCCGAGGTGCTGGACGTGATGAGCCGCCGGGGGAGCCGCGCTTGAGCACGAAGAAGATTCGCGTGCTCGTGGTGGACGACTCGCCCACCATGGCCAACACGCTCACCGCGCTGCTCACCGAGGAGCCGCGCATCGAGGTCGTCGGCCGGGCGGCGGACGGCAACCGCGCCGTGCAGCTCGCGCGGCTCTTGCGCCCGGACGTCATCACCATGGACCTGCTGCTGCCCGGCCTGGACGGCCCGGCGGCCATCGGCCACATCATGTCCCAGGCGCCCGCGCGCATCCTGGTCGTGAGCGCCGTGGCGGAGCAGCGCGGCGTGGACCTGGGCTTCCAGGCCATGAGCGCCGGGGCGCTGGAGCTCATCGGCAAGCCCAACGTCACGAACGCGGAGGAGCTGCGCAAGTGGGGCCGGGAGCTGGCGCACTCGGTGTGCCTGATGGCGGAGGTGCCCGTCATCTCCCGCCGCCCGCGCGTCTCGCAGCCGCAGCCGCTGCCCACCGGGGCGCGGGTGGACGTGTTCGGGCTGGTCGCCTCCACCGGCGGGCCGCCCGCGCTGGCGGAGGTGCTCTCCAAGCTGCCCAAGGACCTGCCGGTGCCGGTGCTCATCGCCCAGCACATCACCGTGGGCTTCACGCAGGGCATGGTGCGCTGGCTGTCCCAGGTGTGCGAGCTCAACGTCACCATGGCGCGCGACGGCGAGCGGCTGGAGCCGGGCCGGGTGTACTTCCCGCTGGACGGCCACGACCTGCTGGTGGACAGCGCGGGCCTGGCCCGGCTGCAGCGCAGCCACGGCGGGCCGTGTCCCAACGGGGACGTGCTCCTGAACTCGCTGGCGACGGCGTACGGCCGGCGCTGTGGTGGCGGCGTCCTCACCGGCATGGGCGAGGACGGCGCGCGGGGGCTCTTGTCCATCCGCATCGCGGGGGGCGTCACCTTCGCCCAGGACGAGGCGTCGAGCGTCGTCTACGGCATGCCGCGCGCCGCGGTGGAGCTGAAGGCCACCGACGGGGGCGTGCCCCTGTCGTCGGTGGCGGAGCTCATCCTGCAGAGCTGCCAGCGCCCCACGTTCCGCCCCACGCGTGGGCCGGATGGCGGCCCACGATGAGCCTTGCGCCCGCAGGCCCCCCCCCCGCGCGGAGGCCCTGGTGCGTGACGGCCGCCGCCCGGTCGTCTGAACGCAGGGTCCAAGGAGAGTCCCCTTGAAGCCGATCGCCCCGCTCCGCCTTCCCTTCCTCCGTGGGCTCGGGCTCGCGCCGAAGTTCGTGCTCGTCACGGCCGTCGTCAGCGCCACCGTGGCCTTCTTCCTCACCCTCATCGCCACGCGCCAGATGGAGGCCAACCTGGAGGAGCGCCACGCCAGCGAGGGCCAGGCCCTGGCGCTGAGCCTGGCCATCGCCGCGGAGCAGGGCGTGTCCGCCGGCATGGGGTCGCTGCAGCCGCTGCTGGAGGCGTTCCGCGAGCGCGATGACCTGGCGTACCTCTTCATCCAGGACCCCACGGGCTACGTGCTGGTGCACTCGTTCAAGGGCGCCTTCCCGGAGGCGCTGAAGGTCGCCACCGAGGCGCGGACGACGGTGGGCCGGGAGGGCATGCGTGTCATCCCGGAGGTGCGGCTCTTGCGCGGGGGCAGGACGCTGCGTGCCCTGGACGTGGCGGCCCCGGTGGCGGAAGGCCGGCTGGGCACCGTGCACGTGGGCATGGCGCGCGAGTTCATCGACGTGAAGGTGAACGCGCTGCGCTGGAAGATGCTGCTGTTCGCGCTGATGCTGGAGGCGGGCGGCGTGGTGCTGGCGGCGCTGTTCGGCCGGAGCATCGTGCGCCCCCTGGCGGAGCTCACGTCGGTGGCGGGCCACATCGTGGAGTCCGGCGACCTCACCCGCCCCATCACCGCCCGGGGCAACGACGAGGTGGGGCGGCTGGCGAACTCCTTCTCGCAGATGGTGGGCAAGCTGCGCGAGGTCACCCTCAACCTCCAGCACGCGGCCACCGCGCTCACCCAGTCCACCGACCACCTCAACGCGTCCTCCACGGACCAGGCGCAGACCATCTCGCGCCAGGCCGCCGCGCTGCAGGAGACGCAGGTGACGGCGCAGGAGATCAAACAGACCTCCACGCTGGCCGCGCAGAAGGCGGAGAGCGTGCTCAGCGTGGCCGAGCGCGCGGACACCCTGGCGAAGGCGGGCGAGGCCTCCATCGAGCAGACGATGGCGGGGCTCAACGACATCCGCGCGCAGGTGGGGGAGATCGCGGAGAAGATATTGGAGCTGGGCGAGCGCACCCGCCAGATTGGCGGCATCACCCAGACGGTGAAGGACCTGGCGGACCAGTCCAACATGCTCGCGCTCAACGCGGCCATTGAAGCCGTGCGTTCCGGCGAGCACGGCAAGGGCTTCAGCGTGGTGGCGCGGGAGATTCGCGCCCTCGCGGACCAGTCCATCCAGGCGACCACGCGGGTGCGGGAGCTGCTGGACGACATCGCCGCCTCCGTCACCGCGGCGGTGCGCATCACCGAGCGCGGCGCGGAGCGCATGGAGGCGGGCCTGGAGCAGGTGCGCGCCAGCGGGCAGAACCTCCGCGAGCTGTCCTCCATCGTCCAGGACAACGCCGCCGCCGTCCGGCAGATCGCCGCCGCGGTGAACCAGCAGAACGTGGGCATCAATCAAATCACCCTCGCGGTGAACGACTTGTCCAAGATGATGGACGACACCGTGGCCCGCATTGGCTCCACCGGCGAGGCGGCCACCACGCTGCAGATCATCTCCGAGCAGCTCTCCAGCGCCGTGGGCGCCTACCGCGTCGAGGCGAAGGTCGAAGCGAAGAAGCAGTAGCCCGCCGGCAAGCCGCACGCGCTGGAAACACGAAGGCCCCGAGTCCCCATGCTGTGGGGGCCCGGGGCCTCGGTGTTTCAGGCGATGACCGTGCCTTTAAGCGGGCACGGCCTCGGCGGCCTCGGAGACGAGCTTCAGCGCGTCGTCCACCACGTCGAAGCGGGCGACGCCGCCGCCCTTGAGGGCGCCGAACAGCAGGGCCTCCGCGAGCTGCTTCTTGAGGGAGTTGTCCACGAGCCGCGCCATGGGGCGCGCGCCGAAGGCGGGGTCGTAGCCGTGCTCCGCGAGCCACGCGCGCGCGGCGGGCGTGAGCGAGAGCTTGACCTTCTTCTCGTCGAGCACCTTCTGGAGCAGGCGCACTTCCTTGTCCACGACCTTGAGGATGACCTCCGGGGGCAGGCCGGAGAACAGGATCCAGCCGTCCAGGCGGTTGCGGAACTCCGGCGTGAAGGTGCGCTCGATGGCCTTCTTCGCCCGCGAGCCGTCCACCACCACCCCGGTGTCACCGAAGCCCATGGCCTTGGTGCTCATCTCCTGCGCGCCCGCGTTCGTGGTCAGGACGAGGATGATGTTGCGGAAGTCCGCCTTGCGGCCGTTGTTGTCGGTGAGCGTCGCGTGGTCCATCACCTGGAGCAGGATGTTGAAGAGGTCCGGGTGGGCCTTCTCGATTTCATCCAGCACCAGCACCGCGTACGGGTGCTTGCGCACGGCGTCCGTGAGCAGACCGCCCTGGTCGAAGCCCACGTAGCCCGGGGGCGCGCCGATGAGCCGGCTCACCGTGTGCTTCTCCGAGTACTCGCTCATGTCGAAGCGCAGGAACTCCACGCCCAGGCTCAGCGCCAGCTGCTTCGCCAGCTCCGTCTTGCCCACGCCCGTGGGGCCGGAGAAGAGGAAGCTGCCAATGGGCTTCTCCGGCGCGCGCAGGCCGGAGCGCGACAGCTTGATGGCGCTGACCATCTCTTCAATGGCCTTGTCCTGGCCGAAGATGACGCCCTTGAGCTCCTTGTCGAGGTTCTGGATCTGCACGCCCTCGCTGGCGGACACGCTCTTGGCCGGAATCTTCGCCATCTTGGAGACGACCTGCTCCACGTCGTGCGCGGTGACGTTGCCGGTGCGCACGCCCTCCGGCTTCAGCCGCTCGGCCGCGCCCGACTCGTCGATGACGTCGATGGCCTTGTCCGGCAGGAACCGGTCGTTGATGTGCTTGGCCGCGAGCTCCGCCGCCGCGCGCAGGGCACCCTCCGCGTACTTCACGTGGTGGTGCTCCTCGTAGCGGCTTCGCAGCCCCTCCAGGATGAGGACGGTGTCCTCCACGCTGGGCTCGGCGACCTCGATCTTCTGGAAGCGCCGGGACAGGGCGCGGTCGCGCTCGAACGACGCCTTGAACTCCTGGAACGTCGTGGACCCGATGCAGCGCAGCCGGCCGCTCGCCAGCGCGGGCTTGAGCAGGTTGGACGCGTCCATGGACCCGCCGCTCGTGGCCCCCGCCCCGACGATGGTGTGGATCTCGTCGATGAAGAGGATGGCGTCGGGCAGCTCCTGGAGCGCCTTGAGCACGCCCTTCAAGCGCTCCTCGAACTGGCCGCGGAACTTGGTGCCCGCGAGCAGCGCGCCCATGTCCAGCGAGTAGACCACAGCGTCCTTCAGCGCCTCGGGCACGCGGCCTTCGGTGATGTGGAGCGCCAGGCCCTCCGCGATGGCCGTCTTGCCCACGCCGGCCTCGCCCACGTAGAGCGGGTTGTTCTTCCGGCGGCGGCAGAGCACCTGGATGGTGCGCTCCAGCTCCTTGTCACGGCCGATGAGCGGGTCGATGCGGCCCGCCTTCGCCTCGGCGTTGAGCTGGGTGGCGTACGCCTCCAGCGGGCTCTTGCGCGACGACTCGCCGTCCTCGTCGTCCCCGGCGGGCGCGGCGCCCCGGCTGCTGCTGCTGTCGCCGGTCTCCTCGCCGTCCTTGCTGATGCCGTGGGAGATGAAGTTGAGCAGGTCCAGGCGGGTGACGCCCTCCTGCTGGAGGAGGAACAGGGCCTGGCTCTCCTCCTCGCGGAACATGGCCACGAGCACGTCGCCGCCGTCGATGTACTTCTGTTCGGCGGACAGGGCGTGCATGGCGGCGCGGTGAAGCACGCGCTCCACGCCAATGGTCTGCTGGGGCTCGGCGTCCACGTCGTCGGGCAGCCGTTCGACCGTCTCCTCCAGGAAGGAGGTCAGGTTCTCCTGCAGGCGCTTGACGTTGGCGCCGCAGGCCTTGAGCACCTCGCGGGTGCGCGAGTCACGGGTGAGGGCCAGGAGCAGGTGCTCCAGCGTCAGGTACTCGTGGCGCATCTTCCGCGCCTCGTCGAGCGCGGTGCGGAAGCTGGCCTGCAATTCTTTGGCAATCGATGGTCCTGCCACGGTTCAGCCTTCCTCGGGTTCCATGGACAGCCGCAGGGGGAACCCGTTGTCCCTCGCCGCGGCCTCCACTGTCTTGAGCTTCGTATCGGCGACGTCGTAGGTATAAACACCCGCCACGCCGATGCCGTTGTAATGAACGTGCATCATGATCTGCACGGCATCCGTCTCTGACTTGTGGAAGATCTCCTTGAGCACGGCCACCACGAACTCCCGCGTGGTGTAGTTGTCGTTGTGCAGGAGGACCTTGTAGAGCGTCGGCCTCTTCAGCTTCTGCTTGGGGACGGCCTCCGTGACGACCTGGCCGTCATCGTGTTGGTGCTTCTGCGCCATGGGCTTGCGGACTCCCTTGCCTTCGCTTCGCGAACCTTGGCGGGCCTTGAAAAACTTCAGGCCCGCTCCTTGAAACCCGTCTCCGCCCACCAGAGCGGCAGGCCGCTTTCAACGGCCGCCCGCTCGTGCGCCAGGAAGCCGCGCACCGCCCGGTCCAACCCGGGGTGGAGGAAGAGATGCGCACTGTACGTGAGGTGCGGCTCGAACCCCCGGGTGAGCTTGTGCTCGCCCCCGGTCCCCGGCTCGAAGCGCTCCAGTCCCCGCGCGATGCAGGCCTCCACCGGGTGGTAGAGGCACACGTTGAAGTGCAGGAACGGGTGGGACTCAAGCGCTCCCCAATAACGGCCGAACAGCGTGCGCGGCCCGATGAAATTGAACGCCCCCGCCACCCGCCGGCCTTCCCGCCGGGCCTCCACGAACTCGCACCGGTGCCGGAAGCTTCCAAGCAGGCGCGCGAAGAAGTCCGGGGTGAGCGACCGCACACCCCACGGGTAGCGGTCCACGGTGGAGACGTAGAGCCGCCAGGCGTCCGCCGGGTCCAGCTCCTCCAGGGCCTCGCCCCGGAGCGTCCGCAGGGTGATGCCCTGGGTCTCGGGCGCGCGCAGCTCGCGCCGCAGCTGGTGCCGCCGCTTGGCGTGGAAGCGGCCGAGGAAGTCCTCGAACGTCCGGTAGCCCGCGTTGGTCCACTGGTACTGCACGCCCAGGCGGACCGCGTAGCCCTGCGCCTCCAGCACCGGCAGCTCCTCCGGGGTGGGGAAGAGGACGTGGACGCTGGAGAGCCCCTCCGCGCGGGCGTACTCCAGGGCTGCGCCGTACAGCTCCGCCTCGCGGGTGGGGCGGTCCTCGCCGGGGGCCACCAGCACGCGGCGGCCGGTGACGGGGGTGAAGGGCACCGCGAGCACCAGCTTGGGGTAGTAGCGCAGGCCGGCGCGCTCGGCGGCGGTGGCCCAGGCGGCGTCGAAGACGAACTCGCCGTGGCTGTCGTCCTTGAGGTACGCGGGCGCGGCGGCCACCAGCCGGGAGCCCCGCCAGAGGGTGAGGTGACGCGGGTGCCAGCCGCGCTCGGGCACCACGCTGCCACTCTCCTCCAGGGCGGCCAGGAAGGCCCACTCCAGGAAGGGCGTGGAGCCTGCGTCCACCAGCGCGTCCCAGGCCGTCTGGGGGACGTCGGTGATGGACGTGAGCAGGCGCAGCGTGGTGGGGAGCGGGGCGGACATGGAAGAAGGGGCCGACGCGGACGGGCCGAGTGCCAGCCTATAACGGCGCGTGTCGCCTGCCGCCACGCCTGCCCGGCGGGCCGCTACTTGCCGCGCGTCAGCTCCGCGGCGAGGAAGGTCGCCACCTCCGTGAGCCCGGCGGCGCCGCGCTTGCGGCCCTCGTCGGACTCCATCACCCGGCGCGCGGCGTCACTGGCCGTGCCCGCCTCCAGGTCCACCAGCACCAGGAAGGCGCTCCAACCGGGCGTCGTGGTCGCCACCTTGCCCGGGCGCTGGGGCCGGTCGCCCAGGGTGGCGGCCACCTTCTCCAGGAGGCCGTCCTCCGTGAGACGTTTCGTCGCCCCGAGCATCTGGGCCCAGGTGGCGTCCAGCAGGGACGTCAAGAGCCGTCCGGAGAGCGCGGTGGAGAGGCGCTGGGCGGATTCCTCCGAGTCCAGGCTGTGGGCGGCGGCGTAGGTAGGCCCCAGCTTGGCGACCACCACGGCCCGGGTGGCGAGGTGGGCGAGGCGCGGCGGGAAGGACATGGGAAACCTCGCCAGGAGGGCAGGGAAGAAGGAGGAGGCCCCCGGACCGGACGGACGGGGACCCGGTGTCTTACATCGGAAGGGCTCCGGGCTCCATCCGGAGTGAATGGAACAGGCGGCGCGTTTGCCTGACAGCCGGACAGGTTGCTATGGGGCCCGGCGCGCCTTAGAGGAAGCAGACTTTCGTCGGGAGAACAGAATGTCCGTGAACATCCAGCTCGAGTGGACCCCCAACCCCAGCACGTTGAAGTACGTGGTGGACCGCAAGCTGCTGGGCGGTGGCGCCGTGAACTTCACCAACCGGGGGGACGCGGAGGCGAAGTCGCCCCTGGCCCTGCGCCTGATGGACATCCAGGGCGTCACGGCGGTGATGCTCGGCACCAACTTCGTCACCGTGACGAAGGGTGACTCCGGGGAGTGGGACGAACTCAACGACTCCGTGATGTCCACCCTGGACACGCACCTCACGGAGGGCCTGCCGGTGGTGGACGAGGCGGCGCTCGCGGCGGCGCGCCAGTCGTCGTCGCAGGAAGGCTCCGTGGAGCAGCGCATCCAGACCATCCTGGACGACGAAATCCGTCCGGCGGTGGCGCAGGACGGCGGCGACATCACGCTGGACCGCTTCGAGGACGGCATCGTCTACCTGCACATGAAGGGCTCGTGCGCGGGCTGCCCGTCGTCCACGGCGACGCTGAAGATGGGCATCGAGGGCCGCCTGCGTGAGGCCATCCCCGAAGTGATGGAAGTGGTGTCCGTCTGAGACGGAACGTCAAGGCGCCGCAGGTCCGCAAGGAGCTGCTGCCGGACCAGTCCCCCGCGCTCCTGCGCGAGCTGCACCTGCTCACGCGCGAGGGACACCTCAACGCGGACGCGCTGCGCAAGCTCAAGCAGGTCAACCACCTGGTGGGCTTGCTGCGCCCCGCGATGGAGGACGTGCAGGCCCGCCACCCGAACCCCCTGGTGGTGGACGCCGGCAGCGGCAACGCGTACCTGGGCTTCATCGTCTACGAGCTGTTCCTCAAGGACGCCCAGGCGGGGGAGCTGCTGTCCATCGAAGGCCGTCCGGAGCTGACCGAACGGGCGAAGGGCCGCGCGGAGCGGCTGCACTTCGACCGGATGCGCTTCCAGACGGCGCACATCGACGCGGCCCAGTACCCCGAGCGCATCCACGTGCTGATGGCGCTGCACGCGTGCGACACCGCCACGGATGACGCGCTGGTGGCCGCCATCAAGCACGGCGCGGACCACGTGGCGGTGGTGCCGTGCTGTCAGGCGGAGGTGGCCGCGCAGCTCAAGGAGAAGAAGGCGAGGGGGCCCGGCTCCATGTCGCTGCTCTTCCAGCACCCCATGCACCGGCGTGAGTTCGGCTCGCACCTGACGAACGTCATCCGCGCGCTGACGCTGGAGTCGTTCGGCTACCAGGTGACGGTGACGGAGCTGACCGGGTGGGAGCACTCGCTGAAGAACGAGCTCATCCTCGGGCGGCGCGTGCACCGGGACAACCGGCGCGCGCGGCTGCAGCTCCAGGCGCTGCTCGCGGAGACGGGCGTGCAGCCCCGGTTGACGCGCCTCCTGGGCATCATGCCCGCGGGGGCAGCGGAAGGTTCGGTGCCGGAAGGCCCGGCGCCGGAAGGCTCGGGCTCGTTAACAGAGCCAGGGTCCGAAGGGGAAGCCGCACCGGGGGCCGTGCCCGGGGCGGACGAGCGCGAGGCGTGAGGG